>JAQVFM010000002.1:0-33271 GCA_028697255.1 Oscillospiraceae bacterium
TAGCAGCATCAGTTCCAAAACTCCAGAGTTCTTGCCATCCTGTAATAAAACAATGTTTTTTCACGATTTACAAATATTGTGTTGCCGACTCCCGGAATATGCAATAAAAGCAGTGAAAGATTGCTTATAACGCTAAAAAGGGCACACCCAATCATTATCGTATATAGCACACGCCGCAATGATTCACTTTTGATTCTGTTGTATACAAAAAATGAAATTGCGAGGGCAGTCAGAAGCATTTGCCACGCAAAATCGACATTATAGCGCAGCGCATACCCGCTCTCCCAGGTGCTTATAATCAAAAGCAGCGGCACTGCAAAGCCCGAAATGCCACATAACAGCAACATTTTGAGCCTTTGGGCAGATTTTGCTCGGCGCAAAAGACGCGGAGTGTAGCCAAATGAAAGCATTGGCAAGGCCCGCCAAACCAACCCGAACGCGTTGCCCGTCTCGAAAAAGAAAAACCCGTTAAGACCCCAGTTTTCCAAATGTGAAGTAAAGAACGGGAAATCGGATTTGATAACCGGAAAGGCAAACAAAAAATTCCACATGCTGACAAATGCCATGTGCATAAAAAAGTCTGTGCGTGTAAAATCGTTTATCGTCAGCGAATACTGTATGCCAAAATCAAACACCGAACCAAACCGTGCATAGTTATATGCCATCTGCAATATCCCGAATATTATAAGTGGAAGTAATGCTGCAACAAAATACCGCACAGCATCAATTTTTTTGCTCCTGTGTTTTTTGTACTGTACAAAGCCGTATCCAAACCAAAACAGCATGGCAATGGCATACAAAGCAAATGTAGGACGCGACAACACAGCAAGTGCAACGCACAGTGAGGACAGTGCAATCGGCAGCAGCCGAACCTTCTTATTCGTTAGAATATTTGAAGAAAAAAGAGCATATATGCCGCCGGCAAAAAACATAAATCCCGCAGCTTCTGATACTTCATAAAACATCGGTCTACATAAGCAAAACAGAATTCCGCACGACATAAGCAATATAACCTGACCGCACAAAACAATTCCGAGCGGCGTTTTTTTAAACCAGTTGTCGATCATTTTAAAGTACGCTGCCGAGAGAAAATATGCACCCAGCAGTGCGAATAAAAGACAGGCAATGTGTGATGCAAGGTAATACCCTGTGATTAAATTATACGGCAAGAACAATAGCAGCACCGGTGCAATGCCATAATACGAATAATATTTGCCGTTATATAATAGGTGGTCCCATTTATAGTCTACATTATTGCTTTCACGCGCACCCCAGTCATACGGGTTGTCCATTTCAAGCAATTGCTTTGAGGGAGTTTCAAGCAGCGAAACCTGCCGGTTTTTAAATGCATCTACAAGCTCTTGTGAAATCTGGTCGCCGGTTTCTTGTTTAAACGGGTTATCTTGAGTTCCGGTATACAGCACATACGTTCCTATAATAACTACGATAAAAACAATAAATACAACAGAGCCTGAAACCGAGGCGGCACGTTTTGATTTTCCGCCATAGGCAGCACGCATGAACGGAGCTTTAACCAACGTATATACCGCCAGCGAAATCAGCGCAAGAATAAAAATCCTTGCCCACGAAATTACATAAGGTATTTGCGAATTTACTAAGACGCGCCCTAAATGCAATACCTCTCCCCTATCCACCTCTAAAGCCATGCGGATTTTGCCTGCATTTCCGTTATAATGGCACACCGTGTATTTCGTGCGCTCCATTCCGGGCACCAGGCGCATCTTTTTTGGGCTGAATTCTGGATAAGAGCATGTACTGTCGGTGTATTCAAGGTTTATAACAAGCTCATACCTGTCAAGCTTTTCGCTTGATGCATCGACATAAAGCGTTCGTACGGGCATATTTATATTTTTTAACTCAATCACAGGTCTTTGAGATGTAGCAATAAAATAATCGGGTTTGCCTTCAAGCGGTTTAAGCCCTGAAACACTATCTATTAAAAAGGATTTTTCATAATATTCTCCCGTAATTAAAATATAAGAGGCATAGTTAAAAATTATAAGCTCTAAAATTAATGATACCGATAAAGCCATGCAAAAGAACCTAAGCATTTTGATAAAAAAAGATTCTTTATCCCTGCCGCCGACATTTGCGGTGGGTTTAATGAGCTGCCCAAACTTATCTATTAAGCCCATCTACAGCAAATACCGCCTTTCAAAATATACTAATAGCCGCACGGCTCCCCCACAATTATTACCTTAATTCTGCCCGGTACACGCTGGCGGGCGCAAACTACATAGTTGCAGCAAATGCGGCTGTTGCCGCCACAGCCCGAGGTCATGTTATCATCATCCATACCCTGGCAAACACCCGCGGACGCGCAATAGGTTTGGCAGTTAAGACGAACAGCGTTGGCAGGTGCCGATATCTGTTTTACATAGCGCACCGCCGCCTTTAAATCAGGCACAATTTTATTGTGCCCGACTATAAGTATTACCGACGGCGGGCCGTACAGTATCGCGGCCACCCTGTTTGAGTTGCCGTCAACGTTATATAATTCGCCTTTCATGGTAACAGCGTTTGACGATGCTAAATAAACATCGGCCGAAAAGCTGTCAAGAAAAATCTGCCGCGTATCGACGCCCTGCGCATACCGGTCAATAAAATTGTATTTGCCGTTTCGAAGCAAATCAATTACGCCTGTCTCAAACAGCGTAACGGAACCTCCGACCGCTACCGTGTCGCCCTCATTGATAAGTTCGGCAACCTTGTCGGCAACTTCTGAGCGGCTATGTACAAAGCAGGCTTGCATGTTGTTTTTCTTTAGGTTTTCAATTGTTTTCTTAACCTGCATTTCGGTTATTCGAAATTTTGCATTGTCCACTTTAATTACCCCGCTTTGAATGTATTTTTTAAATATTGTAGTCCAATTTCCATAATTATTCAACCGATATTAATTATATAAAAGTAATGTTCCGCCTTAAGATTATTAAAGCGGCTATTCAAATCTTAGTGCATCAACGGGATTGAGCCGTGCGGCCTTAATTGCCGGATAAACACCGAATATAGCGCCTATCAAAAGTGAAAATCCGGTCAAAAGCGCAAAATCAGTCCAATAAACAGAAGCATTGAGACCAAAAACACTTAATCCGATAGTTGAAATTGTCCCTCCAATGGCAATACCGGAAATGCTGCCAATAAGTGAAATTACAATGGCCTCTGTCATAAATTCAAGCATAATACGATTGGCCGCGGCACCAATTGCTTTTTTTATTCCTATTTCCCTCATCCTTTCATTTACCGACACCAGCATAATTGTCATAATGCCAAGTCCCGATACGATAAGTGAAATTGCACTTATTGCGGTTAAAATCAGGCTGACGATATCCAAAAGACCGCCCAGCCTTTTGCGCTGAAGGGATAGGTTATCGGCACGAAAAGATTTACCGCCTGCCGTGCGGTTCAGCTTTTCCAGTATTATATCCTTTGTCTCGGATACATCTGCCTTTTCTTGAATACGCACCGCAACCTGGTCAAAGGTTTCGCGTCCCGTTAACATTTGCAGTGTACTATATGGGACATATACCATGCTTGGTATAAATTCTCCAAGATTCTGCAAAAGGCTGCTGCCTGCCTCTGTTACGCCGACAATTTCAAATTCTTCCTCCATGCCCATGATCTGAAGGTATATTGTTTTTCCCGTTATATTTTCGCGACCATAAGCGCGCTTGGCAAGCGTTTCGTCGACAACGCAAACCATATCAGCCGCTTTGACATCTCCTCTTGAAATCAGCCGGCCGTATTTTAGCGACAGCGAAATTGCCTGATTTGCACCCCCGTCTATTCCGCAAATCATTGTGTCGCCATGCGTTTCTCTTAATATAGAGGAAGCAAATTGTATCAGCAGCGGCATCGCTGTCTTTACATTTTTTGTTTCGCGTATCAACTCAAGCAATTCACTTGATATACCTGTGCCACCGGTTGCGCTGCATATCGAAAGACCGGACATACCGAGGCTTTCAAGCTCATTATTGACTGCTTCCCTGCCGGCGTTGCTTATCATCGTAACTATAACAACAAGAATTACACCGATAGCTATGCTTCCGACTGTAAGCATTGTACGCAGTCTTTTTCTCGATAGATTTTTTAAAGCGCAGATTATTATGTCTACCATCTTTTTACTCCTTTACGAAACAAGACGTACAATTTCCCCAGGTTTATCAATTTTTTCGGGGTTTTTAATGACAAGGCAACCGGGAGACAAGCCCGAAACAATTTCGAAGCCGTCGTTAAGCTCCATTCCTGTTTTTACAATTCGCTTTACCGAACGCCCATTTTCATACAAATATACAAACTCCCTGTTCTCATTATCCTGAAGCACATATTCGTAAGGAATTACAATTGAGTCAGGCTTACTTCCTATTAAAATCTTTGATTTTGCCGACAGCCCGGGTTTGAGTGAGTCGTCCTTTTCAGACAATGAGATGATAGCGTCTACGACCGTTTCGCTGGACACTCCGTTAAATTGTTGGCGGGCAGTCGATGATATATAGGACACAACACCCTGATATTTATCCTTAGCAAAAGCTGTTCCCGATACAGATGCATTTTGACCGATCTTAATATTTTTAAGCTTGCTTTCCTGAATTGATACTTTAACCTGAAGTGTATCGCTTGAAGAGATCACGGCACAGGGCGATTTAATGTCAACCGTGCCGCCGGGCTCCACATTCACCTCACATAGTTCTCCCGATGCAGGAGCCTTAATATCTCTTTTGATTTGGCCATCGGGCACCATTGAGGGAGATATCCCGGCAGCGTCAGCAATAACCTGCTTTGTGGCACTTATATTTACTGTGAAAAGCACATCACCCTTTTTTATCTTATCGCCTGTCTTTACATGTACTTTATCGACTACGCAAGGGATATCAACAAAAACGTTTTCACTTTCCGAAATCTCAACCCTGCCGGTACAAGTCACAGTCTGCTCGACAAGGCGCGGCTGCACCTCATATACCGCAACCTTTGCGACCGATGTCTGTCTAATCCGACCATAAGCTAAGATTCCTGTAATAAACAAAAATGTAAATGTAAACAGCATTACGTAACGTTTCATTATAAAAACCCCTTGAAGAAAGATGATATGTTTATGAGCCCCCGAGCAGCATATATATTTTGTTACAATAAATAAGAATTATGATAAGATTTTAAATTTAATTAAAAAAAGAACTGACACACAACAATAATGAGTGTCAGTCCATTTCTATCGTAGGGCATGGTGCCCCCATCGCGCCGCTTTTGAAGGTACCGAAGGTTTTATCAATCTAAGATTGAACAGAAACTTCAAATGCCTCGCGCAGCGTTTTTACGCCCTCAATTTGAATGCCGGGGCGCTTTGCAGCATTTTTTAAATTCTGGTGCGGCAACAAAATTTTTTTAAATCCAAGACGCACTGCCTCACCGATACGAGCCTCGGTATTTGAAATTGAGCGTATCTCACCCGCAAGCCCTATTTCGCCGAATGCAACAACATCGCCGCTTATGGCCACATCTTTCAGGCTTGAAATCAAAGACAGGGCAACCGGCAAATCGGCGGCAGGTTCGTCAAGCCGCATGCCGCCAACGACGTTTATGTATGCATCCTGGTTAGAAAAAAAGTATCCCGCGCGTTTTTCAAGCACGGCAAGCAGCAGCGAAAGTCTATTATAATCAAATCCGGTAGCCATGCGCCTTGGATTACCAAAACCTGTCGGAGTTACAAGACCCTGAACTTCGGCAAGTAGCGGGCGCGTACCCTCCATCATACAGGCAACACAAGTTCCGCTGACATTGAGCGGTCGTCCCGACAACAGCATCATCGACGGGTTTTCAACCTCGCTAAGCCCATTGTCGCACATTTCAAACACGCCGATTTCATTGGTTGAACCGTAACGGTTTTTCATACAGCGCAAAATTCGATACGCCGTGTTACGGTCACCCTCAAAATAAAGCACTGAATCCACAATATGCTCCATCACCTTGGGGCCGGCAATTGCACCGTCCTTGTTTACGTGGCTGACAATAAATACCGGTATATCCTTGGCCTTTGCCGCCCGCATAATAGCCGATGTGCACTCCCGAACCTGGGTGACACTGCCCGGCGTCGACGAAACAGCGCCGAGACTCATCGTTTGTATCGAATCAATGATAACAAGTCCCGGCATCTCTGCGTTTATATGTTCAATTATGCTATCCGCATCTGTTTCGCACAAAATATAAATGTTATCGCTGTGGACATTAAGCCTTTGTGCGCGCAGCTTAATCTGCCTTTTTGACTCCTCGCCCGACACATACAATATCTTTAGTTTCTTTGAGATATGTTCGCAAATCTGCAACAGTAAGGTTGATTTACCAATCCCGGGATCGCCGCCTATCAGCATCAAACAGCCCGGCACAATCCCGCCGCCGAGAACCCTGTCAAGCTCTTTAAGACCGGTTTTCCAGCGATTTTCTCCATCGACGCCTATTTCAGACAATGGCTGCGATGTGTCCGAAATAACCCCAGCACGGCCGCGCTGCATCTGCTTTTGAATAGAAATGACTTCTTCCTGCATAGTGTTCCATTCACCGCACGATGGACATTTTCCATACCATTTCGGCGATTCAATACCGCACTGCGAACAAATAAAAGCTGTTTTGCTTTTTGTGGACATTATAAAAACCGTGCCTTTCCGATTATCAAGCTTATACTATTCTCAGTTTGAAAAGGAGATAAGATTGGCAAGAATATTTTTTGCCCTGCAAAGAGCAGAGGAGGATGGCGGGCTGACGACGACAACGAGGCAGAGCGTAAAATAGTATTAAGGGTCGTATTCAAGTACGCCGCAGGTTATTGCATAAGCCATCTTGCGCTGATACTCGACACTTTTAAGCTTTGCTAATTCGTCCGGGTTAGACAAAAACCCGCATTCTACAATTATTGCGGGGGCCTTTGTTTTGCTTAAAAGATATATATCTTTTGTGGCTTTTTTTATCTCACGCTTATTGTCGGGCTGCAGCAGTCCCAGTACCGTCTGCCTGATTGTTGTTGCCAATTGCTTGCTTTCGGCGTTTTTGGTACCGTAAAAAATCTGAGTACCGAAATACTGCGACTGGGAAAAATGGTTTTGATGAATACTGATTGTAAGCCGGCTTTGGTCATAAATTTTAAGCCGGTTTTTCATATCGCTGACTTTTTGATCCCTTATCGTTTTAAGACCGGAATCACACAGCATGCAATCACTATCCCTTGACAGCTCCACTTGATAGCCCATTACACGCAACATATCATAAAGCGGCAGTGATATCGCAAGGTTAAGGTCCTTTTCAACCGTGCCATCAGACGCCGAAGTGCCGCCGTCCCTGCCGCCATGGCCGGGGTCAATCAGCAGCACAGTGCCCGCAGGCACCCCTGTGTCCGCCGAAATCGCCTTTTTTAGCTGAACACCGATATATACAGCCGCAAAAATACAGCCTAAAACTATTAAAAAGGGTATAATAATATTTTTCGATCTTCGTTTTTGCATAATAATCACCCCGTAAAAACTATGATTAAAAGGGTGAAATCATGCCTTGTATTTCAGCGTCTTCTTTTATTTCGTTTGTTTGGGTCAACATATATTATTTTTTCGCTTAAAGATATATTTTTATAGCCCAACACATATGCTGCATAACTCGTAATAGGAAGCACCAAGAGTGTCATAAATATCCCGAACAAAGACAACCACGGAATATTATCTGCGGTTAATACTGCCCCTGCCATTCGTGAGATTAAAGGAATAAAAGTAATATTAAGAAACCGATAAATAAAGAAAAACTCCGGCGCAACAATTTTCAGCTTGCTTAGCACAAGAATTAAATAAAAAGCAAACGATGGTATTGCCGCAACCAGACCAATTTTAAGCCCGCGCAGCTTATCCTCGACCATGTGTTTATACTGCACCCTGTTGCTGTCTTTGTCACCACGCTCCCACAGCTTTGTATATATCATTGAAACAAACAGGATAAGCATAAAAAGCTGAGATACTATATCCAATGCTAAAGACGCACCCTTCGGAAATTCTGAACGAATGCTTTCTTTAACCTGGTTGGTGGGTAGCGTAGTAGTAGCAGTAGATGTTGATGTTGTCTGCCCGCTCGTATTAGTTGTCGCCCCTGCGGCAAAGGAAGTAGCGGCACTTGTAGCAGCAGTAGTGCTTTCGCCTGTTGTTTGTGTGTTAAAATATATTTCGGTTACTATACTTCTATTGCCGTCGTCATCAATTTCATAAATTCTCTCACCAATTGTCTTTGTGGACATCCCCGTAAAAATCATTGTCATAGACATGTATATGATAAAATTAAGCACGGCTGCGAATATCGTCCACAAAAATACGCTCAGGGCAAGCCTCATGCTTTCTTTTTTGATATCAGAAACAGCCATTTTTTCATCAGCCATGTCTTCTAAACCGTCCTTTAATGATTATTTGATTAGTAGTATACCATTTTTTAGTTTACGCGGCAACAGTGAAATAGAAAAAGACCGACGGGGGTGCCGTCGGTCAAGAACTTATTAATACATGCCGTCCATTCCGCCCGGGGTAGGTGCTGCTGCGGGTGCGGGTGGCTCTTTTTTATCCGCCACAAGGGATTCGGTGGTCAGTACCATTGCCGCAATCGAAGCTGCGTTCTGAAGTGCCGAGCGCGTGACCTTGGTTGGGTCGACAATACCGGCTGACAACATATCCACATACTCGTTTTTGGCAAAATCATAGCCATAACCGGTTTTGTTAGAAGACTTAATCTTATCAATAATAACACTGCCTTCAAGCCCAGCATTGTAAGCAATCTGGCGAATGGGCTCCTCAATCGCTCTATATACAATGCTTACACCGGTTTTCTCATCGTCTTCCTTAGTATCGAGCAGCTTTTGGAGATCGGACAACGCATTAAGAAATGCAACGCCTCCGCCGGCAACTATACCTTCTTCAACAGCAGCCTTGGTTGCCGAAAGTGCGTCCTCAATGCGCATCTTTTTCTCTTTCATCTCGACCTCTGTCGCAGCGCCAACCTTGATAACCGCTACGCCGCCCGACAGCTTGGCAAGACGCTCCTGCAATTTCTCACGGTCAAAGTCTGAAGTCGTGATTTCGATTTGATTGCGGATTTGTGCAATACGATTTTTGATTTTCTCGGAGTCGCCTGCACCGTCAACAATAATGGTATTTTCTTTTTGAACCTTAACCTGACTTGCACGCCCAAGCATATCCATTGTGGTTTCTTTCAGATCAAGACCAAGCTCGTCTGAGATGACCTCGCCGCCGGTTAAAGTGGCAATATCAAGCAACATTTCCTTGCGGCGGTCGCCGAAGCCCGGAGCTTTGACTGCAACACAGGTGAATGTACCGCGCAACTTATTGACAATAAGGGTGGATAGTGCTTCGCCCTCAACATCTTCTGCAATAATTACAAGCTTCTTACCCGCCTGAACAACCTGCTCAAGCAACGGCAGAATATCCTGTACGTTTGAAATCTTTTTGTCTGTAATCAAAATATACGCATCGTCGATAACGGCTTCCATTTTTTCGGTATCGGTAACCATGTATGGAGTAATATATCCGCGGTCAAACTGCATACCCTCGACAACCTCGGTATAGGTTTCGGCAGTCTTGGATTCCTCAACCGTAATAACTCCGTCTGCCGAAACTTTTTCCATTGCCTCGGCTATCAGCTTACCGATAAATGCGTCGCTTGCCGAGATTGTTGCAACTCTTGCGATATCTTCAGAACCGCTTACCTTGTTGGAATTTGCAACTACGGAGTTAACAACATTTTCAACTGCGGCTTCAATACCCTTTTTAAGAGCCATTGGATTTGCACCGGCTGCGACGTTTTTCATGCCCTCGCGAATCATTGCCTGTGCAAGCAGCGTTGCAGTTGTTGTGCCGTCTCCGGCAACATCATTTGTTTTTGTGGAAACTTCCTTAACAAGCTGCGCACCCATATTCTCAAATTCATCTTCAAGCTCGATTTCCTTGGCAATTGTAACACCATCGCTTGTAATCAGAGGTGCGCCGAACTTTTTGTCCAACACAACATTGCGACCGCGCGGCCCCAATGTAATTTTAACGGTATCAGCAAGCTGGTCAACGCCTGATTGAAGCGCTTTGCGCGCTTTCTCACCGTAAAGTATCTGTTTGGCCATAAATATTTCCTCCTAATCAGCTTTCATATTATTTTTTTAGCCTTCAACAACGGCAAGAATATCGCTTTGACGGACTATCGTATATTCTTGTCCGTCAAGTTTGACCTCGGTGCCCGAATATTTACTGGTCAGCACCTTGTCGCCCACCTTGACATACATGGTGATTTCCTTGCCTTCTACGTTGCCCCCCGGTCCTACCGCGACAACTTCGGCAACCTGCGGTTTTTCTTTTGCAGAACCGGCCAGAATAATTCCGCTCTTCGTGGTTTCATCAGCTTCAACCATTTTTAGCACAATTCTGTCGGCAAGAGGTTTGATTGTCATATTAGTTCCTCCTTAAATTGTGATTGTTAATTTTAGCACTCTTATCATCCGAGTGCTAACCTACTTACATATTTTAACCTTAAAATTGGAAAAATCAAGAGAGAAATATAAATTTCATAATTTTTTAACAATATTTGCAGGTAAAACAAAACGAACTGATTGCGGACATATCTTAAAAGTTATTTCCGTTTCGGAAAAGCATTCACCGTCTGCACATACCGTAACCGGCACAGGTGATGTAACCTTCATGCTAATACCACGATAACTATGTACAATGGGCATATCAAGATGACGCCCGTTTTTATAACGCTTTAAAAAATTAGGAACAGCAGGGCGTGAAATTTTATCGACAAAAACAAAATCCAAAAGACCATCGTTCGGACATGCCTGCGGCGCGCCATGAAAACCCCCGCCGTAATACTGCCCGCTTGCTGCAAGTGTAAACAAATAATCCCCTTGATGCCTTACAACACCGTTCCCCGTTTCAATTTGCACATCAAGACGCCTGCCTATACGGTGAAAAAACATATAGGCAACTGCAAGTTTATATGCCATTGGTCCTGAAACCAACGGGAAATTTTTAAAATATATCATCTTGTCGGCAACGTCGGCATCCATACCCATACAGCAAATATTAAGTGATTTGCGACCGTTGCAGTCTATTGCATCCACCAAATGTGTCACGCCATTAACCTGTGCAGCAATAGATTTAAACTGCTCGGCACCACCAAAGTTTTTAATATAATCATTAGCCGAGCCGCACGGTATACAGGCAATTTCAACGTTGTTGCGGCCATATGCCCCATTTAATACTTCAAACAACGTACCGTCGCCTCCGCAGGCGTAAAAGCGTACTTCCCCTCCCTTGTCGGCATGGCTGCGCGTAAGCCGCGTAGCGTCCATCGGAGCGTTTGTTATATTGATTACGTAATCACCCGGATTTTCAGCAAAATACCTATTTATTTCGGGTATTAACGAAAGAGCGCGCTTATCCTTTCCGGCTTTCGGATTTATTATAAAAACGTGTTTCATTTACTAATCTCCCTAACGGTAATACATATAAAGCTGGCATTTCAGCATACCGTTATACAGTTTGCGCCGTTTATCGGCGGGACGTCCGAATAATTTTTCAAATCGTTCGTGAGAGCTGATAATGTAATAGCTCCATCCGTTACCGGGCTTAAACACCCGTCCCATAATTCGAATAAGCCGCTCAGCCTGATTGATATCCGCGAGCCGTTCTCCGTAAGGTGGATTGCAAAGCACCACCCCACCACCATCATCCGTTTTAAAATCGCTTAAATCAGCATATGTGGCCGATACAACCTTTCCGACATCTGCCAATTTAGCATTTTCCATGGTCAGGGCAACCGCCTGCTTATCAATATCGCTGCCAAGTGCCGAAAATTCGACGTCTCTGCGCTCTGCCTGACGCGCCCTGTCTCGCTCCTGTTTCCAGATGGCGTCGGGCACCTGACTCCAATTTGATGATGAAAATTTTCGGCGTATGCCCGGTGCGATACCGAGCGCAGCAAGCGCCGATTCAATCAGCAAGGTGCCCGAACCACAGCACGGGTCAAACACCCGACGTGCTTTTCTTGCACGAGCCAAATCGACAATCGCTGCCGCCAACGTCTCTTTTAACGGTGCTACCCCGGCAATTGCGCGATATCCGCGCTTGTGCAGACCTGAGCCACTTGAGTCAACAAGGACAGTTACCTCGTCCTTTAATATTGTAAACTGTATCTGATAAAGCACGCCTGTTTCATCGAACCAAGAGGTTCGATATTTTTCCTTGAGTCGTTCAACAACAGCCTTTTTAATTATTGATTGACAGTCAGGAACACTGTGTAACGCAGATTCCAAAGACCAACCCTTAACCGGAAACCTATCCTTTTTACCGATAAATTGCTCCCACGGCAGTGACCGTACGTTTTCAAACAGGCAATCAAACGATTTGGCCTCAAATCTACCCATCACAACCTGTATTCGCTCGGCATATCTTGAACAAATATTTGCACGCGCAAGTATTTCCGGCCCGCCCTCAAAAAACACTCGTCCGTTTTCTGCCTTTACATTATCTGCGTCCATACGGCGCAGCTCATTGCCCAATATACCTTCCAAACCGAATAAGCATGGCGCGCATAGCTGTAATGATTTCATTCAATCCTTCTCCCAACGGTTTTCTTTCAATTTAAACCGCATATTCAGCGTAACTGTATCATTTTTGCCAAGCTTTGCGGCCACAGCAAAATTCATGCGCTTATCACCGACAAAACTGTAATGCTTAACCCAGGCAACCATTTGTTCACTGTCTGTCTCATTAAGCGCATCGCCGGCAATAGCCATACCGGCAAGGGCGGTGTCCTGTATTTTTACTGAATATTTAGATTTCAAATAATCAACAAGCTGCTGCCGCTCGTTATCATCTATATACAAAAGAATGTCCGTATTAATTAACAGACTAAAGGGTAAATCACCATAACTATAAAGACAGGCATCAATTACATCTCCAAACGCTTGTTTGTATACCGATAACCTGCCGCTGCCGGGCGGCTCAGGCGAAGTTAGCGACTGGTCAAGATTGTAATTTTTCCATATTTGCTCCAAAAGCTGTCTGCCGGTCATATTCACTTTGTCGTCTTGGCTTTTATATCTGATATAGAAAGGACGGTCGTTATATTTATACAGCCATGCCTTGCGCTCGCCCACAACCGCTGTTTCAAGTGTTTGTCCAAAGCTCTCCAGCAGCTCTCTATATGTCATTTCCGGAGTAACCGCGAGGATTTTTTCACGCGTTACATCTACAGTATGCTCGGTCTCGGAAGCCAGCCGTTCATAAATTAGCCGAATATCCTCCGAATAATCCTTTTCCAATTCATATTCTTTCCCAGAAATCCTAAGCCAATTCCCTCGACATTCGCCAAAATAAAAATCGCCATACATCGTAGTTGCCGTAAAGCTTATTCCTTTTTCGTTTGTAAGCTGTGCCTTGGGGGTGAGCTCCATATTCATAAAAAGCATGATAACAGCACTTATAATCGATGGATCACGGCTAAATACCTTGCGGCCGTCAAGACCGTCCACCGCTGTCATGAACAACGGATTAAGGCTGTTTATATCTATGCCGAAACGGCTGATATCCTTTTTTTTGTTTTTGCATCCTGTCATCGACATTAATACACTCAATGCCATGATTCCGGCAATTATCTTCTTGCATTTTTCCAAGCCATCACCCTATTCTCTAAAGAAAAGAGCCGCTGATAGCGGCTCTTCTATATTGCATATAGCATATAGCCGATAGTCAATCAGACGAAAATTTAAGCATCAGGCTCTAAAAGCCCATATTTTCCGTCTCGTCGGCAGTATACAACATTTATTTCATTGGAATCCATGTTCCTGAACATATAAAACTGATGTCCCAGCATATTCATTTGCAGTACAGCTTCCTCCACGTCCATTGGTTTAACAGGAAACTTTTTAGATCTTACAACATCAATCTCGTTCTCCTCAGGTTCCTCATCCAAAAAAAGCGATTTATCGTTGAAAGCGTTTTCCCTAAGCCTTTTTTCAAGCCTTGTCTTGTTACGGCGAATTTGTCTGAATAAAACGTCGATAAGCTTGTCCAAAGCGTCAATTGCCTCGGTTTCCGCTTCTTCAGCACGGAAAAGCATTCCACCTTGACGAATTGTCACTTCCACGCGCTGCAAATTTCTCTCCTGAGTAATCGTAACCTCTGCTAAGGCGTCAGAATCGAAAAATTTTTCAAGCTTTTTTAGCTTTTTTTCGACCCGTTGTGTGAACGACTGACTAATGGGAACCTTTCTACCTGTAATGTTGATTTTCATGACTTCAACTCCCATTCCTTTCCCCTTACGGGGGACATTATTGTGCCAAAGCGGGCTCGTCGTCACAAGGCAAAATCAAATTCGCCTTTGCCCGATGGCTTATCTAACCACATTATAGCAAAATTACAGGCAAAATAAAAGATAATATATTAATTCTTTGTTACAAATTCATTATCTATATTATTGTGCTGGCATGCCTGGTAACATGGCAGCCTACATTAACTGCAACAGGCAATCCGGCGATATGCGTCGGATAAACCTCAATTGCAACGCCAAGTGCGGTGGTTTTGCCGCCCATACCCTGAGGTCCAATACCGAGAGCATTGACCTGGGCGAGTGCGTCGCGTTCCATTTGTGCATAAAACGGATCAGGATTATGGCAATCGACCGGACGGCATAATGCGCGTTTTGCAAGCAGCGCGCACAACTCAAAATCACCGCCGATGCCGACACCGAGCACTACAGGGGGACAAGGATTTCCTCCCGCGGTTTTTACCGTATCGCATATGAACTTAATAATATCATGTGAATCGGCGGCAGGCGTAAACATCTTTAACCGGCTCATGTTTTCGCTGCCAAATCCCTTGGGGGCAACCGTAAGCCTGATTTTATCACCTGATGTCAGCACTGTGTGAAGCACTGCCGGCGTATTGTCGCCGGTGTTGACGCGACGTAGCGGATCAGACACTACCGAGCAGCGCAGTAGCCCCTCGGTATATCCTCTTGCAACTCCTCGGTTTACTGCGTCCGACAACAACCCACCTGCTATATGGACATCCTGTCCTACTTCGGCAAACACTACTGCCATGCCGGTGTCTTGACATACCGGAAGTCTCATGTCACGGGCGGTATTAATATTTTCTACAAGGTTTTCTAAAATATCACGGGCAAGGGGTTTAGTTTCATGCTTTGCTGATTTAGTAAGACAAGCTTTAATATCTTCGGTAATACTTAGATTTGCCTCAATGCACAAATCGCGTACAGCATTTTCTATAAGTGATACATTAATTTCTCTCATTTTCTTCTCCTAAAATCGTCATACAAAGCGTTGCCCTTTGCAGAACACGGCATATGGTTTGGCGGTAACGTACAGCGGATCATCCGCAAACAGCACAATATCCGCATCCTTACCCGGCGTAATCGAGCCTACCCGGGAATCAATCCCGCAAATCTCGGCAGGGGACAGCGTAATTGCGCGCAGCGCCTCTTCATATGGAAGCCCATCCCTGACAGCCAACCCTGCACAAAGTGAAAGGTATTGCTCGGGTATAACCGGATGATCGGTTATTATAGCAAGCTTAACACCCGCTTGGTGCAAAACAGACGTACAGCGCGGAGTTAAATCTCGCATCTCGGGCTTTGAGCGGTCACACAGCAACGGTCCGCACAGCACACGTGTTTTATCTGCCGCCAGCAAATCCGCAGCAAGGTGTGCCTGTGTACCGTGTACTATTACATAATCAAGGTCGAATTCGGCAGCAATCCTATGTGCAGTAAAAATATCGTCAAGCCTATGAGCATGAAAATGCACCGGTAATTCCTTTTTTATCACCGGAAGCAACGCTTCGCACTTAATGTCATATTCGGGCCTTTCGATATCGCTGTCCTTATCCGACCGCCTTATGTTCTCATCATAACGACGCGCCTGCGCAAGGTGCTCCCTGATTATCGCGGCTGTTGCCATTCTCGTCACAGGCGTCTGATTTTTGCCATGATATACTGTTTTAGGGTTTTCACCGAGAGCCATTTTCATCGCAATTGGCGCCTTGATTACCATATCCTCAATGCGCCGTCCTGCAGTTTTCATTGCACAAAGCTGACCACCAATAGGATTAGCGCTGCCCGGGCCCGTAATCACAGTAGTAACACCGGCTTCAAGAGCCTCGGTAAAACACCTGTCAATCGGATTGATGGCATCAACCGCCCTCAAATGAGGAGTAGCCGGGTCGGTGTCTTCATTGCCGTCATCGCCCTCAAAGCCCATCCCATCTTCCCACATGCCAATGTGACTATGAGCATCTACAAATCCCGGTAGCAATATTTTTCCCTCGGCGTCAAAAACTTCTTCGCCTGCAAACTCAATAGGCATGCTGCCCACATCGGCGATAATACCATTTTCGATACGAACATACCCTGATTGTATTAAAGGACGATCCATTGCATAAATTCTGGCGTTTATGATTACCATTGTACATACTCCAAACTAATGTTAGTCAATTATTTAATAGCACAATTCGATACAATATGCTTTTTGCTGAAGTGACAACCTGTGCGGGCGATCTGTAGGACGGGATGCCCCCATCCCGCCGCTTATCGAATTGAATATTAGACTGCAAAAAAGGGCGGAACAAAACGCCGCCCCTAAAGTATATTAATATTAGCTAACCGCGTGAACCACGACGTGAAAAACCACCATGCTTACTGTCAAGTGAACGTTTTAAATCAAGCATTTTTTCATCACTTGTCTGCTTAAATTTTGAAATCATGTCCTCGAAACTGGCAGATTCATTGCGACTGACTTTCCACTCAAATCCGCCGGGACGACCCGGGGACGTAGTACGCTGCTGCTTGGGAGCGGTAGATTCAATAGCCCTTTTAATTGAAAGGCTGACCTTTCCATCATCACTAATTGTCAAAACTTTGACCTTAATTGTCTGGTTTTCGCTGACATAATCACGAATTTCCTTGACATAAGTCGGGGCAACTTCGGAGATATGGACCATGCCGGTTTTTCCCCCGGGCAACTCCACAAAAGCTCCAAACTTCGTGATGCCGGTAATCTTACCTTCAACTACCGCTCCAACTTCGATTTGCATATGCGCTTACTTTCCTCCTGTTTATTTTCGGTCGTTTTTACCTGGTATTTCAATGTATATCGTCTCGCCCGGCCGTGCCATACCTTGCTCTCTTGCTTTCTTCTCAAGGTATTTTTCATAATTTTCGCTTTGCTTTTCCAATTCCTCGATTTCCTTTTGAAGCAATACAGAAGCGATGTCCAATTCATCAATTTTTTTCTGTCGTTTGCTTATTTCAAGCTGGAGCTGTATCAGCATGACCACAACATAAATAGAAAAGGCGGCCAGCGCTACACGAAGAAAAATGCTTCTTTTCTTTCCTTTCCTTTTAACGGCCCTCATAATAACCTTTTCCCCTTCTATGTAGCACGGGGCGTGGTGCCCGTTTTATTATCAGACACTTTTTTTCGATTATACAATATAAGTCGTATACGTTTCAAGCATTTTTTCAAAAATATTATAAATTTGTGCACTATTTTTTTCAAAAAATCTAATAAAAGGAAAAATCCGCTGTAAATCAACCCGATAAGCAGTTTAAAAGGTGCAGTAATTATTTTAGAAAGCTTTATACACAAAAATTTAACAGCATTGACAACAATCACGGCAATGCGTCCGACAAGACGACCAACTGTAAAATAATAGACTGCAAAACCGATTGCTTCACCCAAAAACAGATAAAACCTCAGCCGCCCGTCCATTATTGCAAGTGAAAACAAAAATGTCAATACTGCTGCCGAAAGAAAATAGACAATGTCCTGAATAAACAATGCCGTTTTGCTAATTCGCATTACAAGGCGCGGAACTCGATAACACTCGTAATACAAGCCAAGGATAAAGCCCATACCGCATGAAAGGAGAAGCTCTCGCATTTGGTCATTAATTGTTATTTCCACTTCATGCAGCCCTCACTTGAACAGACGTCCGAAAAAACCGCCTGCCCTGTTTTGAATTTCGGCATAGGCAAGAGAATGTATCCTGCCCTCAAGCGTCAAATCACCGGTTTCAATATTAAGGCGGTTTATGTGCAAATCTTCTCCCTTAACGGTAAGCTCGCCCAGATCAGTATAAATGACCACTGTCATATCATCAAAGCTATCAACATCTGAAACGCCTGACACTGTTAATGCACGTCTGTCCTCTAAGATAACATGGTGCGGCATCTGTACCGCTGTTCGGTTATCGGCCATAATAGGCACTCCTTCTCACACAACATTACAGTTAATACTATGTGAGAGCCTAAATTAATATGAATGTCTATTAAGACAATACACGGTATAAAAGTGAAGCATTGTCTTTTGTAGCGTGTTCCTGTACCGAGAGCACTTCGACACGCACCCGCCGTTCGCCCATTGTTATTTCGATAATATCACCTACCTTAACTTCGTATGAAGCGCGTGCAGTTTTATCGTTCACAGTCACCTTTCCGGCGTCGCATGCTTGATTAGCTACCGTACGCCTCTTAATTAAACGCGAAACCTTCAAATACTTATCCAATCTCATTTTTAACCCCCCATTTTATACTAATGATAAAAAAATTGTAAAAAGCCGCCACAAGGGCGGCTTTTAGATTATATTCGTCTTATTTTGCAACGGATTCCTTAAAGGACTTGCCGGCTTTAAAGACGGGCTGTTTGGAAGCAGGAATAATAATTTCCTCTTTCGTGCGGGGATTGCGCCCTGTTCTTTGCTGACGCTCGCGAACCTCAAAAGTGCCAAAACCCACCAACTGAACCTTGTCGCCGGAAGCTACTGTTTCCACGATAGAATCAAGCATTGCAGTAACTGCCTTTTCAGAGTCCTTTTTAGATAACCCTGATTTCTGCGCAACTGAAGATACCAATTTAACTTTGTTCATTTTATAACCTCCAAAGATTTTATACACCAGCGGGTTAAACCGCGCATGGATGATTAGGTAATATCCTGACCACAAGCTTGTGACATTGACTTTGCCTTTTGCCAAAGCTCGTCCAGCTTTTGAAGCCCGGCACTGGTCATGTCAAGTCCTTGCTTTTTGGCCAACGATTCAACAAGCTCGAAACGACGTATAAACTTGTCACATGAAAGGGTTAGAGCTTGTTCGGCGTCACAGCCTAAAAATCGTGAAACATTGACTGCAGAAAACAACAAGTCACCAAGTTCTTCCTCAGTTTTTTGAGCGTCACCGTCAGCAATTGCCTTTTCAAGCTCCAGCTTTTCGCTGTCCAATGCCTCTAATGCACCCGTTATATCCGGCCAGTCAAATCCAACCCGCGCCGCACGACTTTGCACCTTGGTCGACCGCATCAAAGCGGGAAGTGTTTTGGGAACCGAACGCAGTAAATCGGCCTGTGTGCTGCCACCTTTGGTCTGTCGCTTTATTTTGTCCCAGTTCCTTAAAATTTCTTCTTTATCATCGATGTGAACGTCTTTAAAAACGTGCGGATGTCTCTTTATAAGTTTTTTGCAAATACCGTCGACTACATCGTCAAAATCAAAGACTCCTCTTTCGTTCTCTATTTGTGAGTGAAACACAATCTGAAGTAATACATCACCGAGCTCCTCGCAAAGTGATTCGGCATCGCCCGAATTGATTGCCTCTATCGCCTCGTGTGTTTCCTCTAAAAAATTTGAACGTATGCTTTGATGAGTCTGAACCTTGTCCCAATCGCACCCGTTATCAGACCGCAGCAAACGCATAATATCGAGCAAATCCTCCATTTTATAGCGTTGCTTTTGCTTATAGTCTAACGGCATGCTTTTTCCCCCGACTGAAACAATTTATTCGATTTTACCTATTTTAACCTAAAAAATTGTATTTTGCAAGTATTTGAGCAATTTTTTGTCCTTTTGGAAGCATTAAAACATCTTCGCTCGTAATTGCTTTTATTGACAATAACACCCAAATGTAGACAACCACTGCAGCAAGTATAGCAATAGCGACAGCAATACCCTCAAAAACAAAATGTGACAACAACCCGTTGACCGCCCATGCCGCCACACTGCAGCACAAAGACGCAAACAACGGCTTTGGAAAAACCGAGCGCCAGCGTATCGGCATTTTCATTACATTCCTTAAGCTGTAAAGGCTTAGTATTACCATCACTACATAGCATGCAAGCGTGCTGTAAGCCGAGCCCATAATGTTTATCCTTGGGTTAAGTATCAGCAGTGTGTTCAAAAGCAGTTTGATACCACCGCCAACAAGCACGATTTTTGCGGGAATATCAGCGCGTCCCATTGCCTGAAGCATTGCGTTTATCGGTGCGACGAGGCAAATGAACACTACTGCAAAACCCAGAACCTCAAGCTGCGGCCCGGCAATCATAGCAGTGGACCGGTCGTAAATAAACTTCATAATCGGCCTTGCAAGCACTGAAAGCCCGAGACCCGAGGGCAGTGCTATTAATATAGTAATGCGCAAAACGGCAGCAGTAATACTACGAAGTTGTGACTTGTCGCGAAGTGCCCATGCCGAAGTAATAACAGGAAGCGCGCTTATACCCAGCGATAAAGTTATATTGGGCACAAGATTAACATAGGTCATAGCTATGCCGCGGTTTCCGGTCAGAAAAGCTAAAATATCGGTAGTTCCGCTTAAATCAATTGCTTTTTGATAAACCTCGCGTACAATATCGCCGTTTCGAGCAACAACTATCGCAAGAGATTTTTGAAAAGACACAACATCAATTATTGTTGTAAGCTGTGTTGCCAGCGTACCTAATGCCACAGGAATTGCAAAACGCAGCAGGCTGCGAAAAACAGCTTTCGTACTATGCGGTTTTGGTGCGCCTAAAAATTCTTCACGCGTAATGCCGCTGCCGTGCCTGCGATAACGAACATACAGGTAAAAAAGCGAAAAAAACGATCCGGCAGTAACCCCGAACATACCTCCTGCTGCGATATAGGGTAGACTGATTGCAAGCGCATGCTCTGCCGAACCTGCCTGTTTACCGAACACCTTAAACCCCTGCTCGTACTGCCATTGACCCAGCCGCAGCGCTCCTGCCGCAAGACTAATCCCAAAAACAAGCTTGCCCACAGCTTCGACAATCTGAGACACAGCGGTGGGAATCATATTGCGCGAGCCTTCGTATATGCCCCGATACGCAGTCATAAGGCAGCAGAACAATATCGAAGGTGCCATAATTAGCATTGTCAGTCTTGCGTTGGGCAAATCCACATATTGCGGATAAAAAAACGAGGCGATAATCATTAACAGTGTTCCTGCCAAGCCGGTAATCCAAAAAACCTTATTTGCAACACGGCGGATAACCCTTATATCCCGATACCGTCCAAGCGCAATGCTTTGGGATACCATACGCGATACGGCAATCGGAAAACCCGCCGTCGATACAATGTAAATGGGGATATATATGTTAAACACAGCCTCAAAATATCCGTATGCTGTATCATTAATCTTTTGCAATGGAATTTTGAAGAAAAGAGCTCCGATAATTTTTGTCAGGATGGCGGCCGCCGACAAAATCAGCGCACCGTGGAGAAAACTTTGCTTTTTGCGTTGTTGCGGCAAGCTCCCACCCGTCCTCTCATTAGTAATTACATCAGCAAACGAACACATCGTTTTGTTTCATAAATCGCCCGTTCGATATCTATAGTTAAATAATTGCCGTCACGATAGAGTATGCGTCCGTTGACAACTGTCATTTTAACGCTGGCAGCACCTGCCGCATACACTACATTTGATAAAATATCATGGCAGGGAACCATTTCCGGCCTGTGTTTGTCCAGCAATACAAAATCGGCAAGGTAGCCTTGTTTTATATCGCCGCTATCGTGCCTGCCCTGCGCCAACGCGCCCGCTCTCGTCGCCATAAACAACGCTTCGCATGCAGGCATAGCGCATGGGTTTAAGGACACACCTTTGGCCAAAAGGGCTGCAGTTCGCATTTCCTCGAACATATCCAAATTGTTGTTGCTTGCGGCAGAATCGGTGCCAAGCGCAATTTTCAAACCCGCTCGTCGCATTTTTTCAACTTGTGCAATGCCGCTTGCAAGCTTTAGGTTGCTTTGCGGACAGTGGGCAATCGTCACATCGTATCCGGACATCATTTCTATATCTAAATCAGTGAGCCATACACAATGTGCAGCCGTGACAGGCAAATCAAAAATTCCGCTGTCCCTTAAAACGCTTGCCGGCGTTTTGCCGTGACGTCCGGTGCATTCAAGGTGCTCCTTGCGTGTTTCGGACAAATGCACCTGCACACGCAGCTTGTGCATATCAGCAAATTCGGCCACATCGGACAGTATGTCCGGTCGCGTGGTGTATTCCGAATGGGGCGCAGCATCGATTAGTATACGACCGTCACCCAAATTTTTGTATACGTTAACAAGCTCAACAAGCTCATCATGCGCGGGCAAATCGGCAAAGCGTTTTGTATCATCAAAGCAGCTTATCCCTCGTCCGATATTTGCCTTAATTCCGCTTTCAAGAACAGCTTTTGAGATATTCGCACAATAGTAATACATATCTGAAAAACTGGTAATTCCGCACGCTATCATCTCTGCTATACCAAGCATGCTGCCCCAATAGACATCGTCGCCGGTCAGCTTGTCTTCAACCGGGAATATGCGATCATAAAGCCATTTATCAAGCGGCATATCGTCACCATACCCGCGCATTAAGACCATTGGGATATGTGTATGGGCGTTAACAAACCCCGGTATCATGACAAGACTGCTGCCATTAATTCTTTCGCCCCAATCCCCGTCCGGAATTTGTTTGCCGATATAGCAAAAGCGACCGTCATTCACGGCAACATTCATGCCGCTTTGCAGCTTTCCGCTGGCACTTAAAACATCAACATCGGTAATAAGCAAGGCATTACCTCCAAGCATGCCCTATAAAACGGCAATAACATCTTTTATCAACGAACAAAATCGTCCGGAAACTTTAGAAGCAGTAGCGGTCACATCATCGTCGCTGACCGTGCTTTGGGGCAAAATGCCGGCGGCCATATTTGTGATAACAGAAATCCCCAAAACCTCAATACCGCATTGAGCTGCCATAACTGCTTCAAAAACTGTTGACATGCCCACAGCATCTCCGCCTAAAATCCTGATTGCCCGAATTTCGGCCGGCGTTTCAAATTCCGGCCCCGGCATATAAAAATACACACCTTCACGCAGCTTTGCACCTTGTTTTTCAGCACATTTATGGGCAATATCCCTTAATCTTTGGGAATAAAGGCATGACAAATCAAAAAAACGGCGGCCAAACTCAGGCATGTGCTTGCCGCGGGCAGGACTCTCGGCAAAAAATTTTATATGGTCGGTTATCAGCATCAAATCGCCAACATTAAACGACTGATTAACCCCTCCTGCCGCGTTTGTTAAAATTAGCGTTTTAACGCCCAATAAATACAGCACCCGGACATAAAAGCTGACCATCTGCGGTGAATATCCCTCATATACATGAAAGCGACCGGACATCAAAGCAACATTTTTGCCGGACATACGCCCACATATTAGCTCGCCCGCATGTGACTGGACTGTCGACTGCGGAAAGCCGGGTATTTCACCGTATGGTATACGTAAAGCAGGCGGTTCGATTTCTCTTGTCAGTGCGCCAAGTCCCGAGCCCAGCACTACAGCAACATCGGGCACAAAATTTAAGCGGTCTTTAAGGAATTTAGCGCTTTTTTCGTACTGCTCATATGAAATATTAATAATCTTACCCCCAAACAACGGTGAAACAACTAAACATGCCGTTCAGTTAGATTTAACGCTCAATCTTAGCTCCGCACTTTTTGCAGTAAACGGCATCGTTAGGGTTAGGTAATCCGCACATCTTGCATCTTACGGCATACCGATATTCGTCGATTTTTCTTCGCAGATCGTCTATTTGAGATTGGCACTCATCAAGCCTTTCAACACAGTCATCCACAAGTGAGGAGGCATCCTCTCCCGATTTTTTAGCGTCGTACACCATGCGTCCCAATCCTTCAAATATTGCGGTCATTTCCCTTTCCAATTCGGCCACATCGAGTCTCAGCTTTGTAACTTCAATAAAATCAGAGGTCTTTTTCCCCGCTGTCTCGGCCACACTTTTGGCTTTAGACACCACATCTTCGAAAGTTGCCACCATAATTCCCCCTTTAAATTTGGATAACAAATCCATTATATCTTAGTATATGCAATAATTCAATATGTCGAAAAGTATTACTCCCCTACAAATTCCCTAAGCAGAGCGTCTTTAGGCATCATATCAAGCGGCAAATGCTCAAATCTTGAAAGGGCGTCAATCAGGCGGTTTGTCGTATCGGCATATTCATGCCCGTCAGGCAGACTGTGAAGCAGCGGTAGCAAAAGTGGCGCAAAAATACAGGGTTCATATGCATGTGTTGTGTCAATAAGGTAATCAACCGTGTCTACAAACGGGAACATATATTCATTTTCGCCTCTGACAACCTGCCTCCACATATTCAGTGTATTTATTACTGAGCTGTTTCTAAACCTTTCGTCCCGAAGCATGCGCCGCGTCAGTCGAATTTCTCTGCGCGCCAACAGCTTTTTGCTTTCATTTATTATAGGTGATACTGTGTTGACAAAAATCTTAAATAGGTTTTGCATGGGAAGATGCTGCTCAAAATACGGATTTATTGCGTGTATACCTTCAAAAATAACAACCGCATTTTGCGAAATTTTAAGTTCCCTCATATCGTCGGTGGGACGCCCTTTGATAAAATCAAACTGGGGCAGCAGCGTTCTGCCGTCTTTTATAAGCTCGCGCATGCACCTTTCAAGCTCATCAAGATTGAGTGCCTCTAACGCCTCATAATCATAATGCCCGTTTGAAAGAAGCGGAGCCTGTTCCCGACCGCGATAAAAATCATCCATTGAAATTGTATGAGCCTCTACCCCAAGCTTGGCAAGATTGAGGGTCAGTAATTTCGCAGTAGTCGTTTTACCCGCCGATGACGGCCCTGACAGCATGCAAAGGCAATGTCCGCCAAACTCAGTGGCAAGATGCTGTGCCAGCATTTTTATTTCATGTGCATATCTGTGGCTCTCCTCTTCAATAAAAGCGGCTGCGTCATTGTGCGCACGCTCGTTTATTTCCTTTAGCTTAAGACATCTTTTAAAAAAAGGTTTCATAAAACGAAATCACCCGTCCTTTTCTTTGTATCATGTCGTCAAATCGTTCGTTGTATTCATATGGAAATTTATAATTAAAAATTCTTTCAATACAATCCCCATCGGGCTGCTTCAGCTTGGTAACCGCACCCGCACCACACGCAAGCACGGTGTGCGTCTCATCCATCATAAACACATTATAAAGTCCCTCGTATGATGGCTTTGACCATCCTGTATTTTCGGTACCTCCTACGGTACGGCTTTGGCGATAAAGATAATATGGGCGATAACCGGCCGATTTCAGCTTACAAATACTTAAATCAACCATGCGCACGGACTGGGAAGAACAGTCATCAAGCCCGCTATAATTTTTCATAAAATTGGATGCGCGCTTCATAGCAAGCGTATGCACCGTAATGCTTTCAGGTGCAAGCCCGATTAGCTTTTCGAGACTTAATTTAAAACCGTCATAATCATCGCCCGGCAACCCTGCAATCAAATCGGTATTAATATTATCAAACCCGCAAAGCCTCGCAAGCTTATACGCTTCAAAAAATCTATCCGCGCTGTGACGACGACCTATGGATTTGAGCACATCATCGTTTAGTGTCTGCGGATTGATACTGATACGGGTTGTGCCCGCCGATTTAATCGCTTCAAGCTTATCCTGCTCCACCGTGTCGGGGCGGCCGGCCTCAACCGTAAATTCACGCAAACATGACAAATCAAAGCTGTCATGTACCGCATTTAGTATACGGGCAAGCTGTGCGGCACTCAAAACCGTCGGTGTTCCACCACCGACATATATCGTCTCAAGCTGCAATCCTAACCGACGCGCAATGCTGCCGGTATATTCAATTTCTCGGCACAGTTTTTCTACATATTCGGGTATCAGCCGCGCAGCCCTTTCGACCGTATGTGATACAAAAGAGCAATAATCACACCTTGAAGGACAAAAGGGAACCGAGATATATAAGCTGAACGACTGAGGCTGTGATAGCTTTATGATTTTATTTTCTGTTATTAATGTTTCAAGACAAAGCTTTACTTTGTCCTCGCTTACGAGTAGATATTTTTTAAGCCAATCGGCTGCGGCTTGTTCGGATCCGTACTTGTCAGAAATGCGTCTCATCAGCTTGACCGGACGCACACCCGTCACTGCTCCCCAAGGCAACCTAAAATTAAAATGCTTTGCAAACAAGCTGTAAAGCATCACGGCAAGTCGCCTTTCAATTTCCTTACCGTCAGTATAGGCGCTGATGTTCTCTTTTGCGCTTAGGTGCCGATCCCCATGGCTTAAAGCAGCAGACAGAATAACACCGGTTTTATCGGCTGACATTAAAGTCGATGCGACAACAGTCGCACTATCGGCGCTTTCAGCGGCATTCACATCATCTGTCACTTTGATTTTTTCAAAGGGCAAAAAAAGACGGCAGATATTTTGCATTTCAAATTCGTAATTATGGCCTTTAATAATCAGTATCATATCAAGCGCATATACGGATTATCGAGCCGCTCTTTGTCAAGAGTTGTTATCTCACCATGGCCGGGCAGCACCGTATAATCTCCTTTTAGTTCACTGAGTCGTACAAGCGAGCGACGCATTGCGTGGTTGTCGCCGCCTGCAAAATCAGTGCGACCAAATCCACCTGCAAATAGTGTGTCACCGGTTATCAGTAAATCATCACATAAATAGCAGCTACTTCCCGGAGTGTGCCCCGGCGTGTGTATAACACGAAACGATAGCTTGCCCACTGCAATTATGTCGCCGTCATCAAGCAGTCTGTCTGCTTTAAGTGATAGCTTTGTGCGTCCCGCCATGAACATTAAGCTTTTGCTGCTGTCTGACAGCGCCTCGACGTCACCGCGCGGAACCAACAAACCGGCTTTGGTACTGCTTTGTATTTTTTCGACCGCCAACATATGATCAAAGTGGACATGGGTTAGCATAACATACTCAATTTTAAGCTGTCGTTCTTCAACTGCATCAAGTATACGATGTGCATCACCGCCCGGGTCTATAATAACGCCTTTATTTTGATCATCAAAAATGATATAGCAATTGGTATCAAGCTTTCCGACTGCCAAACGGACAAACGGCATGATGATTTCCTCCCTTTTGAAACGCGGCCGTCACACTGTATGGCCGCTTCTGAACACATTATATATTCCTTCAATTTTATCTATTTTTTCAATTACCGACTTCAAATGATCCAGGCTGTTAACGCCCACCGTCACACTCATAAGCACATCATTTCCTTGCGACTCGCGTGCGCTTATGGCGTGAATCATAACGTGCATCGAAGCTAATTGTGTTGTAATATCTGCAAGAAGTGCATTTCGGTTTTTGGCTTTTATATTAAGTGTCGCCTTAAATTCGTCGCGTACGCTTTCCTCCCATCTGACCGAAACCCACCGCTCTGGCTCCTCGACCTGCGACATATCCTTTGGAACATTAATACAGTCCGATTTGTGTATCGACACGCCGTATCCGCGAGTTATAAAACCGATTATGCTGTCTCCGGGCACGGGATTGCAGCACCGTGCAAACTTGACAAGGCAATTTTCCATATTTTCTATAATAACGCCGCCATTGCTGCCACGACGCCGTGTAGGCGCGACAAGGCTTTCGGGCTTGATATTTTCAGCTTTGATAAGTCTTAGGTAGTCGTCCTTGATTCGAGCCATTATACGTGAAAGAATAATCCCGCCATATCCTATCGCCGCATAAAAATCATCAAGTGTTGCGCAATGCTGCTTTTTGACCTGTGAAAATAAAAACTTCTTCATTTTATCGTCGGGTAGGCGGATTCCGTTTCTTGAAAGCTCGCGTTCAAGCTCTGCGCGCCACTGCTCTATATTTTCCTCGCGGCGCTCTTTTTTAAACCATGAGCGAATTTTATTCCGCGCTTCTCCTGTTTTGACTATATTAAGCCAGTCACGGCTGGGCCCCCTACCCTGTGCAGAGGTCGTAAGAACTTCTACAATTTCCCCTGTTTTTACCTCATAGTCGATAGGAACAATTCTGCCATCCACTTTGGCGCCGATCATGCGGTTTCCGACCTCAGAGTGGATCGCGTAGGCGAAATCAATCACGGTCGCGCCGACCGGCAGCGTAATAACGTCGCCCTTTGGGGTAAATACAAACACATCGTCAGATGACAAATCGGTTTTGATTGTGCGTACAATATCTTCCGCGTCATCTACATCCTTTTGATTTTCAATAAACTGGCGTACCCAGGCAATACGCTCCTCTAACTTATCCTTGCGCTGTATACCCAGCTTATACTTCCAGTGCGCCGCTATACCGTATTCGGCAGTATAGTGCATTTCCCATGAGCGTATCTGCACCTCGAACGGAATTTTTTCTTTGCTGATGACGGTCGTATGAAGTGACTGGTACATATTAGACTTGGGAGTTGAAATATAATCCTTAAACCGATTTGGTATAGGCCGAAACATATCGTGAATAATACCCAAAACGTTATAGCAATCATTAACTGTGCCGACAATTACCCGCACAGCATAAATATCATAAATCTCATCAAAAGAACGGTCTTGAACATACATCTTCCTGTATATTCCCGTAATACTTTTTATTCGTCCGGCAACAACACATTCAATAGGAATACTTTTTAGCTTTTCGGTAATACGAAGCTTTATGCTCTCGATAAAGGTGTTGCGCTCTTCCTCGCGCAATGCGAGTGCCTCTTCAATCTCACCGTAGGCAACCGGATCCAGAATTCGAAGTGACAGATCCTCAAGCTCTTCTTTTACGGCGCGAATACCCAAGCGGTGAGCAAGCGGCGCAAATATATCCATTGTTTCTTTGGCCTTGTCCCTGCGCTTTTGTTCGGCCAGTGAGCTTATCGTGCGCATGTTATGCAGCCTGTCAGCAAGCTTGATAATTATAACCCTAATATCCTGTGCCATAGCAAGCAGCATTTTGCGCACGTTCTCTGCCTGTTGCTCCTCTTTTGTTGTAAAGGGAAGCTTGCTTAATTTTGTTACGCCATCAACCAATGCCGCGACATCTTTGCCGAACTTCTTGGCTATTTCATCAAGTTCAACCGACGTATCCTCAACTACATCGTGCAAAATTGCAGCCACAATTGTTTCGCTGTCCATACCAAGTTCAACAAGAATGGCTGCAACCATAAGAGGGTGGCAAACAAACTCTTCACCCGACGAACGCATTTGCCCCTGATGTGCGGATATGGCAATTTTAATAGCTTTGTCAATAGCCGCCATATCATATTGTTTACCGCTGACTTCAAGCTGCGATTTTAAATCACAGGTAGCACGAATCATATTAATATCGTTTTGCATCAATCAACCACTCTTTTCCCGGCAACACAGCTTAAACGATTCCATACCGATGTACGCGTTAAATCAACCTTTTTGTCAACGGGCAATATAAAAATATCCAGAATTTCACCAAGGTTCTTAAGCTCAATCAATGAGGATTCACGCAGCATTTCCAAAATAACAAGCACACGAACATACGTAATATCCTTTAAATAAAAGCACAATTGAGTAAGTGATCCCTTCCAACCCTTTTTGGCACGTAAAAAACGATATACCTTTTCAATCTGCGCCCTATCCGGCATCATTTTTGCGGTATCATTGCCGCTTGTTTCATCATTTCGCATTAAACTATCAAATTGCTGCAAAGCATCTATCAGTTCATCCTGTTTAAAGTCTGCAGCACGAATATCCTTTATAAGCACGGTCGGTGTAACTACGCCCTTGTATTCGTTACGCTCCAAGGTTGCAACAAGATTTACCGTCTGTCCGCATTCGAAGGGAAAGCTTTCACAGCTTACATTAAAATAAACCGCCGAAAAACGTACGTTATCACGCGAAACCGAAATGCGCAAATGTTTGCCCTTTCCTATTGGCATAATATTGTCCAGCCTCATTCCGAACAAGCCAAAAACAGGCGCCGGATTGCCGCATCCAAAAGGCTCAAGCACAGATATAAGCGCAAGCTTTTCCACGTCAACCTGTGACGGACGCAGCTTAAATTCCATCCTAAGCTCGGGCACCGGCATCATCGGATAAGTATTAGCCGCATATTCGTTTATTCTAAGCCTAAATTCATTTATATTTGATTTGGGCAGGCTTAAGCCTGCAGCCATATCGTGGCCCCCAAAACGGCTCAACACCTGTGCACATGCATGAACGGCATCATATAAAGAAAATCCGCGAACGCTCCGTCCCGAACCGTTTGCTTCATTGTCCTTTGTTGTTATAAGTATGCAAGGCTTGCCGTAACGTTCCACAATACGTGAAGCGATAATTCCTATAACGCCGGGGTGCCAGCTTTGCCCGTCAAGCACAAGCACACGATCGGCAAGAAGCTCCGGCCGGCTTTGTATTTGCTCGGTTATTTCTTTTATTATTAAAGCTTCTGCCGACTGTCGAGCACTATTGCACTGTTGAATCTGATTTGCAAGCGTTTCGGCTGTCTCGTCACTTTCGGTCAGCAACAGGCGCGCGGCTAAATCCGGCGTATCCATCCGGCCTGCTGCATTGATCCTGGGCGCGAGCGAAAACACAACCGAGGTTGAACTTAAATTTCGGCCATTCATGCCGGCAACCTTTGTTAATGCTTTTATACCCGGTCTTTGACAAGAGTTCAAGATATCAAGCCCTGCCCTTACAAGCTTTCGGTTTTCGCCTGTCAAAGGCACGACATCGGCCAGTGTCCCGATTGCTACCAAATCGCCGTATTTTTCAAGTACGGTATCGGAATCGCCCTCAATGGCACAGGCCAGCTTAAACGCAACACCCACACCTGCGTATTCCTTATACCGGCTGCCGCAATCCGGGCGATGCGGGTCAACAACCGCAACAGCGCGGGGCAGCTCTGCGGGAGGTTGGTGGTGGTCGGTAACAATAACGTCAATTCCTAATTTACCGGCATGCTCAATTTCGTCAACAGCAGACACGCCGTTGTCTACGGTAATAATAAGGCTGACTCCCTGCTTTGACAGTAGGTCTATGCTCTCGATGTGCAGTCCATAGCCCTCATTCTCACGCTCGGGAATATAATATACTACATTTGCTCCCTTTTGTCTTAAAAAAGTATATAACAAAACAGTTGCCGTTATACCATCCGCATCATAATCTCCGTAAATTGCAATCTTTTCGTTGCCGTACAAAGCGCGCTGTATCCGCTCCACGGCAAAATCAATATCCGCAAAAGCAAACGGGTCATCGCCGACTTCTCCGCCAAGAATAAACTCGGCAACATCAGCCGGGTCGGTAATTCCACGCGACACAAGCAGCAGTGCCAAAAACGGATGTATTTCGCAGTCCTCGGCAAGCTGCGCGGCAGCGTGTTTGTCAACATCGGGTACAACCCAGCGTTTTAAACTCACGACGATACCCCCTTTTTTTCAATATTTTATCATTATAATCCACACTATTCAACTAATACCACTCTACAATTAAAAAATTCGACAGTAATTACCCTCATCGCGCCGTTGCCATAGCATGATTTGTATTAATAATGCCCTACAAAACACAAAAGGAGACTGTGAATACGGGAAACCCCTTATTCTTTGCTCCTTTTGGCTTTATAATACTATTATTTTTTTATCACTTTGTTATAGGTTTTTTTACCCTTGCGAACAAGCACAAAGCCTTTGTCAAACGATGCTAATGTCAGACTGTCAGTAATATCTTCAACTTTTTTGTCATCCACTGTTACTCCGCCCTGCTTTATAAGCCGTCGAGCCTCAGCACGAGAGGGAGCAAGAGCTGTTTTTACCAGCAAATCAATTACCGATATGCAGCCGTCAGTGAAATCCAAATCCGACAGCTCAGTCGTCGGCATATTATCGCTTGTTTTGCCTGCGCCGAACACCGCACGCGCTGCGCTAAGCGCTTTATCGGACTGCTCTTTACCGTGTACCAGCAATGTTATTTCATAAGCTAAACGTTCCTTAACCGCGTTTATTTCACTGCCCTCGGCCTTTGCCATTTCGTTAATCTCATCTAAAGGTAAAAAGGTAAGAAGCTTAAGGCATTTTATCACATCGGCATCATCAATATTGCGCCAATACTGGAAAAACTCATACGGTGTCGTCTTATTCGGATCAAGCCATACAGCGCCACGCTCGGTCTTGCCCATCTTTTTGCCCTCGGAGGTTGTGAGAAGTGCAAAGGTCATTCCATAAACCTCTTTACCCGCTTTTCGCCGGCACAGCTCGACTCCACCGATAATGTTAGACCATTGGTCATCTCCGCCAAGCTGCATGATACAGTCATACCGGTTATTAAGATAATAAAAATCATAGCTTTGCATAAGCATATAGTTAAATTCAAGAAAAGACAGCCCGGTTTCCATACGGGATTTAAAGCATTCGGCAGTCAGCATACGGTTCACAGAAAAATGCACGCCAATTTCGCGCAAAAACTCAACATAATTAAGATTTAAAAGCCAATCGGCATTATTGACCATAAGTGCCTTACCGTCTGTAAAGTCAATAAATTTTGACATCTGTTTACTAAAGCACTCGGCATGATAAGAAATAGTTTCGCTCGTCATCATTTTGCGCATATCACTCTTGCCTGTCGGGTCTCCAATCATTGCGGTACCTCCGCCCAAAAGTGCAATAGGGCGATGTCCGGCACGCTGCATATGCGCCATTACCATAAGCTGCACAAAATGTCCAACATGCAGGCTGTCGGCGGTCGGATCAAACCCTATATAAAAAGTCACCGGTTTACCGCCCAGCAGCTCGCGAATACGCTCGGCGTTTGTCGTCTGGGCAATCATACCCCGTGATTCAAGCTCGTCATAAACATTCATTAAATTTGGTCCTCCTTATATTTGCGAAAACATTTTGCCTTTCTTTTATAATAAATATTTTGCATAAGCATGCTTTAATTAATATTTTTAAGTTTAGGCACAAACCTTACAGCATAGTATACCACCGCCATTATAACAATCGGTTTTAGTATGCCTATTGCATTATCAAATGTAAATACCCTTGAAAACACATCGGCTATTGTTATTCTTTGCTCAAAAACCACCAAAATTACAGCACTTGCATACA
>JAQVFM010000002.1:33371-64491 GCA_028697255.1 Oscillospiraceae bacterium
ACCACCGCCATTATAACAATCGGTTTTAGTATGCCTATTGCATTATCAAATGTAAATACCCTTGAAAACACATCGGCTATTGTTATTCTTTGCTCAAAAACCACCAAAATTACAGCACTTGCATACAGTGCCACAACTCGTTGTATAAAAAGAAACATAAATGCACAAGTGAAAAAAAGTGCATCCTCAGACGGGAACTTTCCAAACCATTTCGGCATTGCGACAATCAACAATGCACTTGCTGCCACTATCAGCGTGTGTATTATGTTATAAATCAATAAGCTCGGGTTGTAAATAAGTTCTGTCCATTGAACCAGAAAAAAGTTTCCTAATACAATTACAGCTGCGTATATACCCCAAATCACAAGCGCCTTTTTTTGCGAAAAACGAATTGCCGTAATTAAAACAAACGCCGCGATTACCACGGGAATCACCGACGACATAAACAATAAAGACTTGCCCGCGCGGTAATACATATTACTGACAATAGCTGTAGGAATTCGCGTGTAAAGACCTGTATAACTATGATTATTAAGCACCAAGGCAGCCACAAACCTAAATGGTATATAAATTACCGCTAAGGCGGCGGTTATCGTAATGATAACAGTCCACAGTCCACTGCCGGCATTGTTGTGTTTTTCCATTTCGTCACCCTTTATCAATTAACAACGGCGCGATGAGGGCATCGCGCCCTACACATTGTCCGTAGGAAACGCCGTCCCCGGCGTTCCGTATCCATCGCACCGTTTTTTTACGATGCAACCGTAGGGAGCGCCGTCCCCGGCGCTCCGAGTTTAACAATAGTATAAATTACATATTATCACTTGTCAAAAGCATTTCACGCGCCGCAGATATATTTGCATCAGTGACACCGCCGCCGATAATACGGGCAAGCTCTCGTTCACGTCCATCAATGTCAAGCAGCAAAACATTTGTGTATGTACGCCCGTCACGCACCGTTTTGTCAATCAAGAAATGTTGATGTGCCATTGCCGCAATCTGCGCTAAGTGTGTAACACAAATCACTTGGCGGCTTTTGGCAGTTTGGCGCAACTTTATGCCTACCTTATGCGCAGCTCGCCCGCTTATGCCTGTATCTATTTCATCATAAACCAGCGTGTCAATATCATCAATTTCTGCCATAACCGATTTTAGCGCCAACATAATCCTTGAAAACTCGCCGCCGGACGCAATTTTCCCAAGAGGACGGGGCTGCTCTCCCGGATTCGCCGAAATGAGGAATTCTACGCTATCGGCACCCGTAGGGCCGAGTTCTACGGGATTTATCGAAACAACAAACTTGACGTCAGGCATATCAAGGAATTTTAGTTCATTGCTTACTTTGCTTTCAAAGTCAGCCGCGGCTGCATGCCTTGCCTTTGAAAGCTTAATTGCAGCCTCGGTTGCAGCTTGCTCGGAGGCTGCAAGCTCTTTTTTAAGCCGCTCGGCAAGAACATCGGACATCTCAATACTGTCAAGCTCACTGCGCGCCTGCTGAGCAAAATTCAAAACAGCCTGTTCATCCGGACCGTATTTGGAAGTCATGCGCCTTATCGTATCAAGCCTTTGCTCGACATTTTCAAGCTCGTCCGGCTCAAAATCAAGGTGGGTTGCATAATCTCGCAGTTCCCCTGCACATTCTTCAAGCTCATAAAGCAGGCTTTCAGCTCTTTGCCCAAGCTCGTCCAATTCAGTAACATACCGGCCCGCGTCCCGAATTTGCGCGACTGCGTCCGAAAGAAGATTTAATGCACCATCGCTTTGCTCGTCTCCTGTCAGGTTTTTGCGGGCGCCGCTAAGTGATAATGCAATCTTTTCGGCATTCCGATAAAATTGGCGTCGTTCGCGCAGCTCAGCCTCTTCGCCAACACGTATACCCGCCGACTCAATTTCATCTATTTGAAAACGCAGCATATCAATACGCCTTGCTTTCATGCCCTCATCCATTTGTGTCTGCTCCAGTTGGCGTCTCTTATCGCAAAGGCTTTGATAAGCTTGGTTATATTCACTGCGCAATGACATAATGCCGCCAATCTGCTCAAGATAATCCACATGCCGTTCGGGTGAAAGCAATGCCTGATTTTCATGCTGGCCGTGAATATTGACAAGCATACGCCCAATTGTCCTTAAAATTGCAGCGGTCACAGGCCGACCGTTAATGCGGCAGCCGCTCTTACCTCCCGCCGAAATGGTGCGTTGAATTATCAAACAGCCCTCTTGGTCGAGACTAACCCCAAGCTCTTCAAGCTCATTTTGTATACCGGACGAAATATCCGAAAAAATTGCAGTTATGTGCGCCTCGTCACTTCCGGTACGCACCACATCCCTGCTGACCCTCTCGCCCAAAACAGCATTCAGAGCGTCTATCACTATGGATTTGCCCGCACCGGTTTCGCCGGTAAGCACATTAAGACCTTGCCCCGGCTCTATATCGGCTTTTTCAATAACCGCAACATTTTCAATATGCAAACTTGAAAGCATATAAATTCTTGCCTTTCTTTATTTCAAGCTTTTGTATCATAGATTAACTTTTTTAGTTCAAGAACAAGGTCAACAGCGTTTTCTTCATTGCGCATTATGCACAAGAAGGTATCATCACCCGAAATTGTCCCCACAATATTTGGACGGTGCAACGCGTCTATCGCCGCACACGCGGCCGTAGCTGTGCCTGATAGGCATTTGATAACCACAATATTGCCGGCATAGTCGATATTCACCACGGTATCGGAAAATAATGTATTAAATTTCGAGGATATGCTGTCATTGCTGCGATCGGCAGTAGCATATCGATAATATCCATCACTGCCCAGCGTTTTTATTAAACGAAGTTCTTTAATATCACGCGATATCGTAGCCTGCGTCACATCAAAACCCGCTTTTTTAAGATGATACTGCAGTTCCTCCTGCGTATTTATCTTCTGCGACTTTATTATGTCAATTATTTTTGCGTGGCGTTTAGCTTTCATCGGACATCTCCCCCCGCTCCTAATCAGCGGCGATTAATAAGCTTGCGATTAAGCACCTGATAAAATGGTGTTTCCTTGATTATAATTAGCCTTGCGAATACATCGGACTTTTTTATACTCACTATGTCACCGTCACATATCGTGACGCCCTCCTCACCATCAACAGTGAGGTAAACCTCTTGATTTACGACATTTTTTGCGCGAAGAAATATATTTGATTGCTCGCTGAAAATATATGAGCGCGCGTACAGCGAATGAGCGCAAATCGGCGTTAACAAAAGGCAGCGCACCGCCGGGTCAATAATAGGCCCGCCCGCCGAAAGCGAATAAGCGGTAGAACCCGTCGGAGTCGCCACAATCACACCGTCTGCGCGATAATCAAGAACATGCTCGCGTTCGCTTGAAACCTCAAATTCCACCATGGGCGACAACGCACCGCGCAAAACAACCGCTTCATTAAGTGCACACAACTCTTTTGTGTCGTCGGCGTTGATAATTTTAACGCTAAGCATCATACGCCGTTCAACCGAATACCGCCCCTCTAAAAGCAATGAAAGCCGGGATAGTTCGTCGGCTTCAAGTCCCGCCATAAATCCAAGCTTTCCGCAGTTAATACCAAGAACCGGCCGGTCAAAATGCGCTGCACGCTTGGCGGTATGAATAATCGTGCCGTCACCACCAAGCACTATTGCCACATCACAGGCTTTTAGCAGATCGTCCGGCGCACTGCTTTGAAAATCACCCGGCGGCAAAAGAACATCTGCACCCATTTTTTTTAATGTATTGCTGACACGTTCTAAAGTTGAGTGTATTTCGGCGGACTTTTCATTAAAAATTAGAGCAATTCTCATTTCTCACCCACCTTTCAATGCGTTGTGAGCTTTTGCAACAATATCCTCAAAGCCGAAAACCTTATTGTTCCCGCCGGATTTTAACAGCGCAAGGTATTCAATATTTCCCGCTCCACCCTTAACAGGTGAATGTGTCAGTCCGGCAATACCAAACCCTTTTGAACTAAAGAAATCACATAGCTCGGATAATACGCGGCAGTGTGTTTTAGGGCTTTTTACTATACCGTTTTTGCCGATTGATGCCCTCCCCGCTTCAAATTGAGGTTTTATTAGACAAACGATGTCTGCATTCGGTTTTAAAAATTCATTAGCATAGTCGAAAATAGCTTTTACCGAAATAAAAGATACGTCTATTGTACAAAAATCGCACGAAAAAGGTAAGATATATTTCTTAATTATTTTTGTATCCCGAATGTCGGTCCGTTCAATATTTACAACACGGCTATCCGAAACCAGGGTTTTGTCAAGCTGACCGTGTCCGACATCGACGGCATACACTTTTTTGACACCATGCTGCAACATACAGTCTGTAAAACCGCCGGTCGAGGCACCAATATCCAGTGCATATTTGCCCGATAAGCTATATTTGCCGAGTGCAATAGCCTTTTCAAGCTTTAAACCACCCCGGCTAACATAGCGGGGAGCTTTGCCGTAACACTCAATTGTATCGGTCGGCATAACCGCCTGCGACGCCTTTTTTACAATTTGCCCATTTATAGTCGCTTCACCTGATAATATATGCTGCTTTGCAATTTCTCGGCTTCTTGCAAGCCCCCGGGCAACTAAAGCCGCATCAAACCTTAATTCACCAGCCTGTTTTAAACCGTCCGAGCCCATTTCCTTTCCCTTTCAATTTCCATTTGCCGTGCCTTCACCCTATTTTCAATGCTTTCAGCATCAAGATAATGGTTTTTCAGACCGTTTTTAACACTGCACATTGGCACAAAGCCGCTAATTGCCGTAATCTCATAATATCCTGTAAACCTTAGATTTAATAACATGTTACCTAAGGCCTCGCCGGTGCCACCGGAGCGTATTCCCTCCTCAAAGAAAAACACACTGTCATAAGACGCAGCGATTTGGGCGAATTCCAAGTCTAACGGTTTAATGCGTGTCAGCTTGAGCACCGAAACAGGACATCCGGACGCACACAGACGCTCGGCAGCCATTTTTACATTGGCAAATATTCTGCCGTAAGTTACAAGCAGGACGCGCGCGCCCGCCGCCCTAATCAGCGTGTAAGGCTTGTAATCCGGTTTATAATCCTCAAGTCCGGGCAGTTGTCCACTCCGCGGGTAGCGGACAGCCGCAATGCCCGAAACATCGTAAATGGCCTGCCTAAGGTTGATGCGCAGTTCTTCAAAGCATGAGGGGGAATATATTGTGACTCCGGGTATTGTATTTAAAAACGCAACATCAAAAATGCCCTGATGTGTTTCTCCGTCTTCGCCCACAATACCCGCTCGGTCAATAGCAAGTATGATATGCTCACCGGAAATTGCAGCATCATTCAAAATCTGGTCATAGCTTCTTTGAAGAAAGGTTGAATACACCGCAAATACAGGCAATGCTTCATTACGAGCAAGACCTGCTGCAAAGGTCACGGCATGCCCCTCAGCTATTCCGACATCAAAACACCGTTTAGGGTACATATTGTTGAATCTTTCAAGCCCTGTGCTGTTTTTCATCGCTGCCGTAATTGCACATATGCGGCTATCCTGTTGTGCAAGAGCGCAAAGCTCTTCACCGAACACCGATGAAAAGCTTGAGCCCGACACTTCACCTTTTTGAGAATTAATTCCGGATACCCCGTGATATATATCCGGGTTTTTCTCCGCATAATCACAGCCTTTTCCCTTGACGGTTGCAACATGCAATAAAACAGGGCGATCCATTCGTTTTGCAGCTTGAAATCCCCTAATGAGTTCAACTATATCGTGTCCGTCAAGAGGTCCGATATAGTTAAATCCCATTTCTTCAAAAAAACTGCTTTGACTGTATAACATTTTCTTTAGCTTTGTTTTAAAATGCAGCAGCCTGTTTCGCAGCGGTGCACCGATAAGCGGAATGGAAGCCACCATATTGCTGAAAAGCGTTTTTGCGCGTACATAACGCGGTCGTGCACGAAGTGTCGCCAGATGGCGCGCTACAAATCCGACATTTTTGCTAATTGACATACCGTTGTCGTTTAGTACCACAATCAGCTTGTCTTTGCTGCGTCCCGCATTGCTTAAGCCCTCATATGCAAGTCCGCCGGTTAAAGCACCGTCGCCGATAACTGCAATTACTGTTCCGCCTTTACCAAGCAAAGATTTTGCTTTTGCCATACCGTTTGCAGCAGATATTGATGTGCTGCTGTGTCCGACAATAAACGAGTCGTGCTCACTCTCGGCCGGTGAAGGAAACCCTGATATACCCCCCTCGCTGCGCAGAGTCGAAAACTTTGCCGCGCGTCCGGTGAGCAGCTTGTGAACATAGCACTGGTGTCCTACATCCCAAACAAACTGGTCAAAAGGGGTGTTGAAAACCATGTGCATTGCCACGGTAAGCTCAACAACGCCGAGGTTTGATGCGAGATGCCCCCCGGTTTGGGATACCGTATCAATCAATGTGCGGCGTATTTCGCTGCAAAGGGATTTTAATTGTGGTACGGTCATTTTTCGGATATCTTTAGGGGATTTTATTGTATCAAGATAATTGGTTTCAAGTTGCTTTTTATTTTTCATAAAAAAGCCTCGCTTTGCGGTTTATACTATTCACAGTTATATGCAATTGCGAAAGTCACGGGAGCCCACAGGTCTGCGCTACATATGGCACAGAAAATCATAATACAACGCGATATATTGTAGGGGCGACCTGTGGTCGCCCGTAAAATTTAAAAAAAACAGTAAAAAACTTATTAATCGTCACAATTAAGAATAGTATAGGTTATCCAGGAATTACTATACCAATAAGTATGCCCAGCAAAACTCCGCCAAGCACTTCAATCGGTGTATGCCCGATATACTCCTTAAGCTCTATTTCGTCAAACTCAATATCGGGAATACCGTCGCCGTCTTTATCAGCCTTTGATTTCTCAAGCTCGTTAAGATACTTGTTTAACAGCTTTGCATGAACACCGGCTTCACGGCGTACTCCCATTGCATCATACATCGTAACAAACGAAAACATTACTGAAAGTGCAAACAAGGGTGTGTCCACACCGTAAAATCTCGCCATCGAAATTGTCATTGCACACACCATCGAAGAATGTGCGCTCGGCATTCCCCCCGCACCCCACAGCCTTTCGATTTCAATTTTACGTGTTAAAATAAAAGTAAATATAAGTTTTGCCACCTGTGATAAGGACCACCCAAGCACGGCGGCAAAAAGAACCTTGTTTTGCATAAACTCAAATATTAATGACATAGCTTTCAAGCCTTTCGAATACAGGAGTGTTCGCGCAACGTCATTTGTTTCTACTTAGCAAAGAATACGCTAAGCTGCGCAAGCCGTCGGCGTCGTCTCCAAATACAATAAGAGCATTTATTGCCTGTTCGGTGCGTCTGTCTGCCAAAGTTCGGGCTTTTTCCAATCCCAAAAGCGTCACATAGGTTGCCTTGCCACTCGACAGGTCTTTGCCTGCCGGTTTGCCAAGCTCGTCGGTTGTCGAGGTGGCATCAAGAATATCATCAACTATTTGAAAGCAACACCCAAGCTGTTTACCGTATTCTCTTGCCGCAGACTGCTTAATATTGTCTGCACCGGCTACACAGCACCCTATTTCACACGATGCCGAAAGCAGTGCTGCAGTTTTTCCGAGCTGTAGTTTTTCTAAAGTATCAATGCTGATATCTCTACATTCGCTTTCCAAATCCAGCACCTGGCCGCCCACCATTCCAAGAGAGCCTGCTGCCGTTGCTAAAACCAAAGCTGCGTCAAGTATTTTATCGGCGTACAGCCCGCTCTTGCAGCCAAGCATAATTTCAAATGCACGGTTGAGCAGCGCATCTCCCGCCAACAACGCCAAAGGCTCGCCAAAAGCCGCATGAACAGATGGGCGTCCGCGGCGCAGCGGGCTATCGTCCATGCACGGCAGGTCGTCATGCACAAGCGAATATGAATGTATCATTTCGACTGCGCACGCAAACGGAAGCGCGCTTTTTACATCACCGCCACACAGGCGACAAAACTCTAAGACCAACACGGGCCTTAGCCTTTTACCTCCGGCGGCACACGCATATTCCATTGCTTCAAAAAGCGTGTTGTCGACGCCGCTGTCATCAGTCGGCAAATACTGTGGCAGTGCTTTCTCTATAGAGGCAAGATGACCATTTAATATGTCATTATACAAAGCTTTTCCCATGTCATTCATCTTTCCCGGTTTCGGATTCAGGCTCGGCGTCTTCGCTTTCATTTTGTCTTCTCGCACGCCGATCTTCCGTCTTTTCTATATCCTCTGATGTAAGCCTTAAGATTTTTTGCTCGGCTGTCTTTAACGCCTTAGAGCAATACGCTGTCAGTTTTGTTCCCTCTTCAAACAGCTTAAGTGATTGGTCAAGGGTGCATTTTCCGCTTTCAAGCTGTGTTACAATATATTCAAGTCTGGTCATTGCTTTTTCGAACGTCAATTCTGTGGCCATAATCAATTCTCCTTTAACGAGTCCACCGAACAATCTATAATTCCGTCGCTGACACGCAGGCTTAGCTTGTCCCCCGTCGAAACATCGTTCACACTTTTTATAATTTTTTCATGTGAACTGGCTATCGCATATCCCCGTGCAAGCACCTTTAGCGGACTAAGTGCATCAAGCTTTGCGCTAAAGCCGGACAGCCGTCTGTCATATTCAACTATGCTTTTTTGTGCCGCATTGATAAATGCACGCGTTATATAATCAAGACGCATAGCCTGTTCTTCGACATAAAACAGTGGTGTTTTAAGGCATCTGCGTGATTGAGCTACGGCAAGGCGTTGTGCCGATGCGTCAAGTATGGACCGTACATTGCGGCGCGCAATAACCTGCATGTGCGCAAGCATTGAAAGCAGCTGCCTGTAATCGGGGACCGCAAGCTCGGCTGCTGCGGAGGGTGTCGGAGCACGCAAATCCGCAACAAAATCACAAATGGTAAAATCGGTTTCGTGCCCCACAGCCGATATCACAGGAATATGCATTGATGCAACTGCCCGGGCGACTCCCTCATCATTAAAAGCCCAAAGCTCTTCAATCGAACCGCCGCCCCGTCCAATTATTATAACATCAGCGGCACGGGTTTTGTCAAACCACTTAAGCGCCTTAATAAGCTGTGGCGGAGCACCGTCGCCCTGAACCAGCACAGGCGCGAAAATAACTTTGGCCATTGGATACCTTCGGCCAAGCACATTAAATATATCTCGGACCGCCGCACCGGTCGGTGATGTAATTACGCCGATTCGTTCAGGGTATTTGGGCAATTTAAGTTTCCGATTTTCGTCAAACAGTCCTTCGGCAGCCAGGCGCTTTTTAAGCTGTTCATAAGCTATTTGCAAAGCGCCAACACCGTCAGGCTGCATTTCTTCGATATATATCTGAAACGAACCGTCTTTTTCATAAAGAGATACACGGGCGCGCACAATCACTTTCATACCGTTTTCTGGTGCAAATTTGAGTTTAGACGCATATGCCCGAAACATAACCGCCCGCACAAGCGCCCCCTCGTCCTTAAGTGTAAGATAGAGGTGACCGGATTTATAATGGTTGGTAAAGTTCGAAATCTCTCCCGATATATAAATAGATGTTAGCTTGCTGTCGCTTTCAAGCAGCATTTTTACATATTTGTTAAGCTGGCTTACCGTAATAACACGCAATCAAACACCACCCTCCATGCTCAAATGCCCAAGCAAAGCGATACCGGCAGCATTATCCGCAGAAAAATCCTTGGGTGCAAATATACCGCCGAACCTTTGCTCAATAGCACAGCGTATTATCGTATTTGACATAACTCCTCCTGCAAAAAGCAACTGTCGCTCGGGATAACGGTCAATTAGACTTTCACATATGCTGGTTATAGCAGCCAGTACGCTTTGAATACAGAACATTGCTATTTCATTCTTTGGCTGCCTATGTTCGTACAAGTTTTTACATTGGTTTTCGATGCCTGACAAGCTGCACCACCCGTCGCGCATTGCCGGTTTTATATTATATATGCCGGTAGCGCTTAGTGCAAGACTTTCTAATGCAGGTCCGGCCGGAAAATCGAGTCCAAGCATAAGCCCAACCCTATCGATAAGCTGTCCTGCTTTTAAATCAAGCGAGCCCGAAACCTGCCGGCAATCGATAATGCAGCCACTATCAGGGCGTACAAGCAGTGCGTCGGTTGTCCCGCCCGAAACATGAAACGCAATAAACTCACTTGACAGCAAATCTAAACGTCCGGCACCAAAGGCTGCCGCCGCAACATGTCCCTGCTGGTGTGAAAACATGTATACAGGCACTCTCAGTGATGCTGCAATCTGCCTTGCAGCACTATGTCCTACAACAAAGCACGGCATATATGACCCTTCGGTCTGTGTCGGCTTTTCGGATACCGAAACCGCCTTAATTGTACCGTCATATTGCGATATAAGACATTCAATAATTTCGGGCATCTGACGGGTATGATGAAACACGGCATCGCTTTGGCGCAGTCCCAATTCGCCCTTCTTTACAGGCAAAGGCTGTTTTTTTTGCAATATCGACATGGTTTTTGTGTCGTATATGGCTGCCGAGGTTGTATAATTACTGGTATCAATGCCAAGCACTCCCGTCACGACCTACGCCTCCAAAGAACGGGCAATGCCGCCCAAAACGCCGTTAACAAACGCGGGATCATCATCGCCACCGTATTTTTTGGCAAGCTCAACCGCCTCGTTTATCGATACACTGATTGGAACATCATCAGCATATTTCATCTCATAAACTGACAGTCTCATCACGGATAGCGCAACCTTTGAAATACGCCCCGTGCTCCATCTATGAGAATATTCGGATATTAAATTGTCAATTTCATTAATATGCTTGTCCACACCACGGGCAAGCGAAAGCGCAAACTTATCAGCCGAAATGTTGCGAGCCATATTGGCATTGTCAATAATTTCATCGAGTGGGCAATCCGAAAAGGTTTTTTCGAAAAGCAACACAAATGCCAGCTCGCGCGATTGGCTTCGTTTCATGCCGTCTCAAGCCTTTCAAGTATAATTAACCGTATAAATAATAAATAAACCCTCCACATTTGCTGCGGAGGGTTCCGTTTGTTTAAACAGAAGCCTCTTTATTTTCTTCAATTACAACTCCCGCAATATGAACATTCACTTTATTTACCGGCTTTCCGGTCATGGATTGCACGGCAACTTTTACGTTGTGCTGAACTGCCGGAGCTACATCGGGTATTCTGGCGCCGAGGCCGACGTTTATATAAACGTCAAGCACAGTCTCGCTTTCGTTACTGAACACCCTGACTGCCCTGGCCGCAGCATTTCCTATAAGCCCACGAATGTCGGCAGGTTTTTGCGCCATACCGGCAACCCCCGGTACTTCAAGTGCAGCCGAGCTTGCTATTGAAGCAATTACCTCCTCCGATATTATGCAGCTGCCCTCGGAGGATTTGTTCCGTTTTTCCTGCATTTAAAAGACCTGCCTTTCCATTCCCTGCCGTGTATAAAAAATATCAAGCGGCATTTTTATACAAAAAACCGAATAAAAAACTTTAGATGCTTTTTCCATCATTATACCACAATCTGACTTTAGAGCAACTGTTTTTTATTATTTTACAGTTACAATATTGACATTTTGCGCAACAATATTCGATTGCGAGGTAACAATATCAGTGATCTGAAGTGCCTGGGCATCATTAAGATCATTGGAACGCACCACAACATTGCACTTATCATCTTCAATAAAAGCAATGCAATCATTAAAACCTTTTGCCTTGATGAGGCTTTCTATTTTGCTTTCCTGTTCGACTGCTGCCGCAATTGCGGCAGCTTTTTCAAGTGCCTGCTGCTGTGTCTTCTGGCTTGCCTTAACATCGTTCATCAAATCACGTATAATATCAATTGCTTCCTGGCGTGCTTCACTGCGGTTGTGCCGCGCCTGTACAAAATAATCGGACGGATCTGCGATTGTGCCCGTAGATGACGTTGTTACTGTTGACGGATTGTCGACGAAATGCGCATCTCCAAGATTTCTTGAATTAGACGTTGACGTATTAGCATCGGTTGATATCGGGTTTTGAGTTGAAAAATAATAGTTGAGATATACTGCAACCGCCAGCGCAACGACCAACACCGCCAGCATTACCTGTCTTTTGCCAAAAATACCGCTCATACCTTCTTCAATCCTTTCATATTTCAAAAGCAATTTTAATACTATTCTGACAGTTTTATGACGCAAACACGTTTGGATGATATGTTTAGTGCAGTTGTCACAGCGTCAGTTACACGCTGTTGCACCAAAGGCTGGTCTCCGCCCCGGCACACTACAATCACGCCTTTTACGGTGGGTTGTATTTCCGTAACAAGCAAACCTTGTCGCCCGTTTTCGGTATCAACAACTATAATCGACTCCTTTGTATCGTCGCGCTGTGATACGCTATCCGAATCTTCTTTTCTGTCTGAATTGATGTCCTGCTCGACTGCATAGATATACTCCACGCCGTTTTCCAAAGTTACCATCACACGGCATTTGCCTGCGCCCTCAATGCTGCCGATAATGTCCACCAGTTTTTGCTCGGTGTCTGCAATGAATTCATCGGCAGTCTTTGATTTTTCCTTGGCAGTCGAAGTGCCTTTTCTTTCAGGCAAAAATGAAGACAGCCATATCAACAAAATTCCGACAATGCCGGCGATGATAATGATACGCTGTAATTTGCCCAATTTTTCATAAGGCTTCTTAAGAGATAAGATCGAACTCTTTTCGCCATCCATATTAAAGTCCGTTCCTTTCTTTTTATTGTATTATTCCTGTATAATCAATACCGTTACTTCAACATCCAAACGCTGTTCCAAAATTTGTTTTGCGGCAATCGCTTTTGACCGGTCTTGTTTGTCCAGATAAAGGACAACACCGCTAATATATATGCTGCCATCCTCGCCAGTATCCATATTTACATCAATTTTTGATAGCTTTATATCGTAATTTTTAAGAGTCTGCTCTGCAACCCTTGTCATAGCCACATTGACCTGCTGCTCAAACTGCTGTTTTACCCGCTCCTTGATTATGTCTGCCGACACCTCGGGAGGCACATTATCGACATTTAAATTAAAATCCGAATATATCGACAGCATCGGCGAAGCCATACAGCACAGAAAAAAAGCCGCAGTAATAAGCCTGAAAATACGCCCCATTCCCTTTTTGGGAGCAAGGATTTGCAAAGCTGTACAGGTAATTGCCGCAACACATAGTGCCGACGCCCACTTGACAACGGCATCCATCAGACATTCCTCCCCACGAGTGTCACAATCGTTGTTGCAACAATCATAAACATCGAGCAAGACATCAATACACCGATCAGTGTTTTTAAGACGCCCTGTGCAGATTTGAAAAGAGATGCAACGGTATCAAGCGAGAATATTTCGGCAGTCATTGAACAAAAGCTAAGGCATAATACCCACATTATGCATTCTATCAGCGGGGGCAGCACAATAAGAACAGTGGCTAAAATGCCGAACGCCCCAAGTGTTGATTTTAACAATGACAGGCACGCACTAACCGAACTATATGCTTCTCCGAGCGCTCCTCCGACAACAGGCACAAACGCACCGAGCGAAAATTTTACAGCTCGTCCGCTAACTGTATCAACGGCGCCGCCTACAAGTTCTTTTATAGCCAGCAGTCCGGCAAAAATTGTCGTTGCAAGTGCCATAAACCAGCTGCAGCATTTGTTAATCAGACTGCCGGCGGCATCCAGCTTCATGCCGGGCGTCACCGAACCGGTTAATCCTAATGCCATCGATACAGTCATCAATGGTACAATCAAATGTGTCGCAGCAAGTGAAATAAGTTCGGATGCGAACAGCACAATAGACTGAAAGCCTGCAGCACCGACAACCTGCCCCGAAGCCAACATCACACCCGCATATATCGGTACAAAGCTAACCATCAAAACAGATATACTGCGAGCTGCGTCGCTAACGGTATGTATGCACCGCGACACAGGTAAAATAAGTGACGCACATGCGGCAATCGCACATACGGTGCCAAGTATTTTTGATATCGATTCTTCCTTTACGGTTTGACGCATACCATCCATTAAAGCATACAATAACACGACACCCAACAGTACGCCCGCTACACCAAACGGACCTTTTGCCCGTTGTTTTATAAGCTCAATCAGGTTATTGGATACTGATTCGGGCTTTATTTGCGTAAACGAGTCGGCGTTTAATCCGTTAATGCCGATTTCGTCGAGCAGGTCACGCGTTGATTGCGGCAGTGATTCCCAAAGCTGCTCTGCACCGCTTGCTTCTAACTGCTCGTTGTACATATCGTTTAGCGTACTTTCAGCCCGGCAGCAAAAGCCTGAAAATAAAAAAATCAATATAAAAAAGAATAATATTTTTTTAATCATGCTTCGCCCCCGTTCATCAGCCTTACGGCCAATTCTGCAACTTTTTCGAACAGTGGCAGCGCGAGTATTAACAAAAACACCTTGCCCGCAAGCTCGGCTTTTTCGGCCAGGGAATTTTCTTCGGCATCACGGCAGGCATCCGCCGAAAGCTGTGCCAGCAAGCTGATACCCAGTGCTTTAAACAATATAAGTCCATACTCGGATGGCAGCGAGGTCGAGTCCAGCATAGTACGCAGACGATTTAACACCGGAGCAAGCTGCGATATTAGCATAATCAGTACCAACACGCCGGTTATAAGCCCGATTGCCATCCCATATTCGGGGTAATGCTTTCTAATAAGCACGGACAAAAAAGCTGCAATTACCGTAATGCCCGCAATTGTCACTATATTCATGCCATCACAGCCCAAAAACCGATTTTACGGTTCTGAAAAGGTCGCTTATTTCACCAATTATCATTGAAAGCACAATGATAATACCGGCTAATGTTGTTACCATTACATATTCTTCTCGGTCGGCTTTAATCAACACCTGATTTATCACCGCAACGATTATACCAACACCGGCAATTTTAAAAATCAAATCCACATCCACGATTACTGTTCATCCTTTCGACAAGGCTAATACAGCAACAACGCTGCGCCAAGACCACCGGTAATTCCCAGCGTCACATACAGTCTGCCTTTTGACTGCACCGCGCTGCGTGCAGCTTTTAGCCTGTCCTCAAACAATCGGCTAAAAATATCGCAGTGCATAAGCTGACCTTCTACGTCGCTGTTTCCAAGCCCCAGTCCGAATTTTCTAAGCATTTCTCTGTCCGCATCGTTAAACGAGCAATCACGGCTATATTTTTCAATTGCATCGCACCACGAAACGCTCGGCATTTTACCGCTTTTAATACCGGCAGCTGCTTCTTTTAAAAACAAAAGCTTTGGAAATTCATTGTTTGATGCCATTTCGAGAAGTTCACCAATCGGAGCGGCAGTATATCTTATCTGGGTTTTTAAAAATGAAATAAACCGCAGCATTTCTTCAAACGATGCGGCACGCCTGTTCAATGCGGCGGACGCGGTCAGACCCGTACCCGCTCCTGCCAAAAACACAAGAAACGCCCCTATTATTTTCAGCAATTAAATCCCTCGTTTCTAAAACGCGGGCAATTTCGCCCGGATTGCTGCGCCCTTTTAAAAAAATCACACGCTCAAACGCCCCGCTGGCAACAGCCTGCGCAAGCGGAGGACGGGCGAATAAGGAATCTTCGTCACGGCAATGCGCAGTAGCTATTGCTGCAACGCCCGAATTAAGTCCCTGTATAACAGCTTTGGTTTCATCCAAGCTGCCAAGCTCATCAAAAATGACCACATCAGGTGCAAAGCAACGCACTGCCTGCTGTATTCCTTCAGCCTTTGGATAACCGCGCAGCACATCACAAAAATTTAGGTTGTGATTACTTGACAGCTCGCCTCGCTCGTCGACAACCGCAGTACGCCAATGACGACCCTGTGTTCCGGTAGAAAGCTGTCGTGCTAAATCTCGAATTAAACTGCTTTTTCCGCTCGAAGGCTCGCCGCAAATAAGCGCACTGTGAAGCCGCCCACCCCTTAAAACAGCCGACACAAGCTCGGATGCACACCCGTCATGCCTGCGTGCAACACGAATGCATATTGAAGTTATATTGCGCACCGAAACCAACTTGTTATTTTCTACAACCGCAGTACCGGCAATGCCGGCTCGGCACCCGTTGCGTGCGGTAATAAACCCTGCGCACAGTTCATGCTGGTGCGTATGTACCGAATATTCGCACAGCTTTAAAAAGCATTCCTCAAGCTGCTGCTTACTGCAAAAAATTGCATTTGACTGTGTCTGTATTGGGTGTCCCGATTTTGAAATCATCCATTCACGGTCAGCGGTCGACACAAACAGCGGAGCATCTAAACGCAACCGTATTTCCTGAATTCGTGCGGCAATGCTTTCAGGTATTTGCAATACGGCTTTTTTTAGACTAACGGGTAAATATTCGGCCGCTTTGATAAATTCAGCCATGCATGTCCTCACCTCGCTTAATGAATATGAGATTGGCAAACAAAGTAGAACAAAAAAGTAAACGGCATTTTTATAACAAACTTTTTTGCCGTATTTGGAAACATGCATCATCGGCAAAACGTGACCTTTTTAGGCATAAAAAAGAGCCCGGCACAAAGCCGAGCTCAAAAAATTTATTATACTAATCTTTCAGCGGAACATTGTTTGCGTCAACCGCAATACTGCCTGTCAAAATCTGGATCCCTTCAACAAGACCCCAAATTTCCATTGCAATGGCTGCTATACCGCATGTAACGACTCCTCCGATTAAGCAAACCAACAACTGAATCAATGCTCTTTTCTGATATCCCAAATAAAAATTGTGAATACCAAGGCCTCCGAGGAATATGCCTAAAAGACCTGCCGCCAATTTGCTTTTTTGATTGTATCCGCCATATACCGGACCGCCGGGTTGTCCGTATGGCGGTTGCCCGTAAGGCTGCTGGTATTGAGCTTGCTGACCATAAGGAGGCTGCTGCTGACCATAAGGAGGCTGCCCGTAAGGTGGCTGCTGTTGACCGTATGGAGGCTGTTGTTGACCGTATGGAGATTGCTGCCCCTCATAAGGCTGTTGATAGGCATTCTGATTCTGCTCGGCTGATTGCTGCTGCCCGTTATCCTGGTTTTGCTGATATTCCGGTTGAGCCGCAGCCGAACCGCAAAAAGGGCAAAAGGATGCTTCGTTTGCTATATCCGCACCGCAACTTTGACATTTTTTTGTTTCCATAAAATTTCCTCCAATTTTTTATGCAACTGTTTTCTTTCAATAAAAATCAGTATAATCAAAAGTATACGAGCCACAAGCCTTATATGTCAAGCGTTATTACTTAAATTATTAAAAATATAGTTTTGAATATGCATAATTAAATTGGGTAACATAACATCGGCAGAAAAACATGAACCTGCGTTTGCTGTTTTTCTGTTGGTGCCGCAGCAGATATGTTCGTTTTATCCGCTGCGGTTTCCTTTTACTTTTTATTCATTTATGAACACGCTGCATATCAAGCTGTGCCATTACCAAGCCGTAATAAATCCCCTTTTTTCGCATAAGCTCGGTGTGCGTTCCAACCTCTGCAATCCGGTGCTTATCCAAAACAACAATACGGTCGGCCTTTCTAAGCGTTGACAATCGGTGCGCAATCGCAAATGTTGTGCGTCCTTTGGTTAGCCGCTCAAGAGCCTCCTGAATCTGATATTCGGTTTCGGTGTCAAGGCTGCTGGTAGCCTCGTCAAGTATCAACAGGCGAGGGTTGTGAAGAATAGCACGCGCAATTGCAATACGCTGCCTTTCACCGCCCGACAAAGTAAATCCCCGTTCGCCAACATATGTATCATATCCGTCCGGAAACTTTGTAATAAAATCATGAGCGTTAGCAATTTTCGCGGCTTTTATAACCTCATTAGCCGTTGCACCCGGCCTTGCATATCGGATATTGTCAAACAAAGTTCCGGAAAAAAGAAAGGTTTCTTGCAAGACAACACCGATTTGCCGATGAAGGCAATCTTTAGAATATTTATCAAGCGGTATACCGTCAAGCAATATACGACCATTGTCAGCGTCATAAAGCCGCATTAAAAGGTTTATCATCGTTGATTTGCCTGTACCCGACGATCCGACAAGACCTATCATTTCACCTTTTTTCACTGATAAATTTATATTCTCGAGCACGGGTTCATATGATTTATATCCGAATGTTACATCCTCAAACTCTACATTACCGTCAATTTCTCTATCTACAGCATCGGGAAGATTATCAATTGACGGTTGTTCGTCAAGTATGTCATAAATACGCTCAAGTGCAGTTTTCAACCGCATAACCATTCGCGGCAAACGGCTTACAAACTGCAACGGCATATACAACATGTTGGCATATGCGATAAACTGGACAAGCTGTCCTATTGAAAAATCTCCCCTTAAAACATCAAACCCGCCAAAATATAAGACCAAAAACGTGCCCGAAGTAATAATAAGAGTGACGAACGGGTAAAGGGTTGCCCAAAGCAGCTCGTTTCTTCTTTGAATATATGTCAAGCGCTCAATGTAGGATACGAACCTGCCCGTTTCTCGCTGCTCCTGCCCGAACGACTTGACAACGCGTATGCCCGACAACACATCTTGCAAACGGCTGTTTACCTTATCATCAAAGCGCCACTGCTGACGCCATAACCGCATTTCGAGGCGCCTGAAAGCGCGCACCAGCACAAAAGCAAAGGGAACAAATGCCAGTGTCATAAGCGCGAGTTTCCAATTCATCGCAAGCATGGCAATAAATGCGCCTGCCATAGTAAAAATGCGCGTGAACATCTGGGCAAATGCATGTTCCATAAATTCGCGTATTCGCGAGGCGTCACGCACAACCCTGTTCATAAGCTCACCGGCATGGCGAGAATCTACGAATTGCATTGAAAGTAAGTTTATTTTTGCGTAAACCCGTGCGCGTAAATCCATGCTTATGCGGGTACCGAGACTGTTGCTCCAAATTGTGTTAATTGTTGAAAGCAGCAATGCAACAAGCACCATTACAAGCATTATAAAAAAATACAAAGCCACCTGTCTTGATGTACCTGATGCCACCAGCACTTCGTCGATAAAGCGTCGCTGAAAAAATTGCCTTGCAACGGTAATTCCCGAAGCAACAACCATAAACAAAGTAATAACAGATAGCGGCAGCACATAATTTGCGCACAAGCTCCAAAATCTTCGCAATGTACGGCTTATACCGGCACATCGCGGGCATTCATATGTTCCGGGCAAAACACGCCCGCACTGCGTGCAATACCGTTCGCGTTCGGTGCTTTCAACCTCCTGCTTTAAGCCACGGCACAGCAGTGTAGCTCCCCTTGCCAAATACGAGTGTTGCACCATATATCTCATGCTGAAACGGCACAGAGCACTATCTTGACCGTCAACTCTTGCACACAGAATACCACAGTTAATCTCGGCACTGCATAATATTTCGTCGGTTTGTGATAGTATCAGTTTGTTCCCAATTTTGCCGTTTGCAAGTATAAAAAGAGATTTTTCAGATACCACAACCCATCCGTCAGCCAAAAAGTTACCGTTTTTGTCTATATCGAAAGGCACACAGTATATAATCCTGTCGCCTTTAAGCTGTGGTTCAATAACACTTTGCTCTTTTTCGGGAAGTGTAAACCGTAAATTCATTCTAAACCGCCTTTATATTAAGTCAAGCGTTTGAAATCATTAAATAATGCTCACTGAATAATACCGTTTGCAAACAAAATTATCTTTAGATACTCGGCATTTTCTAATTATTCAGCAGGCATTAAATAAACAAATCAAGCTGCTTTATTTCTCTTGCCGAAAGCTTGTATAAATCAGGGATTTCAAAACGATTGCCGTCTATATCATTTACCATGTACCTGTTTTTTCCTATTGCATACACATTGCTGCCACCCATACGAACTGTAAAACGGCATGAACCTTTATCTGTTATAACATCCCAGTACGAATACCCGTATTCATCATGTATATGCTTTATTTTTATAATTTTGGGTGCAAAATACCGAAGTGATAGCTGTTCTTCGAGCATTTTAACAGTTTCTTCAGACAATGCTGCTAAATCTTCAATAATCCCTATCTCACGGCCATCACCATCCGGTTCGCGTATTGATATGTAATGGGTTGGGTCAGAAAACGGAAAGCAGCGGTGCACCACAATGCGGTCATAAGTTTTTGTTACATTATCCTCACCTGTAAACCTCATGCCTACAAAGCCACCGCCGGTACGATAAAATTCTGCATTGTGCTTTGTGATTTTTCTGATCGCGATTTTGTCTTCAACCTCTTTTTTTTGCAAATCAAGCAACGTGTCTTCGCTATTCATAAAAAGGAGCATGGTGCTTCACCCATGTCGCGCACAAAGCGTGCATGAAAGAAGCAAATTATGCCCGCGTCCCACCTTTCATAATTTCTTTCAACCTAAGCATCTCCTTATTCGGCTGTCATTCTCCAATTCCCCGCATTGCAAGCGCCTTAGACTGAAGCTGCAGCAGCTTATAATACTCTCCTCGCTTTGCAACCAATTCGCTATGCGTGCCTTTCTCTTTTATCTCACCATTTTCAAGAACAATAAGATAGTCGGCATCTCTAAGCGTTGAAAGCCTGTGTGCGATTGATATGGTCGTCTTACCCTTAATCAAACTCTGAAGTGATGATTGAATAATGCGCTCGGTCTGGGTATCGACAGAGGCTGTAGCCTCGTCCAAAACAAGAATTTTCGGATTTGCAAGAATTGCCCGGGCAATCGAAATGCGTTGCCTTTCCCCACCCGAAAGCTGGCGACCTCCGGCCCCAATTATAGTGTCATAGCCGTCGGGCAGCCGGCATATAAAGCTGTGTGCACCGGCAGCTTGTGCCGCCCTGATAATCTCTGCCCTGCCGGCATTTAGGTGCGCGTATGCAATATTTTCGGCAATTGTACCGATAAAAATATATGTTTCCTGGCTTACCATTGAAACTGCCCCGCGCAACGACGAAAATGCAATATCCTTCACATTTACACCATCTAACAGCACTTCACCTTCGTCCGCGTCATACAGCCGGGTAATGAGATTGACAAGCGTTGATTTGCCTGCTCCTGATTTGCCGACAATACCAAGCATTTGTCCTGACTTTATCGAAAAGCTGATGTTTTTTAATACAGGTTTATTTGCCTCGTATCCAAAGCTTACATTTTTAAATTCTATATCGCCCTGCAGGTCAATGCTTATAGCGTTTTTGCTTTCCGCTATGTCGGGGGTTGCATCAATTATTTCAAAAACACGCTGTGCTGCGTTCATACTGCTGGACCACCAGCGAATAACCGATGAAAAAAACTGCATTGGCCCTTGCAGCATATGCAGATAATTTACAAAGGTTATAAGTCTTCCTAAAGACAGTGTGCCGGATGTATTTAATATTATCAACGCGCCAAAACTCCAAACCAATAATGTTGGAATTTCGCGTGCAAGACTATAAGAAATTTCAAATTTGTTTGCATAATGAACTACGCTCATTTCAGCTTTGCGCGCATCTGCGTTAACCTTTGAAAATCGCTGATTTTCATAATCCTCCTGCCCAAATGCTCTTACCACACGGGCTCCGCTGATACCATCATTCAGTAAAGAGAACATTTTACGTATCGTACGCGATCGGCGGCTGTTCGCATGCCACAAGCGCGGCATCAATCTCACGCTGATAAAAAACAGCGGAGGCAGCATAAAAAGTGAAGCAACTGCCAAACGCCAGTCCATAAAAAACATTACAACACCGGCAAAAATAAAGGTGAAAATGTTGTATACAAGATAAGGCAGCCCGTCTATAAAAAAAGTCATCACTTCGTTTGCGTCACTGTTTACGCGTTGCATCAAGCTGCCGGTTTGCCGTCTTATAAAAAATCCTATCGAAAGCTTTTGAAGCGCGGCAAAAACCCTTGTTTTAATGCCCGCCACCACGCCCGGCACTATATAAGCTGTCATTCGTCCCTGCACAACCCCTACAATCTGATGCACAAGCTGAACAAAGGCAGAACAAATCACTAATAGAAGCAGCATTGCCGCAAAATCGCCCGAAATGCCAAATGATTGAGAAAACTCAATATCACGGGCAAGCACCTTATCATAAAGCACGGTACCGGTAAGATACGGGATTGCCGAGCTCAACAGACCGGATAGTACCATGCACAGCAGCAAAACACCGATGCGCAAGCGATAATTTTTAAAGTGCATAAGTATGCGGATAAATATTGCCTTTCTTTCCATACACTTAGGACAAACAGAACGCCCCCGCTCGGGATACGGCCGACCACATTTAGGGCAATATCCAACATCTTCTTCCTTTTCGTCCGGAACATCCCGACCTGCTATTACAAAATCGAGCACCTTGCAAAAGCGGCGCATCTGCCTCATTTTTGCGCCCGAAAAACGACACAACCATGTTTCTTCTCCATCAATATTGACGGCAAACAGCCCGCCGACAACCTGATCAAGAATTTTTGGACAAGCCAGTCTGTCAAGTGTATATTCATATACTTCACTGACACCCTCAGGTGCTTTATGTAAAGGATTTGCACCCGAAAATACTGTTTCACCGGTTGTATCGGATACAGCAAATAAAAGGCGATCATTGAACAACAGCAGGTATGTATTGCGCAATTCGCCATCCTTTGACATATCAGCGCATGCGGTGGCACATAGCTTGTTTTGATCAAGCCCCTTTTTTTTGATAGCCGTCCACACCGAACGCGGAACTTCTTGTAATGCTTCGATCATATAAATCCCTTTATTTCAATTTTTATAAAAAGCGCTCCCTCAACCGCGGGAGCGCCTTATAAGTCTATAAATTGAGCGGGCCTGTAAGCCGAGTTCTGTCGTGAACAGCCATCTATCTAGGCCGTATGTTGCCATACGGCTCAAGCCGCCCGTCGAAGCCCATCGGGCCGATGGATTGCTTCAGTCGGCGTTGCACCGGATAGGGTTTGCAGGGCCACATAGTCTCCTATGTGCCGGTGAGCTCTTACCTCACCTTTCCACCCTTACCGCAAAAATGCGGCGGTATATTTCTGTTGCACTTTCCCTGGGGTCACCCCCGGCGGCCGTTAGCCGTTATCCTGCCCTGTGGTGCTCGGACTTTCCTCACAAATAATAATTATTTGCGCAGCTGTTCAGCCCACTCAATGAAATATGATAGAGCATTTATCCGTTTTTGTCAAATATATTTTTTTACAATTTTGGGTTATTCGGGCGTACAAACAGGTGCGCCATTCAGATTGCATAATGTTTATTTTTGTAGGGGCGGATTCCATATCCGCCCGTTTAACTTTTCTCTAAAAACGACAATTTTTAGTGAAGTGAATAGTACAAAAGAAACGACAACTTTCTGACGAAAACTGTCGTTTCTTTTTGGCTGGGATGGCTGGAATCGAACCAACACAGGCAGAGTCAAAGTCTGCTGTCCTACCGTTAGACTACATCCCAGTATAAAGCTGATAGAGAGGGCACTCGGGATTGCCGTGTGCCCTTCTCCAAAATGGGGTGGATAATCGGATTCGAACCGACGGTCTCCAGTGCCACAAACTGGCGCTTTAACCAGCTAAGCTATACCCACCGTAGATGGCGCGCCTGAAGGGACTCGAACCCCTGGCCCTCTGCTTAGAAGGCAGATGCTCTATCCGGCTGAGCTACAGGCGCATACGAGAATGTGACAGGGCACATGGAGCGGGTGATGGGAATCGAACCCACGCGACCAGCTTGGAAGGCTGGAGTTCTACCATTGAACTACACCCGCAGGTCTCCCGTATGCCCGATGCAGCGTGCACTATAATAGCACATTCGGTCACTCAATGTCAAGTAATAAGCCGCATATTTTTTCGTTTTCTGATACAAAATGTATTTGGCTAATTAGTTTAATCAGGATTGCCCCGACGCAGTGTCAACCTCAAGATTTGACGCTGCGCGTCCCTCTTTAGCGCCAACCGACATTAAATATTGCCTTAACGGCTCATAATTTTCATAAAATACTACAATCAAATCGTGACTTTCAGCGGCACTTATCGCGCTTTTCAGCGCCTCAACTTCATTTTCAATTACTTCTATTTTATCCTTGTCAAAGCCAGCATTTATTATCTCGTCATACATTATTTTGGATACTTCGTTTCTTTGTCTAAGCCTTTTATTAATATCTTCCTTTATATAAATTTTATCAAACACGCCCACACATAAACGACTGACAGATTTAATTTGTTCGTCGGGTCTGTCCCCGGGCATTCCAACAACACCGATAAGCCCCTTGCAATCAATTTTTTTACAGGTATTAATAACCTGTTCATAGCCTGCTAAATTGTGTCCATAATCAAGCATTACATGAAAATCATTTAAGCTAAACAAACTAAAACGCCCTGCGTTGTTTTCGAATGTCTTTAAACCGTTGGCTATAATATCAAAAGGAATATTCAATGCATACAACACAGCGGTGGCGGCAAGTGAGTTTTCGATATTGCATTGTATTAGCCCGCCCATCGTTATCGGAATTTCTTCAATACGAACAATTTCTTTAACCATGCTATTTTCACGCACGAAAATATAGCCGTCATCTGCATATACATGAATATAATTTTTATAGTCACTGTCCTCAATCGGCTTTTGCGAAAATAAAACAACCCTCGCCTTAGTGCGTTCTATTAAACGGGCAGTCATACTATCCATTGCGTTAAAAACAGCATATCCACCATCCTTAACCGATTCTGTAACCAGCGATTTAACAAAAGCAAGATCATCAAGCGTTTTTATGCCATCGTTGCCAAGATGGTCGTCGCCTATATTCATCACAACGCCCACATCGGCCAAATCATACCCTAAGCCCTCACGCAAAATGCCGCCCCGGGCAGTTTCCAAAACTGCTATATCAATCAATCTATTTGACAAAAGGGTGCGCGCACTTCTGGGGCCGGAATTGTCGCCCCTGCAAATGCACCTGTCTTTTATAAATGTGCCGCTTGTGCTCGTCATTCCGACTGTTTTACCCGCCTTAGTCAATACATGGCTTAATAATCTAACAGTAGTTGTTTTTCCGTTTGTGCCGGTAACTGATATAATCGGGAAATTATACGATTCACGGCTCGGGAATAAATGGTCCACAATATCCTTTTGAACATAGTGCAGCTGTCCCTCACTCGGATACAAATGCATACGTATTCCTGGGGTTGTATTTACTTCGACAATAGCGCCATCTGTTTCAATAATGGACTTTGATATATCATCGGTAACAATATCAATACCGGCAATATCAATTCCGATTGCATTGGCTGCGAGTACCGAAAGCTCGGCATTATCCGGGTGGATGATATCGGTGCAATCTATCGCGGTGCCTCCCGTGCTAAGATTACCGTTAGCGCGGAGCTTAACAACTTGTCCTTTTTCAGGCACCGAATCGAATGTCATATTATTTTTTTCAAGAATATCCTTTGCCACATCATCAAGCTTAATTTTAGTTAATGGCTTTTCATGACCATCTCCACGCCTGTCATCCTTGTTAACCATATCGACAAGCTCACTTACTGTATGTGTCCCATCCCCTATTACCATTGCTGGTCGGCGTTCTGCAACCGCGCATACCTTGTTGCCTACCACTAAAACGCGGTAATCTTTACCGGTCAAGTGTTTTTCCACAATAATGCCGTTGCTGTATTTGCTGGCCTGTCTGAAAGCCTCTTTTATTTCAGCTTCGCTGTTAAGATTTAAAAACACTCCCTTACCCTGATTGCCATCAAAAGGCTTTAATACTACCGGCATTCCTAATTGATTTGCCGCAATAGCAGCCGAAATTTCAGAATATACTACCCTGCCGTAAGGCACCGGAATGTGGTGCTCACTTAGAATAGCCTTGGTCAACTGCTTGTTGGTTGAAATATCTGCCGAGATACACGAAGTGGCATCGGTTAGAGTCGCCATAATAAGCCGGCAATATTTTCCGTATCCAAGCTGTACGAGGCTTTCATTTCCTATACGATATACCGGTATACCGCGCTTTTCAGCTTCTTCAACAATAGCCTTTGTACTCGGGCCCAGCTCGGTTTTTATTGAAACCTTTTTTAAAAAGTTAAAAAATTCTTCAACATTAACATCTTCGTCTTTTATAAAGCGGTTCAATATGAATACCGCAGCCTTGCCACACTCTAAACCGCAAACTTCATTTTTATATTCATAGACTGAATAGTACTTTGTCGGGTCTTCAAGCACTCGCGTTTTCCCATACCTTACATCATAACCAAGCATATACTGCATTTCCAGTATAACATGCTCAAGCACGTGCGCCAAATAAGTGCCATTATTTAGCTTTTCAAGAAACCCACCCTCAAACCCTAATCCGCAGTAATTTGTTTTAAGGCCGGGAAATGCTTTTAACAGTCTTTGATTAAAGCCTTTAATATCCTTAGTCGGAATATCCGCATACTTGCCAATATCCACAATCATTTTAATAACCGGCCTTGTGCAATAAATATTGCGCCCGCGGTAAGAAAAAAAATCGCAAATCACAATTTTATCGTTCTTCATTTTTAATGCGCAAAACCTTTCTGTTTTTTAAATTAAACCCATATCCCTGGGGAAGCACGTGGACGGTGACCCCCATTATTGCAAGGATTTCATTAGGGTTTAGCTCCGATACATTGGAACATTGTATAGTCCTTCCGTCTATAATCGTAACGGCATTTGTGCCGATAATCTCAAAATGCATATCAGGAAAAAGCTTGACGGCGGTATCCTCGTCTATTCCCAGCCCAAGAACGTCAGGGTTTTCAGCAACCCCGCAAAGCAGACGTCCAAACCTGCCGCGCTGATCAAAATGTTGGTCGATTATCACTCCGTTAAACAGCCCTAATCCCGGCGCCATTTTAAGCGTACACTTTCTTGCTGGCTCGTTGTCGTTACCCTGCACAATCATTGTAGAACTCATTACCGAGGCTCCGGCACTTGTGCCCATAATGATACCGCCGCTTTCATAAAGCTTTTTAATCTCGTGGTAGGCACGCGTACCACCCAAAATACTTGTAATTCTTAGCTGGTCGCCTCCGGTCATAAATAGGCACTTTGATTTTTCAATCAAATCACAGTTTTTTGAATCATCGGCATCATCCCGCGTGTTTATATTTAGTATCTGAACATTTTTGACACCAAGCCGTGTAAAAACCTCATAATAATTCCTGCCAGTTTCCTGCGGCGTTTCGGTCGCAGTAGTCAAAACGGTCAGCAGTTGGTTTTGCGAAACCATTTCGGACGCCTGTTTTAAAATTGTGCTTTCCCCGTTTTTGTCCTCGGCACCTCCGATTATCACAAGATATCCACTGTTTTTTTCCATTTTAACTCCTATATCCTTTCAAAAGATATATTGCCCATGCAAAACAATTTAACTATATTAAAGCTACTGTCGGTTACTAAAATGTCAGCATCGCTCCCCATTTTTAATGTTCCTTTGCGGGGATACAGCTTTAAAGCCTTTGCAGCGTTTTTAGTCGCCGGACAAAATGAGATTTCGGGACGTATTCCTTTATTGACAATGCAGCTTTTAATGTCCTCATACAGTGCGCCCACACAGCTTGTCCCACCGTTTGGTAAACCTGCGTTGCCGTCCGAACTTATTGTCACATTGCTCATGTCAATACCTTCACCCAAAAGACTGCTTATAGCATCCGGCACTGAAACACCCTCGACTTCTCCGGCAGTGAAGTCAATATTTCCGCCCAATTTTAAAAAATTTTTAGCTTGAAAAAATAAATTATTGCTTCTATTCATATGTGTCACAACAAATTGGTTTATGGGCAAATCAGTGTTTTCTAAAACCTCTAAAAGAGTTGACAATCCCTTTTTGCCGTCGCCCATATGAATGTGGACGATACCTGCTTTTCCGGAAACCATGCCGCCAAGAAGGGCTTTTGATGCAATTTTTATTAACTGGTCATCTCCGGCATTTGACGACCTGAAGTCGGACAAAGCCGTTTTTATACCGATAACCTTGTCAATAAAGACAAAATCACGGGTTACATCACCCGTAATTGTTACAGGCGGCATTGAATAGCTGCCCCCATAAATATAGGTTGTGAGTCCCTGCAATTGCAAACCCTTTGCCTTTGCATAAAGTGATTCAAGGGTTTTTGAAACTCCGTCAGCGCCAAGCACGCCGACCGCTGTCGAAATACCGGTTTTTACGATTTCGCCAACTTCAATTTCAGGTATTCGGCTCGCAAAGCCCTGTTCTCCTCCCCCTCCGATAAAATGCAAATGCTGATCGACAAGTCCGGGAAATGCAAAATACCCGCTGAAGTCGTATATTCTATTAATCAAGCCATCATCGTAACATTCAATTTTCGGCTCAATTTTGTAAATTTTACTCCCACAAATCAAAATGTCATTTTTGCCGATATATTCAGGACAGTAACATTCAAGATTTTTTAAAAGAGTTAACATAATAAAACACCCTTTATCATGCATTTTGATATTATTATCTTAAGTAAATTTTTTATGCTCCTAAAATATTGTATATATCATTAAATTCAAAAAATAATAAACAGGGGTAATCTTTGCGGGCGCACACGCAGGTGCGCCCCTACAATACCGAGGAGATAAACGATGAAAAAGAAAGAAACAATGGACGGAAACCGAGCCGCAGCGCTTGCCGCTTATGCTTTTACCGAAGTGGCATCAATCTATCCGATAACACCATCGACGCCAATTGCCGAAAGTGTTGAAGAATGGTCTGCAAACGGCATGAAAAACATTTTTGGCGCTACGGTCAATGTCGTTGAAATGCAATCCGAAGCGGGTGCAGCGGCGGCAATGCGCGGTGCATTGCAGTCAGGCGTGCTTGCCTCAACCTTTACGGCTTCGCAGGGTCTGTTATTGATGATACCCAGCCTTTATAAAATGGTTGGCGAGCTGCTGCCCGGTGTGCTCCACATTACAGCAAGGTCTATTGCGACGCACGCGTTATCAATTTTTGGCGATCACCAGGATGTTATGGCATGCCGGCAAACGGGAGTTGCAATGCTTGCTTCGTCCAATGTTCAAGAGGTGATGGACTTTGCGACTATAGCGCATTTGTCGTCAATAAAATCATCTATTCCTTTCATACATTTTTTTGATGGTTTCAGAACCTCACATGAATATCAAAAAATTGAAACAATTGCAATTGAAGATGCAAAAGCGCTCTTAGACATGCAGGCTGTGAACAATTTTAGAAAAAGGGCGCTCAACCCCGATCGTCCTGTAGTGAGGGGCACCACACAAAACCCCGATATCTACTTTCAGCAAAGGGAATGTGCAAATCCCTTTTACAATTCGGTACCACAAATCGTACAGGACTATTTTGCGCGCCTTAGGGACATAACTTCGAGAAACTACAATTTATTTGATTATTACGGTTCGGATAATGCCGACAGAATAATAGTTGCAATGGGATCGGTATGCGACACAATAGAGGAAACGGTTGATTATCTTAATGCAAACGGGCAAAATGTCGGCGTGGTAAAGGTACGCCTGTACAGACCGTTTGCCGAGCAATCATTTATAAATTCTTTTCCGAAAACGGTTAAAAGCATTGCCGTGCTTGACAGGACAAAAGAGCCGGGCGCGCCCGGCGAACCACTGTATCTTGATGTCACAAAAGCGTTAAAGGGTAAAAGCGATATAAAAATTGTCGGCGGGAGATATGGGCTGTCGTCAAAGGATACACGCCCGTCGCAAATTGTTTCGGTATTCAAAAATCTTGCTAAATTACAGCCAAAAGACAGATTTACAATAGGCATAATTGACGACGTAACACACACCTCACTGCCCGAAGAGCAGACAATAACAACAACACCCGAGGGTACAATAAGCTGTAAAATATGGGGATTGGGTTCTGATGGAACAGTTGGCTCAAATAAATCGGCCATTAAAATTATCGGCGACCACACCGATCTTTATGTGCAGGGTTATTTCTCATATGACAGCAAAAAGTCGGGCGGCACCACTGTATCTCACCTACGCTTTGGTCAAAAACCGATAAAATCTCCTTACCTTGTTTATAGCGCTGATTATATTGCCTGCCACAACAGCTCCTTTGTAAACCAGTATAATTTGCTTAAAGGAATAAAAAAAGGTGGAACCTTTGTGCTTAATTGCCCTTGGAGCAGTGACGAGCTTGAGCAAAAGCTCCCTGCCGATATGAAAAGGGAAATTGTGCAAAATAACATCTCATTTTATGTCATAGATGCGATGAAAATTGCATCTCAAATCGGGCTTGGCAACCGAATAAATATGATTATGCAAACAGTGTTTTTTCGCCTAACTAAAGTCATTCCGTTTGATGATGCGGTAACATTTTTAAAAGAATCAATAAATAAGATGTATGGAAAAAAAGGCAAAAACATTGTGGATATGAACCTTAGATCAATTGACCAAGCTAAGGATGCATTGATAAAGATTGATGTACCCAAATCGTGGCAGAATGCAAATGACACGCCTTTACCCGAAAAGCAGCTTCCCGATTTTGTTAAAAACATTCAAATCCCAATGGCAAAGCACGAGGGTGACGAGCTGCCGGTAAGTGCCTTTGCGGGAATGGAGGATGGAACTTTTCCAAGCGGTACAACCGCCTATGAAAAGCGTGGTATAGCACCCTTTATCCCTGAATGGCAGATTGATAAATGCATACAATGCGGTCAATGTTCGTTTATCTGCCCGCACTCCACGATACGCCAGTTTTTATTAGACGAGGATGAATACAGCAGAAAGCCCGACACATTTAAAACAAAAAAAGCGATTGGAAAAGGGCTGTCGCATCTGCATTACAGGGTGCAGGTTTCACCGCTGGATTGCACAGGCTGCGGAAACTGTGCCGATATTTGCCCCGCAAAGGGTAAAGCGCTTATTATGAAACCGGCCGATATCGAAAATGAGATGGAATCGGAAAACTGGGAATTTGGGATGACAATTACTGCAAAGAATGATGTAATAAATAAAAACACCGTTAAGGGCAGTCAATTTTTAACTCCATATCTTGAATTTAACGGGGCATGCCCCGGCTGCGGCGAACCGGCTTATATAAAACTGATAACACAGCTTTTTGGAGATCGGATGATAATATCAAATGCGACAGGTTGCTCATCGATTTGGGGCGCGTCT
>JAQVFM010000032.1 GCA_028697255.1 Oscillospiraceae bacterium
TTGAGCCGGCGGTTTAAAAGCTGGTTTAATTAATATACTAATAACCGCCTTAAACGGCGGTTATCGTTTTTTGTAGTAGCTATGTAAAAACTGTAATTCTTGAGCAGGTTAAACTTGACAATGGAAGAAAAATCCTATAGAATTCTATCAGTATACTGTTTGTGTATTTGTATGAGGAGGCAAAAGTATGCAGGAGTTATTAAAACAAATTGAAGAATTAGGGCTGGTGCCCGTTATTAAGATAGAAAGGGCTCAGGATGCGGTGCCGCTGGCTAAGGCACTTTGTGATGCCGGTTTGCCGTGCGCAGAGGTCACGTTTCGAACCGATGCGGCTGCACAGGCCATATCCGAAATAACAACAGCGTTTCCGGATATGCTTGTTGGAGCAGGCACTGTGCTGACAACCGAACAAGCTGATACTGCCATTAAGTCAGGTGCTCGGTTTATTGTGAGCCCCGGACTTAATCCCAAGGTGGTAAAGCACTGTTTGGATAAAGGATATCCTATTATTCCCGGTGTTGCGACACCGAGCGAAATTGAGCAAGCAATGTCACTCTCACTTAATGTTGTAAAATTTTTTCCGGCAGAAAACGCAGGCGGTCTGTCCATGATAAAAGCAATGTCTGCACCATACGGTAATATTCGCTTTATTCCCACCGGAGGAATTAACGCAAGCAATTTGAATGCTTATCTTGATTTTGATAAGGTAATCGCTTGCGGCGGAAGCTGGATGGTTAAGCCCGATTTGATTGGCGCCGGAGATTTTGATGCTGTGCGCAGCTTGACAGTGCAGGCTATCCGGCAAATGCTTGGGTTCAGTTTGGTTCATATCGGCATAAATTTTGCTGATAATGCTTCTGCCGGGTGCGCAGCCGATGAGCTTAAGAGCATTTTCGGATTTGAAAAAAGCGAGGGCAATGTATCATATTTTGCCTCGAGCGGACTTGAATTGATGAAAAGCAAAGGTCCGGGCACAAACGGCCATATTGCAATACGCACTAATTATCTTAATCGCGCTTACTCTTATTTACGGCGAAAGGGCGTTAAATTTAATCAGGACACGGCAAAATATGATAATAACGGAAAATTAGTATTTATTTATCTTGAAGATGAAATTGGCGGATTTGCAGTTCATTTGGTACAGAAATAGGGGGTAGTAATGATGAAAAGGGTAATTACATTCGGTGAAATTATGCTTAGGCTGGCGCCTGTGGGTTATTATCGTTTTGTGCAGGCCGATACTTTTGGTGCAACTTATGGCGGCGGTGAGGCTAATGTAGCTGTTTCGCTTGCTAATTACGGACTTGACGCTGCGTTTGTTACAAAACTTCCCACCCATGAGATTGGTCAGGCAGCAGTAAATTCGTTGCGACGGTTTGGGGTTGATACCTCTAAAATTGTGCGCGGAGGCAATCGCGTCGGTATTTATTTTCTCGAAAAAGGCGCAAGCCAACGCCCCTCAAAGGTTGTGTATGACCGTGCCGGTTCAGCAATTGCACAGGCAAAACTTTCCGATTTTGATTGGGATAATATTTTTAATGGTGTCGATTGGTTTCATTTTACCGGCATCACACCGGCACTGGGTGAAAATGTGGCCGAAATTTGCAAGGCAGCCTGCAAATGTGCAAAAGACAAAGGCGTTACAATAAGCTGCGATTTGAATTACCGCAAAAACCTTTGGACGCGAGAGCAGGCAGGACAAACCATGTCCGAGCTGATGCCCTATGTCGATGTGTGCATTGCCAATGAGGAGGACGCTGCCGATGTGTTTGGTATCCGCGCCGAAAACACCGATGTTACCACAGGCAAGGTCAACCATGAGGGGTACAAGCAGGTGGCAAAAAAACTTGCCGACACATTTGGTTTAAAAAAGGTTGCAATAACGCTGCGTGGATCAATTTCCGCAAACGACAACAACTGGGCAGCTATGCTTTATGATGGTAAGTCGTACTATTTCAGCAGAAATTATCTTGTTCATATTGTTGACAGAGTGGGCGGCGGCGATAGCTTTGGTGCAGGTCTGATTTATTCACTGCTTTCGGGATATGACACCCAGTCCGCACTGGAATTCGCTGTTGCAGCGTCATGCCTTAAGCATTCGATAGAGGGCGATTTCAACCTTGTATCGGTTGATGAAGTTAAAAAACTTGCGGCCGGCGATGCGTCGGGACGCGTGCAAAGATAACAGACAAATGGGGCGGCAAAAAGCCGCCCCATTGATTTATGGTGTGCCCGGCATGGGCGATAACTTGGCGGTGAAAGTCCGCTACAGGCTTGGCAGTAGGAACTGTTAGCCAAAGGCAACTAATGGGTAGCCTCCTACTCGATTAAATAATAAACCTGATAACCGTTACGGACCGTAATATTGACAAATAATATCAAATGGATTAATATTGTATTTTGATAACTAATATGTGTAATATATTAGGAGGCTTAGCTATTGAAAGCAGTCATACTTGACCCGGTTATTGACAGTAGCATCGAAGGTGATGCTCAAGACATACATAGATCCACACTGATGCTTGGCAATGGCGAAACATTGTTGCACAGACAGATTAGATTGTTGCATGAATGCGGAATAAAAGACTTTGTTATAACGACAGGGTATAACTATGAACAGGTTAAAAAAGCTGAAATTCAAGCTGATTTTAATGACGCAAAGTTTACCTTTGTCAATAGTCCTGAATACGATTTAACTAACTATATTTACTCGCTTTACAACACACGCGAATATTTAAAAGACGATGTTCTGCTAATCTATAGCGATCTTGTTTTTAATAAGGGCTTTGTAAAAAAAGTGCTGGAGGATACGCACCCATCTTTAATCGCCGTAAATAAAAATGAGCCAGTCACAAACAGGGATTTCAAAGTTAGGCTGGATATGGAAAAGGTTATAGAAATATCGGACAGTTTGTGTGGTACCGGTTGTTTCGTATGTAAACCTTTTTATAAATTTAATGCAAAAACTCTTAGTGTTTTAATGGACAAGGTTTCATCGTACGTTGAGCATGGTGAAACTTATATTTTTCCGGAATTTGTATTTAACGAGATATTCAGTCAGTGTATTGTAAAGATGATTTCGTGTTCAGACGATTTTGTTGAACAGGTAAGAGCTCCTGAGGATCTTGTGCAAGTAAGCGCTAAAATTCGCCGTTTTGATTTTAGGGAGCAGCAGATTATAAGTGAACAAGGCGGAATTTTAAACATTAAGGAAATTATGGATGCTATGGGTGCTTCAAAACCCATGATTGTTTGCAATAAAACTTATGACGAACTTCCTGTGCAGCATATTTTTGATTTTTATGGTATAAGTGTTGTGCGGTTCCAATGTGGCGGCTCGAACGCAATTTTTGAGGATGTTGTTAAAGGTAAAGAGCTGTTTATGAGTGAGGGCTGTGACTGTCTCATATCGGTTGGCGGGGAAAGCACAATTAACACTGCCAAATGTATTAAATTATCTATACCGTTGGATACAATTAATAATAATTTTGAAAATGAATTTAAATATTCGCCAGTAAAGCATATTTCAATACCCACTGAAATCTGTTTAGGCACAGAATCTACAGATTTTGCCGAAATTAATTGCGGTAACGAAAAGATTAGAGTTTCGCACGACAGTATTTTGCCCGAATATGTGATTCTTGATGCTAACCTTACTCGGTCGCAGTCATTTGATAAGAAAAAAGTGTTATTTTTTGAATCAATGTGTCATTGCATTGATTCCATGTGGTCGTTGAACTCGGATAAAGAAAGTTATTGCTATGCAACAAGCGGACTAAAAAAACTGGTTTCAAAAATGTCCTCTTACTTTAATGGCAGTATTCCTGCAACTCAGCATGTAATGGATGCAGTTAACCTTGCTGTAAGGGCAAGCGATATTACCAAAACAAATATAATTCGTTCACTAAGCCGTGTGATTGCAACAGAGTTTGATATTGAGAATGGTCATGCGGCTATGATTTCTTTTGCTGCAATTTTACGATATATTGAAATGAATTTTTCGACGAAAGTAAAATCTGACAAGGCTAAGAAAGAAGATTGGTTTATTAGCTGTAAAAACACGGACGACTGGATAAATAACGTGCTCAATGATTTATGTTCAATCTTTAGAGTAGAAAATATTAAACAACTTTGTGATTTGCTAAGCATGCTTTGCAATGTTGCAGGGTTTAGTGTGCCACAGTCTTTAGACAATAATCGGATGTCGGAAATAATTAATAAAATTGACCAAAATGAGTTAAACGAATTTCCGATAAAAATTGATAGAAAATCATTAGAGAGTATATTTAACGATACAAATTCTTTTTTACAGCCTACTGATGATTTGCACATAATCTATATCCTTTCTAAGATGTGGGGTCAATTGCCCGAAGCTTATGCACAAATGTTAGCCGATATAGATGTTAAAAAAATCAAAACGACCATCAAAAAGAAAAGTCTGCCACGGCGAACGCTTCGTTTTACAAAAAAGATTATAAAAAAGGTTATTTCAACTTGGCCGTGGCTTAAGAAAAAAACATATCACCTTTGGCGAAAAAATATATTCTTATATTTTCAAACCAAAATTGGCGTTGAATATCGTACGGTTGTATTTGAATCCTTTGGCGGCAGAGGATATAACTGCAATCCCAAAGCACTTTATGAACAAATGCTTGCGGATGAAAAATACTGTGACTTTAAGTTCATCTGGGCATTTAACAAACCCAAAAAATATAGATTTCTTAAGAAAAATGCAAATACAAAGCTGGTTAAGCGTAACAGCCGTGCTTATATAAGGGCTATGGCAACGTCGAAGTATTGGATATCAAATTATGGGCTTCCTTCATACTTAGTGCCGGGAAAAGAGCATGTATATATTCACACATGGCACGGAAAACCACTTAAAAAAATCGGTGCTATTATAAACGGACATAAAATTGCAGCAAAATCCAAAAGGCAAATTGTTAAGCAGTATAGGAATAACGGTAAACGCGTAACAAAGCTGCTGTCTCCCGCCCCTGTTTTTACAAACGTTATGGGACAAGCCTTTTGCGTACCCGAAAAATTATCAGAATCAAAAATTGTTGAAACCGGATATCCGCGTAATGACTTTCTTTTTAAATATACCGACCAGGATGTATTGAGAGTTAAAATGTCGTTGGGGATTCCGCTTGATAAAAAGGTGGCTTTATATACTCCAACATGGAGAGAAAGCAATTATGTTGGTGACGGAAAACGATATCAAATCACCGGCTATCAATATAACAGCAAAATAGATTTTCGCAAATTTGCAAATCAACTTGGAAACGAGTATGTCATTTTGTTTAGGGCTCACGATCACGAGGCAAAATCGGTTGATTTTTCTGAGCTTCATGATGTAGTAATAGACGTTACAAAAGTAATGGATATAAACGAGCTGTATATAATAAGCGATATTATGATATCCGATTATTCCGGCGCGATATTTGATTTTGCCAATCTGCGCCGTCCGATGATTCTTTATGCATATGATAGGGAAGAGTATGAAAAAATACCGGGACTTAATTTTAATCTTGACGAAATTCCGGCTACAATTGTAAAAAAACAAGAGGATTTAGCAGCGGCAATCAAACATTTGTCTCGTAATTTTGTTTATGATAAAAAATATCGAGCGTTTAACAAGAAATATAATGCCTTAGATGGACCAAAATGTGCATCGCGCACCTTGAAGAAATTGATTGATTTAAAAGCTAAACCAACCAAAAGTAAGCAACGGCGCAAAAAATTCCGCAAATACAGGAACAATATTAAAGCGGTCACAGGCGGGTTCTTTAGGACTCTTGGCATTTATACTTCTGACAATTATAAACGGCTTCGCAGCTATAAAGACAAACATAAAGGGGAACGCTGCTTTTTAATTGGTAACGGTCCAAGTCTGTCGCTATTGGATCTTGAGAAAATAAAAGATGAGACCTGCTTTGCATGCAATCTAATCTATAAGATATATGACTCAACAGAGTGGCGGGCTAAATATTATTGTGTTACTGATATTGTTTTTGCAAAAACTGTTGCTAAAGAAATTGCAGAAAATATTTCGGTGCCAATATTTACAACTGATCGTACAGCGAAAATATTGTCAAAAGCACACCCAAAAATAATGACGGCTGTTCAGCATTATACTGCCGAACCTTATTTTGTTCACAAAAATTTCTTTGCTTATTATGTGCCTGCAAATGCAACTGTTATGTCGTTTATGATAGAGCTTGCCATATATATGGGCTTTTCCGAAATTTATCTTCTTGGTGTGGACTGTTCGAACGGATTTGTATCGGGCGGACATTTTACTAATGACTATGAAAACAAGGACATGCTCGAAATTGAGAAAAGAAGAGCAAGGCGTATAGTTGAAGGCAAGCATATGACATTAGAAGAGCTTGGTAAATGGAGACAAGATCGTTCAATGTTTGCGTATATGAAGCTTCGTAAATATGCCGATGCTCATGGCGTGAAAATATACAACGCTACGAGAGGAGGTTACTTAGAGGAGTTTGAAAGGGTGGACTTGGATGAGGTCGTGTCGGCTAAAACACAAGATTTAGCACAAAATGACAAAACGCCAATGATGATGACATAAATAATTTTTATAACAATACGGAGGAAATACTTATGGCAGATAAAACGGTTGCTTTTATCCCAATTAAATTGAACAACCAAAGATTGCCAAACAAAAACATATTGCCGATTGGAGGGAAACCTGCCTGCAGTTACATATTTGATACTCTTAAAGACACTAACGGTATTGATGAAAAATATGTGTTTTGCAGTGATGAAAAGATATTGCCGTATATTCCGCAGGGGATTAAATTTTTAAAACGCGAGCAGTGGCTTGATGGATTTGAAGTAAAGGGTTTGCAGATAATCGAGAGCTTTGTCAACACAGTTGATGCAGACATTTATGTTTTAACCCATGTTACTTCGCCTTTTTTAAAACCTCGGTCTATAGAAATTGCATTGGACAAGGTGAAAAATGAAGGCTATGATTCCGCTTTCACAGTTGAAAAAATGCAAAATTATTGTTGGTATCAGGGAAAGCCGATAAACTACGATTTGCAGGATATTGTTACAACACAAAATCTTGAGCCGGTTTATCAGGAAACAGGGGGATTTTTTATATTTAGAAAAGAAGTGTTTATAAAGCATCACCGTCGCATAGGGTTAAATCCTTATATGCATGTATTGGATACTTTTGAAGGCGTTGATATAGATACGAAAGAAGATTATGATTTTGCACAGGTGGTTGCAAATTTTCTATCTGATTATAGGTAATCAGAATAATTTGAATAGTTGATTGTGTCATATACGGATTTGCGGGCGACCTGTGGTCGCCCGTGCATTTCGCAATTGGCTAATAATTTAAAGGTGTGAAAAAAATGAAGAATGTAAAAATTCTTGATACTACCTTGCGCGATGGTGCAAGACTGATAAACAACAAAATAGCTGACGAACACATTAAAGGCATAGTTGAGGGACTTACAGCAGCAAAGGTTGATATTATTGAATTGGGCTTTCTGAGGGGGAATGTCGACTATAACGGCAACAGCACCTACTTTAATGATGTAGAGCAATTTAAGCGCTTTATCCCCGAAGACAGACGACAGAGTACGTATGTGGCATTCGCCGATTACGGTAAGGAATTCGGTATGTGGGATTTTTCTAAGTTACCCGAATGTGATGGCACATCGATTACAGGTATTCGTGTGGGTTATCGTAAAAATGACTTAATGGATGCAATTGATACTTTTAACATTGTTAAAGATAAGGGTTATAAATTATTTATCCAGGGTGTAGAATCACTAAATTACACAGACAAAGAGATGCTTGAGACTGTCGAGATAATAAATAAAATAGCGCCTCATTCATTCGGTATTGTGGACACTTATGGAGCAATGTATAAGGATGACGTATTAAACTTATTTAATATGTTAGACCGCAATCTGGATGAGAATATTGCAATAGATTTTCATTCACATAATAATATGATGCTTTCATTTTCATTTGCACAAGAAATTGTTGAAGCAAGCCGCGGTGAAAGAAAAGTTGTGATTGATTCGACACTCGAGGGAGTTGGCAAAGGTGTAGGCAACCTTAACACAGAATTGTTAATGGATTACCTTAACCGTAAGCATTTTTATACCTATGATATGGACGTGCTTTTTGATACAATTGACGAATATATATCCTGGCTTAAAGAAAAGCATAACTGGTCGTATCAGATACCATATTTTATGGCAGGTATATATAGTTCGCATGCAAATAACATAATCTACCTTATGGAAAAGCATAAACTAAGCACAAAAGACATTAAACATATCCTTTCAATGATAGAGCCCTCCAAGAGAAAACGCTATGACTATGACAATATCGAAAAACTGTATATTGAATATTCAAATTCAAAGGTTGATGATCGTGAGGTTCTTTGCAAATTGCGCACAGAGCTGGCCGGAAAAAAAGCGTTGATACTGGTGCCCGGTTACTCATTAACCGAATACAAACAAGAAATAAAACAGTATATTGAAAGTGAAAAACCCGTTGTGTTCAGCGTAAACTTTATATCCGATAATCCCGATGGATATGCATTTTTTGGAAACCCAAGAAGATATCAAAAGTGCAGGGACAAATCTATCGGTTCGAAAATCGTGCTCACCTCAAACATAAAACCAAAATGTGATACTCATATTGTGGTAAATTATAACAGCTTAATAAATCGTGGATATAAATATTTTGATAATTCTACAATTATGTTATTGAATCTTTTACGAAATGTAGGTTGTGAAGATATATCCATAGCAGGCTTTGATGGGTTCAAATCAAACGGCAAACGCAATTATTTTAATGAGATATATAATGTACACATGACCGAAAGCGAATATTCCCAAATTAACTCTGAGCTTGAAAAAATGCTTATGGATTTTTCAAAAACTCTGGAAAATAAACAATCGATTAAATTCAATACTCCAAGCATGTTTGAGCATATTTTTAAATAGAGGTAATACTTATGCAAAAGATAAAGCTTTTTGTGATGGATGTTGATGGAACTATGACAGATGGCAAGATATATATTGGTCGGGACGGGGAAATTATGAAAGCCTTTAACGTTAAAGACGGACAAGGTATAGCGTTACTTCAAAGCAATGGAATAATGCCTGTAATATTAACTGCCAGAAAATCTAAAATTGTCGAAAACAGGGCGAAAGAGCTTGGTATCACAGAAGTTCACCAGGGAAGTAAAGACAAGGTTAAGGTATTGTCTTATTTATGTGAAAAATTTAATGTTACAACAAATGAGATAGCATACATAGGTGATGATCTTGGCGATTTGCTGGCTATGAAAGCTGTGGGATTGAGCTTTTGTCCGGCCGACAGCGTAAATGAAATTTTAAAATGTGCCGATATAAAACTTAATCATAATGGTGGGGAAGGCGCGGTACGCGAAGCGGTTGAATACTTATTGAATATTACAATTAATAACAATTGAAAATTTGCAAGCCTTAAGGAGATTTATGATAACTAAGAAATATCAACGCTGTGGTATGATTGACTTAATGAAATTTATTTTTAGTATGGTCATCGTTATATACCACGCAAGAAACATGGGGACGGGCAACGGCCTTTTTTTAGGCGGCGGTTATTTACCGGTTGAATTTTTCTTTCTTGTATCAGGCTTTTTGATGGCTAAATCGGTTAAAAGGATTGAAGAAAAGCAAAGTTTTACTCCGGAAGAAACATGGAAGTTTTTATGGAGAAAGATTCGTCTTTTTTTACCCTATTATATTTTTGCTTTTGTGCTGAGTTTCATTATAAGAAGCTATATAGCAGATTATTCGCTATATCAGGTTTTAAAAAATGCTTTAAGCTCCATTTGGTCTTTTGCCTTTCTTACCATTTCGGGTATTAAAACTTATAGTGTTATAGGTGGAGTTTGGTATATATCTGCCATGCTAATATCTATGCTGATTATTTACCCGTTTCTAAGGCGTAACAGAAAGGCATACACCTTTATTGCAACACCTATTATCGCTATACTTCTGTTAGGTTATATATCACAGACCTTTGGCACACTTGAACAAACAACAAAAACATTTGGTTTTGTGTATCCCGGACTGTTGCGTGCAATAGCCGAAGTGTCATTAGGCTGTCTTTGCTTTGAATTGTGCCGGATTCTTAATAAATATGAATTTAAATTTTTTGGCACAGTTCTTCTAACATTAGTTGAAATCATGGCATATGCCTTAGTAATAAGATCTATGTTATCTCGCAATGATCTTGGCAAATATGGATTCTCATTATTAATAGTAATTGCTATTTGCATAATCTTATCTTTCAGCGGCAAGACGCTTTCCACTCATTTTAGCGGAAGTGTTTTTACATGGTTGGGAAAATACAGTATGATAATTTATCTTAATCATTTTCGCATAAAAGATTTAATAGCATTTTTTACTCAGGATTGGACATACTGGCAAGCCTTATCTGTGTATGTCCCTACAGTGTTAATTGTGAGCCTTTTTTGTATGATTTTTATGGATGCTGTTATGAAAGTATGGCCGAAAGTCACGCGCGTTTTACGATCCATTTTGATAAAATAAGATTAATCCGTAAACAATACAAACCAGAAACAGGGGCTGACACATGTCAGCCCCTAAAATGTAGGGTGCGATGACCCTCATCGCGCCGCTTTTCGGGATTAATTAAGTGCTTTTAGCAATATATTATGCGTGCGTTTTTTTAGATCGGATAAAAGCTCATCATCTTCCAATGATTTTTTGCTTACAATAAATCTGACTTCATTTGAAAATGCAGATATTATGCCGATAAGTATAATTCTACAGTCATCGGTTGTAACCTCTTGTCCAATCAGTTTTTCTTTTTTGCCGACTTCAAGAATTTTTTTGATTTGTTCGTTAACGCTTGTTTGTATTATATTAATCATATCGTTATCTTCGCAGGTGAGCCGCTGAAGCTCTGATTGGTCAAGATTAAACAGCATCATTAACAAGCTAAAAAACCTTGTTTTAAGCATATCAATGATATAATCCATAGCATTTTCTATCATGCCGGAAAAGCTGTCTTGCCTGGATATAAAATCGGATAGAGCCTCAAATTCTTTGAATATATGATATTGAACCGATTCTCTGATAATATCCTTTTTACTTGAAAAATACTCGTATGCCGTGCTTTTTCCCATGCCTGCTGCAGCTGCTATGTCGGCAACTTTTAATTCATGCAGGTACTTCCCTTGGTTTAGCAATGAAACCATGCCCTCGAAAATGGATATTTCTCTGTCGGAGTATTGTTTTTTAACATACTTCACATTATCACCTCGCAAAACTTATGTTGCTGTACCGGATGACCGGTACAGCGTTTTTGATTGTGAAACAACAAGGTTCCCGGGACCCGCAAGCAATTACTTATTGCGTAAGCGGGTGGGGTTCTTATTTTTAATCAACTTCAATTTTTCTGATTGGTTTTCGGTTAAATATGTCGTACAATACCGGCACAATTAAAAGAGTTAATAATGTTGCATAGGTAAGACCGCCAATTGTTACAACCGACATGGGCTGCACCATTTCGGCGCCGCTGCCAAATCCCAACGCCATGGTGCTCATAGCCAGAATAGTTGTAAGTGCTGTCATAAGAATTGGTCTGATACGGGTAATGCCTGCTGCAACAAGTGCTTCTCTTTGTTCCATGCCCTCTTGACGCAGTTGATTGACATAATCAACAAATACAATGCCGTTATTAACGACAACACCCGATAGAATTAGGAAACCTAACATTGCTATAACCGACAGTTCCATATTGCACGCCCACAGCAAGAGCAATCCACCGGTAAAAGCCATTGGTATTGTGAAAAGAATGATAAATGGCGAAAGCAAGCTTTGGAACTGGGCAACCATGATTAAAAAGATAAACACGATTGCAAGAATTATCATTAATACAAGGTCACTAAAAGCCTCTTGTATGGTTTCGTTCTCGCCTGCAAGGTCAATTTTATAACCTTCGGGAGCATCGTATTTGTCAAGCTCTTTTTCAAAATTACGGCTAACCAAACCTATATTGTATCCATCTTCAATTTCCGCCGAAACTGTCATATACCTTGATTGATTTTCTCTGTGAATTGAGGGTAAGCTGTCCGCCTCGATTATTTCAGCAATATCACCTAATACAACGGTCTTTGTTCCGCCTTCTCTTTGTTCAACAGTAAATTCATAATCGGCAATGTTTTGACGACTTATACCGTCCTGGCTTTTTACAAGCATAACCGGATAGTTTTCGTTGCCTTCGGTCAAAACCGTGGCTTGCGACTCAGTTTTTAAAGCAGAGCTGATTTCTGCATAAATCTGTGCAACCGTAAGGCCTTGCCGCATAGCCTTATCTTTATCCACTTTTATTCTTGTTTCTTTGTCCGCGTCTTCAATTTCGGTTACAACATTGGCAGTGCCTTTTATATTTTGCAATATTTCAGATATATCATTTGAAATATCCGCAAGAGTGTCCAAATCCTGACCTTTAATTTTAACTCGAATACCGCTGCCACCCAATACCGAAATATCCATATTTGATGCATTTACGGTTATCTCAGCATTAAGATCGTCAGTTTTTTCATAAATCAGCCTTTCGACATCTCTGTTAGTCAAAGTTCTGTTGTCTTTAAGAAGAATATAAAAAGTAGATTCATTATCCGAACCACCGCCCATAAGCGCCATGCCGGACTGTTGCCCACTCATAACACCCACAGTTTCTACGGCTTCGATTTCTAAAATCCTTTTCATTACCTCATCATTGGTGTTGTATTTTTCTTGACGGCTGGTGCCTTTTGGCATCACAATACTGGCACTTAACTGGGGCGAGTCTATTTCGGGCATAAAAGCTGTTCCCATAACGGTAACACCATAAATACTGAGTGCAAGCAGCAAAAGTGCGGGAATTAGAACAACAGGCTTTTTCCTTAATGAAAACCGTAAAATTTTCTCATATATACTAACAGTGGCATCAAACAGTTTGTGCTTTTTCTCTTTTGATGTCCTCAACAAGGTTGAACCCATGGCAGGAACAAGAGTTAGTGCGACCAAAAGACTGGCCAATAGACTGTATGCTATCGTAAGCCCCATATCCGTGAAAAGTTGACGGGATAAACCTTGGGTAAAGACAATGGGCAAGAACACACAGATTGTGGTCAGAGTTGATGCGGCAATAGCACCTGCCACCTCTTTTGCACCTTTGACTGCCGCTTTATAAGCCGGCATGCCCAGCTGTCGAAGTCTATAGATATTTTCGATAACGACAATACTGTTGTCAACAAGCATTCCTACACCAAGTGCAAGGCCCGACAGCGAAATAACATTTAGCGTGACATTGCTAAAATACATAAGTGTGACTGCGAACATCAAGCTTATTGGAATACTCAATGCTATTATTATTGTCGGTTTTATGTCGCGCAAAAATATGATGAGAATAATAATGGCAAGTGCTCCGCCAATTAGCAGATTTTGAATAACACTGCCGGTGATCATATTGATATACTCGCCTTGATCCATAAGCTGACGAATACTAAGTCCATCATATTCACCCTGCAAAGCGGTAATTTCATCATTAATTGCTTTTGCCACTTCGGCAGTCGAGGCAGTACTCTGCTTTTGAAATATAAGAACAACGCCGTCGTTCCCGTTTACCTTTGTATAAGTTTCGGCCGAATTGTCGGTCATTTTGATATCGGCAATGTCATATAGCATTATATCGCCAATAGGTTCGGTGTTAAAAATAATCATGTTCTCTATTTCTTGTTTTGAACCGAACGAATCGCCAACTTTAACCAAGTACTGTTCATTGCCATCATTAATATAACCTGCAGGCATGTTAAAATTTTGGGCTGCAATAATATTACTTATTAAATCCTGCGTGATTATTTTGCTTAGGTCTGCCTTTGCAAGAGCATTATCTTTAGCTTTGTCGAATTCCTTAAGACTTTTTTCAATCTCTGCTTCACTGTTTTCCAATTTAATTTGAGTTTTCGCCAACTCAACAGCGGTTGTTATTTTGCCGGATTCCAATTCTTCCAATCCGTCTTTTGCCTGCTTTAGCCCGCTTTCAAGCCGGGGTTTCATGGCTTCAAAAGTCATACGGCGAACATTAATGTTTTGGAGTTCAATGTCTATTGCAGCTATTCTGCCGGGAGCGTCGGCTGCTTGCTTTACAAGCTGTGCCATTTCTGATTGTGAAAGGCTTGCGATTTCCTCCGGCAATTTTCCTGCAGCTTGCTGCATAATGGCATTGTACATTTCAGGTGACAAATCAGCGACGCCTATAGGAAACAGCTTGTCAAACACTACATTTAATTCCGTCAACTGCTGCATACTTTTCTTTTCCTGTTCAAAAGCCTGTAATTGCGAATCAAGCAGGGTTTCTTGTGTTAGTAGTGAGTTGAGATTTGCAATTGTCTCGTTTAGCTTTATACTGGTTTGGGCTAATTGAGATTTCTGTTTTGGAGTTTCGTTTTTAAGTGTGTCAAGACCGCGTGCAATTTCATTCTGCGCTTTAGCAATAGCTTCTCTGTTTTCGTTTAATGTTTTTTCGATATTTTCTTTAACTTTATTGCTAAGCTTTAAAATTCGCTCCTGATCAATGGAAATTTCCAACTGCTTTTCAATAAGTCCTTGCGCATCAACCGAGGCTACGCCTTCAATACGTTCAAATGCCGGAATAACAGTGTCAGAAATAAATGACGAAAGCTCATCAACTTCCATGCCTTGCCTGTCAACGCTTGCCACAACAATCGGTATCATATCCGGACTGATTTTCATTGGTATAGGGGTTCCAACTCCGTCTTCAAGCCGGGCAGAAACAATATCAATATTTCCGGACAGCTCTATCATTGCGCTGTCCATATTTGTATCCTGCAAATATTCAAGTATTATCATACTAACATTTTCATTAGAAATTGAACTTATGTTTTTAAGACCACTAACAGTGCTTAAAGAGGCCTCCATCGGTCTGGTAACTGTCTGTTCAACTTTTTCCGGACTTGCACCGGGATATGATGTTGCAACAATAACATAAGGCAGCTCCATTTCAGGAAGCAAATCTGTTATCATACCAGTATAAGATATAACACCTAAAACTATGACAAGTATTACTGCAACAAAGACAGTTAATGGTTTGCGTACGCTGTATTCAGAAAGCATACTTTGGTCCTCCCTTAGCTTTGCAAGTCTTCCGACCGACCGGTCGGTCGGAAGTTTTTACATTATATCATACCATTTTAAAGCATTCAATACAGGACCAAATAAATTCTTAATTTCTTAACATTATAAACTCCATTTACTTGATTTATGGCGAAATTTGTTATATGCTTGGTATAAATTGCATATACGGCGGCAGGGCATTAAAACCAAATATAATTGTACGGAACGCTGTCCCCAGCGTTCCGTATCCGATTATTCGCACCATTTATTATTTTTGCCAATAAATTTAAGAATGCGCCCAAGTTACATTTGCTGCGCAATTTTAACCGAAACGCCGAGGACGGCGTTCCCTACAAGGTGTACAGGATATTCAAATTGCAGGGCGCGATGCCCTCATCGCGCCCTGTTTGGGGGATTAATTGCACCAACGGCGGGGATGGGGGCATCCCGCCCTACAAAACAGGCAGCTGCCCGCGAATTTCGCAATAAGCTAATAACAAAAACAAGGAGAAATCAATATGTCAGTAGAAAAGGTCAAGGAATATTTTAAAAGATGGGGGATAGAAGATAGAATTTTAGAGTTTGATGTTTCAAGTGCGACAGTAGAATTAGCTGCAAAAGCTTTAAATTGTGAAAACGGACGAATTGCAAAAACACTGTCTTTTCATGTTGGGGACAGGATTATTCTTATTGTTGCGGCCGGAGATGTAAAAATAGATAACAAAAAATATAAAGCACAGTTTGGGTCAAGAGCCAGAATGCTGGCATTTGATGAGGCAGAACAGCTTATCGGACATGCTATAGGCGGCGTTTGTCCATTTGCGGTAAATGACGGAGTTGAGGTATATCTTGATATATCCTTGAAACGGTTTGCTACGGTATTTCCTGCATGTGGAAGCTCAAACAGCGCAATTGAACTGACTATACCGGAGCTTGAGGAATATTCAGGTTTTATAAGTTGGGTTGATGTATGCAAGCCTTGTTTATAAGTAGTTATGCACTGTCAGGCGCTCCAACATCTTCAGATTCCATGGCTTTTATAAAAATTTCGGCAAGCTCGGGGTCAAACTGAGAGCCACTACATCTGCGTATTTCTTCATAAGCCTGCGCAACCGTTTTGGTTGGCTTGTACGGCCGACGGTGAGTCATTGCGTCAAAGCCGTCTGCCAGAGACAACACACGTGATAAAAAAGGAATTTCGTTTCCCTTTAGTCCGTGCGGGTATCCGCTCCCATCATAGCGCTCGTGATGCGAAAGAACTATAGGCGCAAGATTTTTAAGTTCAGGCACTTGAGAAATGATATCCGCACTGTCTTTTGGGTGTTTTTTCAATGCTTCCCATTGCTCTTTGGTTATTTTTTGGTCAGAAATGAGCAGCTCCTTAGATATGTTAATTTTGCCCAAGTCATGTAAATATGCGGCACAAATAAGCTGTTTTTTTGTGTCATAATCCATTTTCATATAGTTGGCTACTTTTTCACAATAAAGCACAACTCTTTCGATATGATTGTATGTGTATCTGTCGCGCGAGTTGATAACTGTAATAAGAGTTTTTACGGGCTGTAATGCATTTAAAAGCTGTGTGTCTTCGCCATGACTATTCGAAAATTCTTCAAATACGGATGCGAACTTTTCAACCCGGTTGCTGCATAAAAACTTTGCACGATATAACGCGCTGTCAGCCCGTTCTATTAGTGCAGCGTGTGATTCATCATCACTGTGTGACTGCGATACTCCTGCCGAGATTGTCAGGTTTTGTTTTGGCATATGATCCTGACCTTCAAATTTATAGTTGTCTATTATTTTTTTGAGCTTAGATGCCGTTGCAGCAGCCTCTTCTTTTAAAACACCCGGAAGTATTATGCTAAATTCTTCGCCCCCATACCGACAAACTAAGTGTTCTTTTTTTATGTTGTTTGACAACAATTTTGCAATTATTTGAAGTATCTGATCACCCTGCTGATGACCGAAAATGTCGTTATACGTTTTAAACTCGTCTAAATCCATCATAATAAGAGATACCGGATTTTCTATATGATTTTTTTTATCATAATAGCCTTTAAGATATTCATGAAAATACCGGTGGTTGTAAAGATTTGTTAGGCTGTCTCGGTT
>JAQVFM010000003.1 GCA_028697255.1 Oscillospiraceae bacterium
AAGTGATTGAACAGGTTTATGTATCGGACACGCTGAAAAAAGCAGGCGTATCCGAACAGCAAACAAAGCTTGCGCTGTCCGACATAACCTATACAATTGTATCCGCCGGTAAGATGGATGCAACAGGGTATGCACTTGGCGTAGTCCTAACTTTACTTATGTTCTTTTCAATCTATTATTACGGTTACGGTGTATCAATGTCAGTGGCTTCAGAAAAAACATCCCGCGTGATGGAAACACTTATTGTATCGGCAAAGCCGTCGCGTATTCTTTTGGGCAAATGCTTGGCAATGGGCACACTGGGTCTTTTACAATTGTCTGTGTTTATTATTGCTGGTGCGTTAGGTTACACTTTTATAGTTCCAAACGACTTTACAATTTCCGGTGTTCCCCTCGCCCTATCCTCTTTCACACCGATATCGGCTCTTCTCATTCTTGTATATTTCCTGTTAGGATATTCCTTATACGCAATGATAAACTCGGTCTGCGGCTCTACGGTAAGCCGTGTTGAAGATTTACAGTCGGCAATGATGCCATCAGTGCTTATAAGTCTAATTTCATTTTATGCAGCATATATGGTATTGTTTTTACCCGATCAGACAATTCGCCGTGTAATTAGCTATATACCGTTTACTTCTTCGTTTATAATGCCGTTCAGACTCCTAAACGAAACAGTTGCCGCTTTGGACGTAGTAATTTCAGTTATGCTTCTGCTTGTCGCAATTATAGTGGTCTCCATCGTATCTGTAAGACTGTACTCGGCATCAGTGATGCATTACGGACAACGATTAAAAATCCGCGATTTGTTTCGTCTAAGTAAGTAATCACTTTAAAAATTATTCAGATTATGCTACAATAAGCAAGAACCTTCCGCATAAAAATAATATGGCGAACGATAATGAAAGGCTCTCTTACGAATGTGGGTCTTTCATTTTTATGCGCAGGTTTTTATATATTAACATTTTTACATTTATATTATTACGCCCTTCATGCAGGGGTGGAAAGGAATGGTGGTTTTATGAAGCTGTTTGTTTTAATATTAAACCAAACAGAAAAACTTGATGATCTAATGGTATCCTATGCCAAAGAGGAGATCTGCGGCGCAACGATACTGGACAGCACCGGAATGGTGCGCGAGCTTTCAGGTTTAAGGTTTCACGAGGAGGAAATACCCTTTTGGGGTTCGGTTCGCAAATTCTTAAATAATGAAGATCATAAAAAAAGCAAAACCATTTTTACAGTAATTCGTGACGATCAAAAGGATAAGATCATTCGAATTACTGAAGAAGTAGTAGGTGATTTCACAAAGCCTGATACAGGGATTATGTTTATCATCCCCCTTGATTTTGCGCGTGGAAAGGGACTTGAAAAATGAGCATCCTTTTCTACACCGGATTATTGTTGATTTGCGGACTGTTGTTTGGGCGACTTGCAAAGCTTGTGGGACTTCCAAATGTCACTGGATACCTTATTGCAGGACTTATAATCGGTCCATATGTTTTGGGCGTAGTCTCTTTTGAGGCAGTCGACAGCATTAACATTGTATCCGAAATGGCACTTGCATTCATTGCGTTATCAATTGGTTCTGAATTTAAATTATCATATCTAAAAGAGCTTGGAATAACTCCGTTTATCATCGCACTTGTTCAAGGAGTATTAGCAATCGTATTTGTCACCACTGGGTTAGTTGCCCTTGGTTTTGATTTTTCAATTTCATTAATGCTCGGAGCCATCGCATCTGCCACTGCCCCTGCCGCTACAGTAATGGTTATAAAGCAGTATCGCGCAAAGGGGCCTGTTACGAGAACACTACTTAGCGTAGTTGCAGTTGATGACGCGATTGCGTTGATTGCGTTTGGCTTTGTTGTAACTTATATAAAGACAATGAAAGCGGGCAGCGATAATATTGTAATGTCGGTACTCGACCCTTTTATTGAGCTTGGCATATCAGTTTTAATAGGCGTCATTTTCTCACTTGCTCTAACTGCTTTGCTACACTTTTTCAAAAAAGATTCTAACCGTATATGTGCAATAGTAGGCATACTGTTTGCCGTTTCGGCAGTTGCCGGTTATTTCAGGGCATCATCGTTGCTTGTTTGTATGATGCTGGGCGCAATTTTTGTAAATATTTCAAAAGACGCTGTGCCGGTATTCAAAATAACTGACATAGCAACCCCGCCAATATTAATGCTTTTTTTTGTAATATCCGGTGCAAAGCTTGAGATTTTGCTAATACCTTCTATTGGAATTATCGGCATAATTTATGTAGTAATGCGTGTTGTGGGTAAAGTTTTCGGTACATGGCTTGGTGCGGTAATTACAAAATCACCTGAAACCGTAAAAAAGTATATGGGTTGGACAATGATTCCGCAAGCCGGAGTTGCCATCGGACTTACACTTGTAGTCGATAAGGTTTTACCGGAATATGCAGGACAAGTGCGGGCAGTTGTACTTTGTGCCACTTTAATTTATGAGTTGGTCGGCCCTGTTGCTACAAAGCTATCATTGAAAAAAGCCGGTGAAATCAGCGAATAAGATATTTGTATAATGCTTATTAAATTGACAACGACATTATTCAGTGAGCATTATTTATTTTTGAATTATCTTGCCGTCGCAAAGCTCGATTATGCTGTCACAAACTGCCAACGCAGCCTGCCGATGGGATACAAAAATACATGTTTTATCAGACATAGCGCGCAAGTTATTAAGAATTTCTGCCTCTGTTTTTTCATCCAGGGCCGAAGTCGCCTCGTCAAAAAGCAAAATTGGTGCATCGCATAGTATACCCCGTGCGATTGACAATCGCTGAATTTGCCCCTCCGAGAGTCCCGTCCCTCGTTCACCGAGCCTTGTTTCCATGCCGTTAGGAAGCTCTTTGATAAAATCTGCAATTCCCGCCGTCTCAACGGCACGCCAAACTTGGTCGTCTGTGGCATTGGGGCACCCGAACATAATATTCTGTTTTATAGTGCCCGACAGTATCAAATTCCCCTGAGGAACATATGAAAATAACGAACGGGTATGCGCCCCGATTTCAATGTCACCTTGCGAAGTATCGAGAATTATTTTACCTTCACTTGGCTCAAGAAAACCCAAAAGCATTTTTAAAAGAGTGCTCTTTCCAATTCCGGAGTGGCCTTTAACAGCAATGAAATTACCCTTTTTTAAATACGCATTGGCATGCGAAAAAATTTGCTCATTACCATAATAAAAGGACATATCCTTAATTGCTATACCTCTTATTTTTTGATAATCGCAAACATAAGGCACATCAAAACATTCTTCCTGCGGCAGGTCTTCAAGCTCTATAAGTCGTTCGGCAGATGCCAGCATATTGTAATATTGTGGAGTCATACCCGACATATTGCGAAAAGGCAATTGAATTTGTTGCACGATTTGCAAAAAAGCTGTAAGGGCACCAAAAGTAATCATACCGCTTGCCAAACGCCATGCGCCCCATGCAAGCGCAACATAATAGCTGCCGGAAAAAAGCAGAAACACTGCGGTGCTTGCCAAACTGCCCAAAGTGTTTCTATGAATTTTCCTTTTAAAATTCAGATTTTGTAGCTCATTTAGCTGTTGCCCCGCCTGATTTTGCGCGTTAAAAGACTTAACGACAATCCAGTTCTCGATACACTCCTGAATAAATGAACGCATCTTCCCCTGAGTTTCTTGGCACTGCCGATGGATTTTTTTCATTTTAATACCGTAAAATCGGCTTAAAATGAACACCATCAGCCCCACCATGAGCAATATCACCGTAAACAATACATCCACAATCAGCAGCACTACAATACACGCAATCAGCCTTGTTATCATAGATAACCAGCGCGGTATCAATGTTATAAGAGCGTTTACAACTACAGTAACATCGCTGGTCATGCGTGTTAAAATGTCCCCCGAATGATAACTGCTTACCGACTGCCACTTTTTTGTGAATATCCGTGAAAAAAGTCTTTGATTAATTCGTATTTCGGTTTTTCCGAGTACATGTATGTTAAGACGGCTTTGCACAATACGAAGAACGGCCTGAAGTATTAAAACACCTAACAGCTTAGTGCTTTCTCGCCACATATCGCCCTCGGCGGCGCCGGTGGCGATATCAACGACAGTCCGTGAAATTAAAGCAAACCAAATAGTACACAAAGATATAATAATGCCAAGCAGGGTTAGGATTATTATTATTGAAATATCTTTTCCGGCAGCTTTTAATATCCATTTTTGTGTATTGATATTCTTCATTGCGCCCTTTTCCCGTCAGATATTTTCTTTACAATGCGATGTGACTTAAGCAAATACGGGCGAATTCTGCGCAAATGCCACCACAAGCTGACCCAGCACCGATAAACAGCACCGTTGCAATCAATAAACCGTCCTTTTCGATAAAAGCCTTTGGCAACTGCGACAATTTGTTCGGGTTTTATACCTTTTTCCAGAACAGTCTGCGCATCGCCCAACATGGTATAAACCCCTTCATTAACCGCAACAATTCGATGCAGGACATACTGGCCGTTCTTTCTGATATACAATGGCACATCGCCCTTTTTTAGCTTGCTGGCTTCCGGCTTTTGGAGCACAACCTGGTCGCGGTTGTGCTCTAAAAGCGGCTGCATACTATTGCCGGTTACAGTTAAAATTACATCCAGACCGTTGTCAAGACAGCCGTTTATTAAAGGCGATATTTCTTCTAAAGAGGTCTTAACAACTTGTTTTTCCATATGATTACTCCATTAAATTGTTTTGATCAAGATTCTCTATAAACTTATCAACGTCATGTGACGCCGTATGCTCGTCCACTTCAAACTCCTGAAGCAAAGCATCGATTAGTTCCTGACGGTTGCATCCTTTTTCAAGCTTTTTCCAAAGAAATGCGGCAGTGTCATTAAGCTTGATAATGCCTCGTAAATCTACCGTACGCGATCCCACCGGCACCACAATTGACTCCCCGCCTATTTCGCGCAGCATATACCCGTTTTTGATTTTCACGGCATATTCCTCCCTATTATTTCTTTATACACAGTCTCAACCGCTTGGCGGCTTATATTACAGCTCAGTCTATATACAGCAACGCTTTTCATAAGCTTTTCCATCGAATCAAGCAGTCTGACACCAAGTGCCTGGTCACAGGCAGGACGAGCAACGGCGTTTGCCATTTCGTAATATGTGTCGCCAATATTAAGCCGTTCAATACGGTTTTCCTCCGACCTTTGTAAAAACACAATTGCACTAAGAGGGGCACATATATTGTTGTTAATATCGGTTTTGCCGCTCCATGGTGTACCGTAAAGAAAGGGCTGCCCGCCCACAAAGCGGACTGCCGGTTTGTCGTCATTAATAATTTCAACGCTATCTGACAAATATTTTCGCCACAAGCCGGCATGTGTGGATTTGCCTGTACCGGAAACCGCCGAAAATGCAATTCCCTTGTCTTTATATTTAAGAGCCGACGCGTGAAGAACTAAACCGCCTTCAATTGCAAGCCGGTTGGAAAATGCCATTCCCGTATACATATATTCAAAATCTGTCAATGAAAAGACCGAATGTCTGCGGGTGGAAAGCTGCGAAATTTCAACCATTGAATAATCACTGTCATATATTGTACAACTGACAACTTGCTTGTTTTTGTTAACACTATAATAATAAAAGCGACCCTCCGGCGTTTCTGCTAAAGTAAGTGCACGAATTTTTTCGATGGTATTTCCCTTGGGCAACACCACCTCGTCACTTACGCTGCTTTTTATTGTCATTCGAGGATTTATATGCTCATCGTCCGGCAGCCTGTATGCCTTAAGCCTTTTTTTAAAAAACTCGCTGTCATGGCAAGTTATATTTATCGGAATTTCCGCCACTTTGATTTGTATCATCTTAATACCTCATATGTTGAACTACACAGTCGTATGTCAATGCCGGTAAATTACCGAGAGGCAAGTGTTCCAAAATTTGTTTCATCAAGCTTATTTATTACCATTTGCGTGATTTCATCAAAAACTGTTCGGAAAGGACAAACCTCTACTGGTAAGCAATTGCAGTCATAATCCCCGTCCATACATCTGCTAAACCGATAAGGTCCCTCGACGGCTTCAATTACCTGCCGCAAAGTAATTTGATCGGGCTGCCGCGCTATCATATATCCGCCATGTGCCCCTTTATACGATTTAACTAACCCCGCTGCCACAAGCTTGCGCATTATCTTAAGGGTAAAACGCGGTGAAACCGAAGTTTTATCGGCTATGGTCGCAGCATCAAGCCTTTTGCCTGTCGGCTTTTCGTGGCTTAAATATTCCATGGCAAGACAATGCACAATACGCACTGCATAGTCGGACTCAAGATTTATATGCATTTTAAAAATTCCTGCCTTTCAATAGAAAAATTTCTTAAAACGAAAAGCATTAGTCAAGAAAATCCTTAAGCTTTTTGCTCCTGCTCGGATGTCTTAATTTTCGCAATGCTTTTGCCTCAATCTGGCGGATACGCTCACGAGTAACTTCAAACACCTTGCCCACTTCCTCAAGTGTGCGCGGCCTTCCGTCCTCTAAACCAAAACGCAGTTTCAGCACTTTCTCCTCGCGCGCGGTTAAAGTAGACAACACATCGCCAAGCTGCTCTTTAAGCAAAATTTGTGATGCTGCATCAGCAGGGGCGGGAGCATCATCATCGGGTATGAAATCGCCAAGATGGCTGTCCTCTTCCTCTCCGATAGGCGTTTCAAGAGAAACCGGCTCTTGTGCAACGCGCATAATTTCCCGCACTTTTTCAACCGGCATATCAAGTTCGTTCGATATTTCCTCGGCATTTGGTTCACGCCCGTTCTTGTGCAAAAGCTGGCTTGAAGCCTTTTTAACTTTATTTATGGTTTCAACCATATGAACAGGAATGCGAATAGTGCGTGCCTGATCGGCGATCGAACGTGTTATGGCCTGACGAATCCACCATGTTGCATAAGTGGAAAATTTAAATCCTTTTGTATAATCGAACTTTTCAACAGCCTTAATAAGACCGAGATTGCCCTCCTGAATCAAATCCAAAAACTGCATTCCCCGACCCACATATCGCTTGGCGATACTGACAACCAGCCGCAGGTTGGCCTCGGATAGGCGTTTTCTGGCAACCTCGTCACCGTTACTTATACGTATTGCCAATTCAATCTCCTCTTCGGGCGTCAGCAGCGGAACTCGTCCTATCTCTTTAAGATATACCTTAACAGGGTCATCAATCGCAATTCCCTCAGAGTTTACCGCAACGTTAAGCTCCTCAGCTTCGGAAGGTGCCTCAAGCTCAAGATCTATATCCGAAAAGGCTTCGGACTCAAAATCGTCTACGATTTCAATGTTTTGAGACTCGAGCACATCATAAACCTTATCCATTTGTTCGGGATCAAAATCCACATCTTCAAGCGTATCAAGAATTTCCTGGGTAGTAAGCTTACCCTTGGAGCGACCCTTTTCAAGTAATTCTTTAATCAACGTTTTGGGGTCCTTTTTTTCAGTCTCTCCGTTTTCATTCTGATGCGAATTGTCTTTAGATGCGACCCGTTTATTGTTTTGCTTTTCGTCTTCTTGTTCCGATTCGGAAATATCCTTATCAACTTTTTCAATTTCATCCAATTCATTCTCGTCCGGAAACTCTTCAAGTAATGACATATTATCAAATTCCTGATTAAACATTTGCTTTTCCTCTTTCTTAACTGCTTTTATTAATAACAATCACAATAAAACTTCACCGCTTAATACTTTACAAAAATGCGAGTGAGTCACATTGTATGCATAATATACTAAGTTTTTTTTGCCCTAAGCACATCAAGTACTTCCTTAATTTTATCGTCTTCAATCTGTTCGGGATTTCTCAAAACCTTAAGTCTGTGTTCGCTTTTAATAACGCTTGCAAGCTCTAACACATGCTCCGGTGTATGCACAGTTTCTCGCGCATTCTGGACCATACGCGAAACATAAGACATCTCGTCATCATGGTAATCAGCCGCTAAAAATGAAAGCTCTGTCATTTTTCCCTGCCGGTGCCTTTCAACAATGCACTGATAAAGTCCGCGATTAAACCGGGTCACAATTGAATCGGGTTCAAGATTTTCGCAGATAATATCTATATAATCAGGATGAAGTATCAGCAACCCCAACAGCTCCTCTTCGGCGCGTGCAGCACGTAAATGCTCGCCCGCTTCGGGATTAACCTTGCGAACGACTTCTTCAGAATTTCTGACCGCATGCGAAAGCTCCCTTTTTTTTCGCTGTTTTGTGTCCGTTTTTTTATACCTCATCACTTGGTCCAAAATTGCCTGCTTACTAACCGACAGCTCGTCCGAAAGCTTGCTTGCATATACATCACGCTCAATCGGGCTGGATAGCTGCGAAAGAATCTTAGTCGCTTCTCTGAGATATGAAATTCGCCCGTCGGTTGTATTTAATGAATGCTTAAGCCCAAGCTCAATAAGCTGGTATTCAACATCATTGACAGAACGCTCTATCAAAAGTTTAAACCGTTCAGGCCCATATATTCGGATAAATTCTTCCGGATCTTTGTTATCGGGTAAGGTAACAACACGAATTTGCACACCGGTTTTTCTAAGCAGTGAAATTGCACGCTGCGCACCCTTTTTGCCTGCGGCATCAGCGTCAAAAACCTGTATAACCTCGCGTGCATATCTGGAAATCAGACGTGCGTGCTCCTCGGTAAAAGAAGTGCCCAGTGCAGCAACTGCGTTATCAAACCCTGCCTGATGAAGGGCAATGACATCCATATATCCCTCACATAAAATTAAGCTTTCCTTTTTTGAAGACTTGGCAAAGTTAAGAGCAAAAAGCCCGTTCGTCTTTTTAAAAACAAGCGTGTCCGACGAATTAATATATTTTGGTTTAGAACCATCAAGTACACGCCCGCCGAAAGCTATGACATTACCGCGTATATCAATAATTGGAATAATAATGCGCCGTCTAAAGATATCATAATAACCGCCTGACCTTGAGCTTTTCTTTATTAAGAAAGCCGCGGCAAGCTCTTCATCCTTATAGCCCATTTTTCTCATCTCGTTGAGCAATGCAAAGCCATCCGGCGCATAACCCAGTCCGAAATGCTTTATTGTTCTGTCGGTATACCCTCGGCTGTAATAATACTCAAGCCCGACACGACCTTCTGAAGTATACAATATATTGTGGTAAAATCGTGCGGCGCTGCGGTTTATTTCAAGAATTTTAACACGCAGCCTGGAGGTCGCATCATCTGCTTTGTCCTCGGGCATTTTCATTCCCGCACGGTCTGCAAGAAAACGGACTGCATCGATATAACTTAAATTTTCAATTTTTTTAATAAAGGTAATGACATCCCCGCCTGCACCGCAGCCAAAGCAATAAAAGGATGTCGTTTCGGGATAAATGGTAAACGAAGGCGTTTTTTCACCATGAAACGGACAAAGCCCAACCGCCGTGCGCCCCCTCTGCTTTGTGCGCACATAAGCAGACACTACGTCCTCTATTCGATTTCTACTAATAAGATCTTGTAAAAAAGCATCGGGTAACGACACGGTTATATCCCCCCTTAAAGCCACTTAAAATGATAAATTCAGGTTTATTAAGTGTTAGTATGCCACTAATTGGAAAACTTCATTCCCTTTACTTGCCAACTTCGAGGAATGAAGAGACTATTATACACTTCCAATGCATAATTATCGGTCATCCCCGCTATATAATCACATACCGCCCTGCTTACGCCATCACGATCTGCTATTGCACGATATTCGTCAGGTAAAAGCTGGGGGTTGTCTTTAAAATAATAAAACATACGCTTGATAAGACCGTCTACTTTTTTCTCCTCACCTTTGGCAACAGGATTAGTATAAACACTTTCAAACATGAATTTATGCAACTGATCAAATGCTTTGGCAGTATGCATGTCCATCTCAATATTATCGATGCTGTTTTCAATTATCGAAACAACAAGTGTATCAATACGCTTTGTCCGACCTTTTCCCAACACTGTCAAAATTTCGGAAGGAATCATTTCCTCTTTAAGCAAACCGGCGCGTATTGCATCATCAATGTCATGGTTTAAATATGCAACCCTGTCCGAAATTCGGACAATGCGCCCTTCCAACGTTGCCGCCTGGTCTCCACATGTATGATGAAGTATGCCGTCGCGCACCTCCCATGTAAGGTTAAGCCCCTCACCGTCTTTTTCGAGTGCCTCAACCGTGCGTACGCTTTGCTCATAATGGCGAAAGCCTCCCTCCATTACATCGTTAAGTGCGCGCTCGCCGGCATGTCCAAAAGGTGTATGCCCCAAATCATGCCCGAGCGATATAGCCTCGGTCAAGTCCTCGTTCAGCAACAGAGCGCGGGCAATTGTACGGGCAATCTGAGACACTTCGGTTGTATGTGTAAGACGAGTTCTGTAATGGTCACCCTCCGGGGATAAAAACACCTGTGTTTTATGCATTAAACGTCTGAAAGCTTTGCTGTGCAGTATACGATCTCTATCACGTTGAAAGGCTGTACGATATTCGCAGCACTGCTCCGGCCTTTCTCTCCCACGGCTTTGAGATGAAAGTGCCGCCCGCTTAGACAAATACTGTTTTTCAAACGTTTCGCAGCGTTCGCGTATCGTCATACAGACATCCCCCATTATTTCGCTTTATTTAATGCCTGCTGAATAATTAAAAAATGCTGCAAAAAATGCTGCTAATATAAGGTTTAAGTATTTTTTAATTATTCAGGTGCAAGGTTTTTTATTAAGAAATCGAAAAAACCCTGCACTTATATGAAACGGTTGTCCCCCGACCGTTTCATAATACAGGCGGCAATCAAGGCGAGCTGACCACAAAAATCATGATTTTTGTGGTTTTAGATACACATTAATGAGTATCTAAAGATAATATCGTTTAGCAAACGGTATTATTAAGTGAGCATTACATATACTTATACTCACTTTTAGCGTCTTTCACCTCTTTTTTAACAAAAAATTTACGAAATGGTTTTTGTCGAAAAAACACGAAATCCTACGCAGCTTTATAGACGAAACTAAACGCCGCCGGTCATCCGAAGACTGGCGGCGCCTGAATGCGTTAAGCAGTTGGATTGAATTAAATATGGCAACATAATTACCGATATCCGCTCGCTCACTTTTATTCGATTAAAGGGCGAGGCTCTGTGCTTTATGAAGCCCTGGCCGCATCCTTTTCAAGCCGCTTGGGAGTGCATTTTTTGACAACTGTTTTATTAAATTCGACATCCAATGTTTTTATATATTTTTTAATTTCCTTGTCAAATTCCTCAAATTTTGCGCCGTATATTACACGTTCACGGCTTTTTTCAAACCTGTATTGTGTATCTTCGGGATTAATGCGCAATATCAAGGCGGCTGTGTTTGATGTTCCGCCCTGTTTGTACTCAACTATTTTTGCCTTCCCTACCTTAACAGATTGAACAGCTTTTACAATATTCTCATCGTCAATATTTGCGTCAAGAGTTCTTAGATTTGGGTCGGTTGGCTCATCATCCTCCTCGTTTTGCTTATCTGATTCACCGCCGGTAGCAGTGGTAGAAGTGGTCGTGGTCGTAGTCGTAGTTGTAGTTGTAGTTGTGGTCGTGGTTGTGGTAGTAGTGGAGGTTGTTCCGGTTGTGGAATCGATAGATGCCGTTGTTGTGGTAGATGGTGTCGAAGTGCTTTCTGCTTGGCTGTCCTCGTTGAATTTTTCAATCACTTTATCAAAATCGCCGTTTTTTTCGTACATATCAAGATAACCCTGCAGCTTAGCCTTGACTTCAGCAATACCGTCCTCGTCAAGGTCGGAACCCTGTTGGTCAGTAAGCGGCATTTCAATTATTTTATATGTCATAATGTTTTTGTCATAATATTCGCGAATATCCTTGTCGCTCATTGCGCGTTTGCCGCCTTTGTCATACAGGCCGTAAAACAGCGTTGACTCGTTAAAGGTTGTCGCCTTATACATTTTGCCATATGATTCTTTATTAAACCCCATTGCAATCATCATATCGTTAGATACAGACTGCATATGCGATTCGTAATTTTTTAAATCCTCATCCGACAGCTTTAACTTAAACTCTTCAAGCTTGTTGGCAATTGCCGCCTGACGTATCATAGTATCCTTTGTTAACTGTTTTATATATTCCTCAACGGGCAACTCCTTTTCGTCGTCGCCCTCGCCATAGGGCAGCTTTTGCCCCCATGGATCCATATCGTATTGAGCATAAGAACTGAGGTTGTAGCTATAAAATGTCATCTGATATGCATTGAAAAGGTACGCTAAGTATTCTCCCGTTGTAAATTTCCTGCCGTCAATTACTGCAGCAGTTTTGGGTGTGGAACATCCGGAAAACAGCAAGCTGCCGGAAAGCAGCGCCGCACAAATTGCAAAGCAACCTATAACCTTGAGATTATGAGGCAAATCGCGTAAACGCATGATATATTTCCTCCCTGTGTATACTCATTTTCATATTATACATGCCAAATCAATGTTTGTCCATACAAAATTGAATTTAGAATTAACGCGGCAAAATTACAGCGCGCAATATAGACTGCAATATTTTTCCGTGTTATACTAAATTTCGATTGATACTATATTATGTTTAATGACAGTATATAAAGGGGACATCGGCAGACAATGACGGTAGTTATTTGTACGCTGAATTCAAAGTATATCCATTGCTCACCTGCACCGTGGTACCTGCTTGCGGGCATCAAAGAACATTGCTTGCCGGGAATTAGCGGTGTGGTCGTTGAGGGTACAATTAACGAACAAACCGACGAGGTTTTAATGCGTATATGCGACAAAAAACCACATGTTGTAGGATTTAGCTGTTATATCTGGAATATTGAAGCGACAATACGGTTAATAAAAAAATTAAAAGTAATAATGCCCGATGTAATAACCGTGCTGGGTGGGCCCGAAGTAAGCTATAATGCAGGACAAATTCTCAAAACTGAATCGTCTGTAGATTATATCATTTCAGGAGAAGGCGAAAAACCTTTTGCCCTGTTTCTTAACGATATTTTACAAGGTAAATGGCCTCAAAGCATCCCCGGCTTGTGTTTTCGCGATAACGATCAAATAGTACTTTCAAAGCCATATATTTCCTGCGAGCAGCCGCCGTCACCCTATACCGAAGAATATTTTGAAGCTTTAAAAGGACGTATAGCATACCTTGAAACCAGCCGCGGTTGTCCCTACCATTGCGCATACTGCCTTTCGGGGCGTTGCGGCAGTGTGCGTTTTTTTGATATTGACCGTGCAAAAAAAGAGCTTTTGCTGCTTGCCAACAGCGGCACCAAAACAATAAAGTTAATTGACCGCACCTTTAACGCAAACAGCAAAAGGGCAAATGAACTGTTTTTATTTATTATAAACAATTATGGAAAAGCCATTCCTTATGGAACCAGGTTTCATTTTGAAATAGCAGGCGATATTCTCGATAATCAAACACTTGATATATTGGCCTTAGCACCTTTGGGTGCAATGCAGCTTGAAATAGGCTTGCAAAGCTTTAATGACAAAACACTAAACGCCGTAAACCGTAAGACAAACTTAGAGCGGCTCAAATACAATATAAAAAGGCTTGTTGATAATGCCAATTTGCATATCCATATTGATTTGATTGCAGGTCTGCCCTATGAAGATTATGAAAGCTTAATGCATAGCTTTAATACAGCATTTGAGCTAAGACCAAACATGCTTCAGCTTGGGTTTTTAAAACTGCTTCACGGTTCTCCCATGCGCGACCGGCCCGACAAATATCCGTGCCGTTTCAGCTCCCGACCGCCGTACGAAGTTATTGAGACACCATGGATGTCAAAAAGTGATTTGCAAAGCTTGCATAGAACAGAAGACGCACTGCAACGCCTATATAACAGCGGGCGCTTTACCCGCACAATCGAGTATTTGCTTGAAAAAATCTCTTGTTCTCCATTTGAGCTTTTCACAAGCTTTGGTGAATATTTCGAGCAATGTAGATGCAAGCGAATATCACTTGACGATTTTACTGCACTTGTATTTGAGTATTTTTCAAAGCAAACAAATATTGACAAAGCTGTTTTGCGAGACATAATGGTGTGCGATCGTCTTTCTTCCAACCCGTCAGGGCATATCCCTTTAACATTAAAAATCAAGGATGAAATAATTGATAAAAAACTAAAAAAATTAAAGAAAAGCAATACTAAAAAAGGAGTAAGACGGGGCGTAGCCTACCTTTATTCGCAAAAATGCGCAGTATATGCCGATTATGTTGACAAAAACCCCGTGACAGGGCAATACCCGCTGACAAAGGTTCAATTATTAGCCGATTAATACTATTCTCAGATTAAACCGAAGACAATCGTGTCTCATTTTCAAGCTGAGAATAGTATAAAAATGCACGGACGACCACATGCCGCCCGTGCAAGTATGGTTTCATTGAAAACCCGCTTGGCTCATCACAGTTCTTGCTCGGCTTGTTTAATATACCTTTTCAGGTTATCAAGACCAATGCGAATACCTAAAATCGGGTCCTCCATGCCTTCATATTCAATTGAAACCGAACCATTATATCCTGCACTCATCAGTGCGGATATGCATTGCTTTACCGGCACGTTACCGTGCCCTATTATTGCACCGCGCAGATAGTTGCCGGCTCTCGATTTAAAAAAGCCCTCTCCCGGTGATGGGTGCATTCCGCTCTTTACATGAAAATCCTTGGCGTGGACATGAAAAGCATAGGGTGCAGCACGCCCTACTGCAGTAACAGGGCTTTCATCCGCACACAAAAAATTGCCGATATCAACAAGCCAACCAAAATTGGGATGAGCAACTGTATTTACAAGCTTTTCAACACGTTTGCTATCCTGACAGAAAAATCCGTGATTTTCCACCATTGTGCGCACACCTAAGTTAGCGGCATATTCGGTGACTTGTCTGCATGCATCGGCAATATGCGGCAGTGCGTTGTCAAACCCCCTATATTCCCGCTTATCTTTTGCAAAGCCGTTTGTTGCATCATGGCGCACACCGCCCGCTCCCAACAACACAGCCAAGTCAATTTGCTTTTTAACCCGCTCAATTTCGGCGTTAACATCGCCGCCGCTTCCGGTCAAAAAATCGGCCCCAAATGTGTAAGTCAAAACATCAATTTTGCATTCGTCCGCCTTTTTACGCAGCTTTTCGGCATATGTTTGTTGTGACGAGCCGTCATGGGGGATAATATCGACAAACTCAATAGCGTCAAATCCCATATCGGCTGCACGCTCAATGCAGTCTAACTGGGACATTGCACCATTATTGATAAGGCGGGAAAAGCTGTAAGAACTAACTGCAGTCTTCATTTATAGCCTCCGTTGTCAGTTGATAATCACTTCATGACCTGTACGGGCAGATTCGTAAATAGCATCTAAAATTTTCATTAAATCTACACCGTCACTTGCCGGTGATTTGCAAGGCACGTTATTGCGTATACAATCAACAAAATGGTTGATTTCATTTTCAAACAGACCGTCAAATGAAAGCGCTGTCGGAGTAGCCAGACTGACATCTGCTAAATAATCGTTTATTTCAGTATAAATTTCGAGCTCTGGATCAAGCTTTGCACCGGCTTTTGTGCCGAACAGCTCAATTTTGCCCTCGTCCTTTTTAATGTTCAGACTGAAACTGGCTTCTATTGAAAGCACCGCTCCGTTGTCAAACCTAATTAGTGCAGTTGCCAAATCCTCTACATCGCAAATATCGCCGGAGCTTTTATCGGCCGATGAATATCCGATGCTGCCCTTTATGTTTTTGCGGTCCTTTAGCTTGTTAAATGTCGCCCCATAAACAGATATCGGCTTGGGATTGCCGAAAAGGTAGCGTACCAAATCAATTACATGCACACCCAGATCAATCAGCGGACCGCCGCCCGAACGGGATTTGTCGCCGAACCAGCCACCCGGATTACCGTTTCGCCGCAGATAAGTGGCCTTGGCATAATATAAATCTCCAAAATATCCTGTGTCAATAAAATCTTTAAGCACCAAGCAGTCATTCCCAAAACGACGGACAAACCCAACCATCAACAGCTTGCCGCTTTTTTGTGCGGCTGCTTGCATATTGCGCGCACTTTCGGCAGACGTTGCCATAGGCTTTTCGCAAAGAACATGCTTTCCCGCTTCAAGCACGGCAATAACACATGGCTCGTGGGCACAATTCCATGTGCACACACTGACGGCATCAAGTTCGGGCAATGATCTTAACATTTCATCCTTGTCGGTAAAAAGTCTTGTTACATCATAGCGTTGCCCCATTTCACGCAACCGCTTTTCATTTATATCACAAAAAGCATACAGCTCGACATCGGGGTTCTTTTTATATGCGTCAATGTGCACTGTCGAAATGCTGCCTGTGCCGATAATACCTATTTTTGTCTTGCTCATTTCACTATACCTTCCTTTAACCTATAAGATTTTCCAAAAACCGGACGGCATCCCGGATATCCTTTTCGGGATTTTGTCCCACTTCGCGTTCAATGGTAAGATATCCATGATAGCCGATGTCATCAAGCGCTTTCAGGTAATTTGGAAAATCCACGTCACCTTGCCCGAGTGGCAATTCAACAAACGCTTGTTCCTCCTGAATGGCATCCTCTATCATGCCGTATATAATTTCCGGGTCACATTCAATAAGCCGGCGGCCATCCTTTGCATGTGTATGTACAATATAGTCGCGCAAGGTATATACTGCCTGAACAGGATCGTCACCCGTCACCATCACAAAATTTGCAGGATCAAAATTCACAGCAACGCCTTTTGAACCCAACGAATCCAAAAACTTTTTTAACGTAACTGCAATTTCGGGTCCTGTTTCCACTGCAAAATGAGAATTTAAGCTATCGGCATAGCTGCAAAGCTGTCCGCAAGCGTCCTGCATAATTTTGTACCGCTCGTGCGAGGTATCTTCGGGAACAACACCGATATGCGTTGTGACTATGTCAGTTTCAAGCTCTTTAGCCATATAAAGAATACGTTTTGAGCGTTCGATTAAATCGGGGTTTTTTTCAGGATTACCAAATCCATGCCCCAAATCACCGCACAGGGCTGAAATCACAAGCCCGTGGTCTTTAACCAGTTTTAAAAATTCGCGGCGTTTTTCTCCCACAAGAACATCGGCCGACAACTCACCGTTTGTCGCATAAACCTGTATGCCCTGTGCACCGACATCGACGGCTTTTTTTAGTGCAGAGCGTACATCCGTACGAAACGAGTCCAGCATAACTCCAATAGAAAATGAATACATTGCTATCCCCCATTTAAAATGATGTTGCTTTCTTTATCTTTATTTTATAAAATACTATTATCTGAGTAAAGGCACTATATTAACGGTTATTAACACAATATTGCTTTTTTAGGAGGAATTGAGCTTGCCCGCCAAATATGAGCATCACATACTTCACGATCCGGATTTTCCGGTTATATTTCATTTTGATACACTGCATGAAAATCAATCAATTTTCGTGCACTGGCACGAAAACCCGGAGCTTTTATTCTTTAAGCGGGGAGATGCTGTTGTATACTGTGACACTGTTGAAATAAACTCCTGTGCCGGGGACTTGATTGTGGTTAACAGCGGGGCGTTGCACACAATACATAGCAAATCACCTTTATGCGAATATTACTGTCTGATAATTGATAAGACTTTTTGTGAAAATTTTGAACTTCCTGTTAGAGAAATACACTTGCGCAGTCCGATAAGCGATGAAAAGGTGCAAGCAAGCTTTGACTTTATCGCAAAGGAAATGAATGAGCAAAACTTATATTTTAAGGCTGCGATAAAAGCAGAGGTTATATCACTTATGGTAAGACTTTTTCGTATTTCTCCGGCACAACCTGCCTGTGAAAACAAACATAGCCGTCACCTTGATATGGTGCGCAAGAGTATCAGATACATACGTCAAAATTACAAGGAGCAAATTTCAATAGACGACATATGCAACCATGTTGGTTACACGAAGTATTATTTCTGCCGAGTATTTCGCGAAATAACAGGAAAAACTGTAATAGACACCGTCAACTTCATGCGATGCGATTATGCACGTACATTGCTGCTCAGCGGACGCTTTAATGTTGGCGAAAGTGCAGAGCTTAGCGGATTTAATAATCTTTCGTATTTTTCTAAAATGTATAAACGACACATGGGGGTTTTGCCGTCCGAAACATGGCAAATTTCTGAACGAGAAAAGATATAATTTTTGGCACTATGTAAAAAACTATAGTCTTACTAAAAAACTATAGGTGCAATCGCTTGCAAAAACAGGAAATATACTATAATATATTCTTTTGTAGATTATCTGATAAAAATTCTATTTTGGGAAAGAAGGTATTATATGAACTTTTTAAACAAAAAAACAATAGAAGATATCCAAGTTAATGGGAAAAAGGTTCTTGTACGGTGTGATTTCAACGTTCCGTTAAACGATGGTGTTATTGCTGACGACAAGCGTATAAGGGAATCTATTCCTACAATACAATATCTGATTGACAACGGTGCAGCCGTAATTCTTTGCTCGCACCTGGGCAGACCAAAAGACGAGGAGTCAAAAAAGAAATTCACGCTGGCACCTGTCGCAAAACGACTTTCCGAGCTTATGCAGCGTGAAGTCAAATTTACGACCGATATAATTGGTGAACATGCCCATTCAATGGCAGCTGCCCTAAAATCAGGCGAAATCATGGTTATCGAAAATGTGCGTTTTTACAAGGAAGAAACAAAAAACGATCCTGAATTTGCAAAATCACTTGCCTCACTTGCAGAAATCTTTGTAAACGACGCATTTGGAACCGCGCACCGCGCCCATGCATCTACTGCCGGTGTTGCAGATTATCTGCCCGCTGTTTGCGGCTATTTGATTAAAAAAGAAATTTCGATAATGGGCGGCGCACTCGAAAATCCCAAACGCCCATTTGTTGCAATTCTCGGTGGTGCAAAGGTTTCGGACAAAATCGGTGTGATTACAAATCTTCTTGAAAAGGTCGACACACTTATAGTGGGCGGCGCAATGGCCTACACTTTCCACGCTGCGATTGGTAAAAAAATCGGCGATTCAAAATTTGAAGCCGATAAGCTTGAATTGGCAAAAGAAATATTGAAAAAAGCTAAACAAAAAGGTGTTAAATTTTTGTTGCCGGTTGACAATGTGGCAGCAGATGAATTTAGCGAAAATGCCAATATCAAAGTATTTGAAGGCGGAATTGACGATGGCTGGATGGGTCTTGATATTGGACCTAAAACTCAAAAAATCTTTGCGGACGCTATTGACGGTGCCGGCACAGTAGTCTGGAACGGCCCAATGGGTGTAAGTGAAATGGCACCCTTTGCCGCCGGTACGATTGCCGTTGCAAAAGCGATTGCGGACAGCGGGTCTGTCTCGATTATCGGCGGCGGTGATTCGGCCGCCGCGGTAGAACAGCTTGGCTTTGCCGATAAAATGACGCATATATCAACAGGCGGCGGAGCTTCGCTTGAATTTTTAGAGGGATTAGAACTTCCCGGTATAGCCTGCCTCAACGATAAATAATGCTCGCTGGGTGAGTATCTAAAGACAAAAATCTTGATTTTTGTGGTAAGCTCGTATTGATTGCCGCCTGTTATATGAAACGGTCGGGGGACGACCGTTTCATATAAGTGCAAGTTTCAATTTATTATAAAAAATCTTGTACCTGAATAATTAAAAAATACTTATACCTTATATTAGTAGCATTTTTTAATTATTCAGCAGGCATTAAATAATCAAATAAAGGATGATATTTTTATGAGCCGCAAATATGTAATTGCAGGCAACTGGAAGATGAACAAAAACCCCCAGCAAGCTTACAAGCTTATTGAGGAGATTAAACCACTTGTCACCAACGCCGCATGCGATGTTATAGTCGCAGTTCCTTTTGTTGACATTCCTGCTGCCCTTGAAGCCGTAAAGGGCAGCAAAATCAGCGTGGCCGCACAAAATTGCCACTGGGAAGAATCCGGCGCATTTACGGGCGAAATTTCTGCCTGCATGCTTAAAAGCATGGGCGTTAACACAGTAATAATAGGTCATAGCGAACGCCGAACCTATTTTGGAGAAACCGACATCACAGTAAACAAGCGTGTCAAAGCCGCTCTTAATGCCGGGCTAAACGTTATACTTTGTGTGGGCGAGCAGCTTGAACAACGCGAGCAGGGCATTACCGACGAAGTGGTTGCGATCCAGGTCAAAATTGCGCTGAATGGTGTCAGCGTTCAACAATTGGATCGCGTTATAATCGCATACGAGCCTGTATGGGCAATCGGTACCGGCCGCACAGCCACAGCCGAACAAGCAAATGAAGTGTGCGCATTGATACGTTCTACGATATCCCGTCTATATGGTGATGCAGCAGCCCAAAACATTGTAATACAATACGGTGGTTCGATGAATGCATCAAATGCGGCAGAATTGCTGGCATGCGAGCATGTTGACGGCGGCCTTATCGGTGGCGCATCTCTCAAACCGGCCGACTTTGCCCAAATAGTATCTGCAGCTAAATAATATTTTGATTATTATAGATGATGCAGCTTTTTGTTGTTCAGTTGGCATTATAGTCGATTGCGTCATATAAAGATTGCGGGCGAACACAGTTCGCCCCTACTTTTGACCACTATAGCAGCAGCGTTTTTAATTATACAGCAGGCATTAGGCATTAAAGGAGCTTTATTGATGAAAAAACCCGTAACACTGATTATAATGGACGGTTTCGGCTTAAATACCGAAACACAAGGCAACGCTATAAAAAGCGCAAACACCCCAAATCTTAATAAGCTGTTTTCACAAAACCCATATACTGAAATAGGCGCGTCGGGTATGGACGTTGGGTTGCCCGATGGTCAGATGGGCAACAGCGAGGTCGGTCACACAAATATCGGCGCAGGACGCATTGTTTATCAAGAACTGACAAGAATATCCAAATCAATTGATGACGGTGATTTTTTTAATAATCCTGTTTTGCTTGCTGCGATGGAAAATGCCAAAAAACCGGGTGCTGCACTGCATTTAACGGGACTGTTGTCGGACGGCGGCGTACACAGTCATAACACACATCTTTATGCACTTCTTAAATTTGCAAAAACATGCGGTGTTAAAGACGTTTTTATTCACGCCATGCTTGACGGCCGTGATGTGCCCCCCACCTCGGGCGCAGCATACATTCGTGAACTTGAGGATAAAATAAAAGAGATTGGCATTGGAAAAATTGCCACAGTAATGGGCCGATATTACGGAATGGACCGCGACTCTCAGTGGGATCGGGTTGAAAAAGCGTATGACGCCATGGTAAATCGGCGTGGTCTTAACGCTGATGATGCCGCCGCTGCTGTCGAAAAATCTTACTTAACGCTCGATAACGAAGGAAAATACACAACCGACGAATTTGTGGTTCCGACGGTTATTGAGGGCGGCAGAGCGGTTTGCACCAATGACAGCGTAGTTTTCTTTAACTTTCGACCCGACCGTGCCCGTGAAATAACACGCGCCTTTGTCGACCCTGAATTCACCGGCTTTGAGCGCAGTGGCGGCATGCTGTCTTTGTGTTTTGTGTGTATGACCGAATACGATGCAACGATGCCTAATGTAACGGTGGCATTCGCACCCCAAACACTGACAATGACCATGGGAGAAACCGTAAGCAAAGCGGGCAAAACACAGCTTCGTATTGCTGAAACAACCAAATATGCTCATGTTACTTTCTTTTTTAATGGTGGCAGGGAAGTCATGTTCGAGGGCGAAGACCGTGTTTTAATCCCAACACCTGATGTTGCCACATTTGACCAAAAGCCAGAAATGAGTGCCTATCCCGTATGCGAAGAAGCGGAAAAGCGAATATTGTCCGGGAAATATGACATGATTGTGCTCAACTTCGCAAACTGCGATATGGTAGGACATACAGGTATATTCGATGCTGCCGTTAAAGCGGTTGAAGTCGTGGACGAGTGTGTCGGACGCGTTGTGGATGCAACAATAAAAATGGGCGGTACGGCTATAGTAACAGCCGACCACGGTAACGCCGACAAGCTAACCGATTCGGACGGCTCACCATTCACCGCACACACCACATTTAATGTACCGTTTTGCATAGTCGGATTCCCTTGCATGCTTCGCAAAGGCGGACGGCTGGCAGACATTTCGCCAACCATGTTAAAAATAATGGGGCTGCCTCAGCCGCCCGAAATGACCGGCAAAAGCCTAATAGAATGACATTCTATTAGGCTTTTTTGTGAAACAACAAGGTTCCCGGGTACCCGCCCACAATCTTTGATTATGAGTGGGTAGGGTTCTTTTTTGATTTCATGGTCAGCGATATGCGATTTTTTTCAACATCAACACTTAATACCCATACCTTTACAATATCACCGATACGGACAACCTCTGACGGGTGCTTTACAAAATGATCCGCCAACTGCGAAACATGAACAAGTCCGTCCTGCTGAACGCCAATGTCAACAAAAGCTCCAAAATCAACCACGTTGCGAACCGTGCCGTCCATTTCCATACCCGGCTTTAAGTCCTCGATGCCGATAACATCTTTTCGCAATAGAGGGGGCGGCAATTCGTCGCGCGGGTCACGGCCCGGGCGTGTAAGCTCAGAAATAATGTCCTGCAAAGTGGGCAGTCCTACACCAATTTTGTCGGCAAGGTTTTCGATGCCCAATTCCTCAGCCTTTTTAGGCAGCTCATCAACACGGCGGTGCTTTACATCGTCAGGCGTATATCCGCAAAGCTCAAGCAGCATTTTTGCCGCGTCATAGCTTTCCGGATGCACAGCAGTGTTATCAAGCACATTATCGCTTTCAGCCACGCGCAAAAATCCCGCACATTGCTCGAATGCTTTTGGACCCAGTCTTGGCACTTTTTTTAGCTGACTACGCGAGTCAAACAGACCGTTTTCTTCACGAAATGCAACAATATTTTTTGCCACAGATGAATTTACGCCGGCAACTTGCGACAACAATTCAACTGATGCCGTATTCAAATCCACACCAACAGCATTCACACATTCTTCCACAACACCATAAAGCGCCTCCGACAGCCTGTTTTGAGGCATATCGTGCTGGTATTGCCCAACGCCGATAGCCTTAGGCTCGATTTTTACAAGCTCGGCCAACGGGTCTTGAAGCCGACGGGCTATTGAAACAGCCGAACGCAGCGACACATCAAAGTCGGGAAATTCCTTTGCCGCAAGCTTTGAAGCCGAATACACCGATGCACCCGCCTCGCTTACGACCATATAAGAAAGGTCGGTGTCAAGCCCGCTTATAAGCTCGGTAACAAACACCTCGGTTTCGTGAGAGGCAGTACCGTTGCCTATCGCAATTACCTGAACACCATATTTTTTAATAAGGTCTGTTAAAATCCGGCTGGCTTGTTCCTTTTTGTTGTGTGGCGGAGTGGGATAAATCACCCCTGTATCAAGTACCTTTCCGGTACAATCAACAACCGCCACCTTGCACCCTGTTCGGTAACCGGGGTCAAGCCCCAGCGTCACGCGTCCTCTTACCGGCGGCTGCATTAAAAGGTGGCGCAGATTGAGCGAAAACAGCTTTATTGCATCCTCGCTTGCACGGTCAGTCAGCTCGTTTCTCAACTCGCGCTCAATAGACGGAAATATCAATCTGTCATATGCGTCCTCGGCCGCCAATCGCACGATATCTGTGCAGGGCGAACCTTCTTTTACATGCGCCGAGCAGACTATTCCCACACCTTTGATTCTGTCAAACTCAACACTGACTTTTAAAAATTCCTCTCGTTCTCCCCTGTTTACGGCAAGTACGCGATGACCTGCCATTCGTTTGAGGGGTTCGCGAAAATCGGCATACATTTCATAAACGTCCATATCTTCTTTTAAGCCTTTGGCAACAACCTCGCCGCTTTCCATGCATACGACGCGCAGCCTGCGGCGCACATTGGCATCGTCCGAAATCATTTCGGCTATTATATCCTGCGCCCCCTGTAACGCGTCTTGTGCACTGTCAACTCCTTTATCCTGATTTATATAATCGGCGGCAAGACTAAGTGGATTGGCACAATCCGCTTGCTGCAAATATATTAAATCCGCAAGCGGCTGCAATCCTTTTTCACGCGCAACTGATGCGCGTGTTTTTCTTTTGGGGCGGAAAGGGCGATATATATCCTCAATTTCGGTAAGTGTCACTGCAGCATCCAGCGCCGAGGCAATCTCGTCGGTCATCGCACCCTGCTTTTCAATTGTATCACGCACCTTTTCACGCTGTTCGTCAAGATTACGAAGATATTCAAGGCGCTTTGAAAGCTCGCGCAGCAATTGGTCGTCAAGAGACCCTGTCATTTCCTTGCGATAACGAGCAATAAACGGGATTGTGTTTCCATCATCAATTAACTGTATTGTAGTCTGCACCTGTCCCGGACGCAGCCCAAACTCCTTTGCCAAAACGGCGATAATATCCATGTTTAATACTCCTTTCCAAAAGGGATGCAAAAGATTATATCACAGCCTCAAACAGCGCGCAACGTGATGAATACTATTCTTAAAATAATAGATGTTTAAAATTTCCAGCTCTCATCATCAGTAGGTGCGATTGGAAAATAAAAATATTTAAAAATTTATACTTGCAAATTATTACAATACATGTATAATAGTAATCGAACACTTGTTCGGAACGTTTGTTCATAGACGAAAAGGGGTATTCATTATGTTGTTAAGCATTTTAAGCATTATTTTAATGAGCATCATGTCGTTATATATGATTAATAAAGCAAAGTTTGCAAGCACTCGCCGTATGGCGCTTATACCGCTGTGCTGCGTTTTTGTCGAGCTTATGACTGCGGGTCTTTTGTCTATATCTTCGTTTTGGGTGTTGACCTTAATACTGATAATATTGCGTGCCGTGATTTTAATTAGCTGTATCGGTGAATTACAAAGAGATGCAGCAGCCGCCCGGCGCAGGGCACACCGCTGTGCTGTACATAAATACAGGGCTGCAACAGTATACGCAAAAGCCCACCAGCCAAAGCGCTGCGCTTAAAAACTTAGCCGTTAAATTTATGATAAATTTACAAGTATATTTTCTTTGCGGGCGAGCACAGTTCGCCCCTACACTTTTTTATAGTTAGATTAGTAAGTTATAATAAATTTTCCTTTTGACTTTTAATTTGTTCATCTTTGTGGTAGAATACTGTAAAATCAACGGTTTACCGTGAACAGGAGATGAACGATATGAAAACTGAACATTTCACTGCAAAACGCCTGTTTGCAGCCTCTGCGCTGCGGAATATATTGATAATTTGTTTAATTGCTGTTACCGCCCTTTCAGGCTGTAAAAAAGATCAGGAAAATTCATCGCAAATTTCTACAACCACAACTACACAAACAACCTCCACACAAACCGCTGATTCAGACACAACAATTTTAAATACGGACACAACCACTGTTACGGCAGCAACCGGTATTCCGCCTTATGGGTGGTGCAACGCCTCCACCATGCACATACGCAGTGGTCCCGGCACTGAATACGGAGCAATCGGGGGACTCAAAAAAGGCGAAAAGGTTACGATTGTAGACCGCGAGGGTGATTGGTTTAAGATTGAGTTTAAGGACGGCTTCGGATATGTCAGTGCGCTTTATATTCAAGACACCGAGGTTATGCCCGACGAAACCACTATGACAGCTGAAACTACTCCAGCCACCACTGTAGCTCAATAAAAATAAAACATTTACCCGCGGAATGAGTCCGCGGGTTTTTTGTCAGTGCTATCGGCGGGATGGGGCATCTCGCCCTACAAATGCCGGGGAAAACATAGGGCACAGTGCCCTTAAGTACGCTGCTTTTAATCAAGCCTTTGCCTTGATTGCTAACGCCTCTTTTGCCTTGCTTGCAATATTTTTGCCCGTAAGTCCGTAAATTTCAAGCAGCTCTAACGCGGGGCCCGACTTGCCAAACTCGTCGTTAATACCGACTCTTACAACCGGTACAGGCTGTGTTTCGCATACTGCCTCGCACACAGCACTACCCAGCCCGCCAATTATGTTGTGTTCCTCTGCAGTTACGATAGCACCGGTTTCTGCCGCTGCCTTTAATACAATTTCCTTGTCCAATGGCTTAATTGTCGAAATATTAATTACTCTTGCCTTAATGCCGTCATCTTTTAAAATTTCTGCCGCTTCGAGCGCCGCCGACACCAAAATGCCCGTAGCGATAATGGACACATCGTCGCCCTCTAAAAGCTGCACTCCCTTGCCAATCTTAAATTCATATGCATTGTCAAACAATACAGGCACGGCCAACCGCCCTAACCGCAGATAAGCCGGTCCGTTAAGTTCCATAACTGCATGCATTGCCTTGATTGTCTCGACTACGTCGGCAGGACATATTATCGTCATACCGGGGATACTGCGCATCAATGCAATATCCTCACAGCATTGATGTGTTGCACCGTCTTCGCCAACCGAGATTCCGGCATGTGTCGCACCGATTTTAACCGGAATATGCGGGTATCCGATAGAATTTCTGATTTGCTCAAAAGCCCTGCCTGCGGCAAACATTGCAAATGATGAAGCGAAAACCTGTTTTCCGGACGTTGCAAGTCCTGCCGCAATCGACATCATGTTCTGCTCTGCAATTCCGCAATCAAAAAACCTGTCAGGATATGCCTTTTTAAAGGTCACGGTTTTAGTAGCTGCCGCAAGATCGGAATCGAGCACAATGAGATTTGGATATTTTGCCGCCAGCTCCACCAGACCTTCTCCGTATGCCTCTCGGGTTGCTTTTTTAACAGTGCCCGCCATTATACCGCCTCCTCATAAAGTTTCAGCTGCGCTTTCAGCTCATTCATTGCCTGCTCGTACTGCTCTTTATTTGGGGCAGATCCGTGCCAATTAACCTGATTTTCCATAAATGAAACGCCCTTGCCCTTTATACTTTTCTGTATAATTGCGGTAGGCTTGCCCTTGCAGGCTTCGGCAGCGTTAAACGCAGCTTCTATTTGTTCCATATCATGAGCATCAATTTCAATAACGTTGAATCCAAAAGCTTTAAATTTTTCGGGTATGGGGTACGGGGAATTTACCTCGTCCAAAGTCCCGTCAATTTGCAAGTCGTTGTAATCTATTACAATGCAGAGGTTATCAAGCTTTTTATGCGCGGCAAACATCGCTGCCTCCCAAACCTGACCTTCCTCAAGCTCTCCATCGCCAAGAATTGCATAAACACGGCGTTGTCCGCCGTCTATTTTGGCAGCCAATGCCATTCCTGTCGCGGCTGAAACACCCTGTCCAAGCGAACCCGTAGTCATATCGACACCGGGCGTGCCTTTCATGTCAGGGTGACCCTGAAGATGTGAATCCACCTTGCGCAACGTTGGAATATCATCTTGCGGAAAATATCCGCGCAGCGCCAGCGCACCGTATAAAGCGGGCGCCGTATGTCCTTTTGACAGAACCAGGCGGTCACGTTCAGGCCATGCCGGGTTTGACGGATCAATGCGCATTTTATCAAAGTATAAAAATGCGAGCACATCAGCAATAGACAGTGAACCGCCGGGATGACCGCTTTTAGCGTGATATGTTCCTTCAATCACAGCCATTCTTATTTTTGTGGCCGCAATCAAGAGTTGCTTTTTCTTCAATGCATCCAAACTTCAATCATCCTCTCATCAGTCCCATTAAAAAACTAAACCGGACTAAAAAATTATGTTAAAATGACTGCCGGCATTATACCATATTTATAAAATCTTGAACAGGGTAAAATTGGTATTATTTTCTTTTCATTGTGTCCCAACAAATGTTTGGGTTTAAAGTTGCGCTAAAAGCCTTGCAAGGGTATAATATTTACCCGATATACCGTATGCAGGTTTTAGTGAGGTAAATTATGAACATTACTAAAAATAAAAAGATTATTGACAAAATCCTAACCGCGCACGAGCTTGCCCTGCACGGCTATTGCGATTTTGATATGTTAAAGGACAAACTTATTACTTGCCGTGCATCTTTGAGTCTTTTTGATGCTTTTAGCCCCGATCTTCCTAATACAATAATTTGCGTATTATTTCCCTATTGCTTTGATAAATTACAAGGCAACCTGTCGCAATATGCGCGCGTTCCCGATTATCATTCATCTGCCGGAGCCGTACTTGAAAATGCGGCCAAGGATTTAAAATCTGCTTTGCCTAAGTACAATTTCTTATCCTTTATTGATAATTCGCCGATACCCGAGGTGCTTGCAGCGGCGCTCTCAGGCCTTGGATGCGTCGGTGATAACGGACTGCTGATAAATCCTATTTACGGCTCATGGGTGTTTATCGGCACTATTGTCACTAACATACCTTTCGATATGCCGCCCGTCAGTATTGCTAAGTGTACGCAATGCGGCGCATGCTCGACCGCCTGTCCTGGCGGCTGCATCGGCAAATCGCGTGACACCTGTGTGTCACGCATATCGCAGAACAAAGGAGAACTAAGCCAAGACCAAATAGCGCTTTTGCAAAAAAGCGGTATGGCGTGGGGCTGCGATCGTTGCCAGCACATTTGCCCGCTAAATGCAAATGCTCTTATCAATCCGCATCCTTGCTTTGGCGACAAACCATTTAATCCCGACCTTACAGATGAGTCCTTAAACGACCTTAAAGGCAAAGCATATGGATGGAGAGGCGTCGGGGTTTTAAAAAGAAACATTTCATTTCTTGGACGAAATAAAGGTGAATAACATGGAAATTCCCATCTTTGAAATGCTTTCAAAATACGTGGCAAAAGGGCGCGCTTCGTTTCATACACCGGGACACAAAAACCGCGCCGGGCTGCTCGACTCCTTACAATTTTTAACCTATGACTTAACCGAGCTGCCCGACACGTCAAGCCTATTTAGCGCAGGCAGTGCTGATGCCATTGAACAGGCGGAACGCATGGCTGCCGATGTGTTTGGCTCAGAGCTTACATTGTTCAGCACAGGTGGTTGTACGCTGTGTATACAAACCATGCTGCTGCTTAGCAAGTGTCAGGGCAAGCGTGTGCTGTTTGCCCGCAATTCGCATATTAGTGCGGTACATACTGCCGCTTTGTTAGGAATTTGCCCTGTATGGATCTGGCCAAGCGGTAAGAACTATCAAATAACTTGCAGTGATATAGAAAAGGCACTGACATCTTATCCCGATGTACGCACTGTTTTTATAACAAGTCCGGATTACTACGGTAATATAGCCGATGTAAGGTCAATTGCCTCGTTATGCCGACGTAAAGGTGCATTGCTTATTGTGGACAACGCACATGGCAGCCATCTCGGGGCATTTGGTATGCACCCGTTATCTTTAGGTGCAGATATGACGGCTGACTCATGCCATAAAACCCTGCCTGTGTTGACCGGTGGTGCAATGCTTCATATTAAGAATTTGCATAAACACGGCATTGACAGGTCAACCGCAAAAGCTGCAATGATGATGTTTGGCTCAACCTCGCCATCCTTTCCGGTGCTGGCGTCACTTGATATTGCACGGGACTGGTGGTGGCGTGCAGGAATTCAAGCCTATCAGCTACTTGCAGAATCTGTTGAACAACTGGCAAACAAAGCGCTCAAAAACGAAATAGGAGTTTTAAGAGGCAAGTTAAACGATCCAACCAGACTAACTCTTGATATCGGCACTGTGGGGGCAGATGGTGTGACGGCCGCTGAGTTTTTCCGTGAAAAGGGCTGCGAGCCGGAATACTCTGATTCTCGTTTTATCGTTTTTATAATTACACCCTTTAACACTCCCAACGAGCTTAGTCGGCTTGGCGAGGCGATAAATCAATTTCCTATCGCTCTAAGACGAGGAAGATTTTTAAAACGTTCACAAAGCTTGCCGAATTATGTTGACAATACACCACCCGAAACTGTTCTTTCTCCCCGCGATGCATTGCTACTACCGTGTGAAACGGTAAACACCGACTCGGCCGCCGGGCGCATTGCCGCGCGTGCGGTCTGCCCTTGCCCACCGGGTATCGCCGCTGTCGTTCCGGGTGAAAAAATAAGCCGGGATACTGCTGAAATGTTAAATCTTCATGGGTTTAAAAGGCTGACCGTGGTTAAAACTTCCTGATTGTCTTGTTTATTGTTAAAAAATGCGATATAATAAACAAAAAGATAATAGTTTTGTTTTAACCCGGGGTTTGATATAAATAGCATTTTTTATATTAAAATTGTAATAAATATAGTAATGATACATTTATTTTACAAGAACGGAGGAATAATGATGAAGCTTGTTCTTGCAATCGTAAACAAGGACGACAGCAGCACTGTTTCTGCAGCTCTTACAAAGGAAGGCTTCTCGGTTACAAAACTTGCTACAACAGGCGGGTTTTTGATGGCGGGCAACACCACATTCCTTGTGGGCACAGACGACAGCCGCGTTGAAGAGGTTTTGTCCGTTATAGAGAAGCATTCTAAAAAGCGCAGCCAGATGATACCGAGCACCACTTACGGCAATGCGGCCTACGCATCGATACCCGTCGAAGTTACGGTTGGCGGTGCAACGGTTTTTGTTCTTAACATTGAGCGATACGAACGGATATAGCTCGTCGCACTTAATTTTTAATTGTTATGTCTTAAAAGAAGCGGTTGATTTAGATGAAGTTTGAGGGATTTGCCGGAAATGAAAAGGTTAAACAAACGCTCTCGGCTTTTGTCGACGGGGGGCGGCTTCCACATGTGCTGCTCATCGAAGGCCCGGAGGGCAGCGGACGGCGCACATTGGCACGGCTGATTGCCAAAGCCGGTCTGTGTAAATCCAAAGAAGAAAAGCCTTGCGGCGAATGCAGCTCGTGTATAAAAGCAAAAGGCGGCAATCATCCCGACATACTTGAAATTAAAGACGATTTTACTTCACAGTATAAAATACAACCGATGCGCGATCTTCGTCAAAGCGCATATATCATGCCCAACGAATCCGAGCGTCGCTTTATTATTATGCCTGACATACAACATATGTCGGAAACCGTTCAAAATGTGCTTTTAAAAATTCTTGAAGAGCCGCCCGGTTATTTATTATTCATACTTACCTGCGAAAACCGAACTCAGCTTTTGCCAACCATTTTGTCACGCACCGTATGTGTTGCCCTAAGTTCGGTTGACATCCCGCTCGCAACTGATGTGATAAAAAGTGCACTGCCCGACACTCCACATCAGGACGCTTGTAATGCGGCGGCAGTTTTCGGCGGCATTATCGGACAGGCCATAAAGGGAATATCCGACGGCTCATTTCGCCAAGTGCTTGAGCTGTCGCCCGAGTTAGCACTGGCTGTGATTGCTCCCGACGAGCTAACACTTCTGCGGCTTACCGCCCGTATGGAAAAGGATAAAGATCTGGTCGACGGTGTTCTTAACCTGTTAGCACTAATATTCAGGGACGCGCTTGTGCGCCGAGCCGGAGTTGAGGATGATATGTCTCCAAGCCCTGAAACGGCTCAAACACTTGCCCGCGCGCTGAAACCTAAAAATTTAATTGAGTTGATTTCTACAGTTGACGAGCTTCGCTCTCTTAGGCAGCAGCACATTAATCACACCCTGTTTTTGACCTTGCTTTGCAGCCGTTTTAGAACCGCGGCGGGGCGCTGAAAACTGTTTTATGATGTAATATACGATATGTAATAACCCAAATCGATTAATTGGTGTAGGGGCGGATTCCATATCCGCCCGTACGATAATCAAAGGATGGAGTAGGGGCATCTACCCGAAATACAATAATTATTTTTGTGTGCTGTAAAGGCACGGGAAGGCTTGGTAAACTGCATGGCTGATATTATAGGTGTCCGTTTTAAAAATATGGGGAAGCTTTATTACTTTGATCCGGATGGTCATAGTTTTCAAAGGGGCGACAAGGTGGTTGTTGAAACCTCTCACGGGCTGGATTGCGGCGAGGTTGCCATGGCAAACCGTGAGATTGACGATAAAGAACTCGTCAAGCCACTTAAAAAAGTGGTGCGTCCGGCATCACCGGATGATATTCAGCACGCCCAAGAAAATGTTGAAAAAGAAAAGCGGGCGTTTGAGATATGCCTGGAAAAGATAAAATTGCATAAGCTTGACATGAAGCTTGTGAACGTGGAGTATACTTTTGATAATTCCAAAATTCTTTTTTATTTTACTGCTGACGGACGTGTGGACTTCCGGGAACTTGTAAAGGACTTAGCATCGGTATTTCGCACACGGATTGAACTGCGACAAATCGGTGTCAGAGACGAGGCAAAAATGCTCGGCGGTCTCGGAATATGCGGCCGGCCTTTTTGTTGCTCCCAATTTTTAAGCGATTTTCAACCCGTATCAATAAAAATGGCAAAAGAGCAGGGGCTTTCACTTAATCCAACAAAAATCTCCGGCGCATGTGGCCGGTTGATGTGTTGCTTAAAGTATGAGCAGGAGTTATACGAAGATCTGATTAAAATCACCCCGAAAACCGGTGCAATTGTGAGCACAAAAGAAGGGCGCGGCATTGTGACAGGTTCTAATCTGCTGTCCGGTGAAGTAATGGTGCTGCTTGATAAATCTCCCGATTCTCCCCCTATCGTTGTCAATGTGCGGGATATTAAGGTTATACGCGACAACCGCAGCAGGGATGATATGGACGAAATCGAAGACCTTGAAATCCTTGAAGACTGATTCAAAATAAAATTTTAGCGCAAAGCTCAACAATATGCTTAGAAATGCTTTTACGAAACGGTCACACTGTTTATTAAAAAAATAATTGATTTTTTGTTTCATTATGTTATTATAGGAAAGAACATAAAAAGGAGGTGCCTAAATGGCTTATATAATCAACGACGAATGCATTTCTTGCGGTGCCTGCGAAGCGGAATGCCCGGTTTCAGCCATTTCCGAGGGTGACGACAAATATGTAATCGATCCCGATCTTTGCACCGAGTGCGGCAGCTGCGCAGATGTCTGCCCGGTCGATGCTCCTAAGCCTGAATAAATTGCTATAGGCTTTCCTTTGCCGGGCCATCCCTTTACGGGTTGCCCGGCAAATTAAATTTTGAGGTGGTGCTTATGCAGCCTGCCAATAGATTCGAGGATATTGGCGGTGGTGTTTTTGTTGAGGTTTCGCGCGAGCACGGCTTTGGTGAGGATGCGTTGCTGCTTGCGCAATTTGCTGCACCCCGCCCATACGAATACGCTTGCGATTTGGGTACAGGCTGCGGCATTATTCCTCTTTGGTGGTGTCGGCGGCAGCCGGCTCCTTTCGTACAAGCTATTGAGCTTCAGCCAACGGCAGCGATGATGGCCAAGCGCTCGGTAGAACGGGCAAATCTACAACATCTTATAACCGTATATCAGGCTGACTTAAAGGACTGGCGCACTTTATTAAAGCCCGGCTCTCAACATTTGGTGACAATGAATCCACCTTATTTCGCTGCCGGCTCGGGCGCCTTAAGCCGTTCAAAAGCAGCACGAATATCGCGCCATGAAGGCGAGGGCTGCACATTGGCGGAAGTGACACAAGCTGCATACGGACTTTTGCGGCAGGGCGGACGGTTCTGTATATGCCACAAACCCGTAAGGCTATGTGATGTCCTTAGCATACTGCGTGCTTCACGTATTGAACCTAAATGCCTGCGCTTTGTATACAATAACGATAATTCTCAAGCGTGGCTGTTCCTGTGTGAAGCTCACAAAGGCGGCTCAAAAGGCCTTAAGGTCATGCCCCCGTTTATATGTTATGATGCACACGGCAACCCCACAAAAGAGTATTTAAATTTATTTAATATTTAATTAATATCAATACAAAACGCAGGAAACAGCATGCTGCACAACTTGTAGGGGCGACCTGTGGTCGCCCCTGTATTTCGCATTTGACTAATTTTTAACACTTGAAAGGGAGGTGCTGATATGGCCGGCACATTAACACTTGTGGGTACACCCATAGGCAATCTTTCTGATTTGACGCCGCGCGCACAAGCTGCTCTTAACGAATGCGATTTTATTGCAGCGGAGGATACCCGCGTAACATTGAGATTGCTAAATCATCTAAATATAAACAAGCCGCTGATAAGCTATTACGAGCACAACAAACGCGAGCGCGGTGAGCTGATATGCTCAAGAATAATATCGGGACAAAACTGTGCGCTTGTTACTGATGCGGGAATGCCGGCAATATCCGATCCCGGAGAGGATTTAGTGGCTCTGTGCCTTGAATACGGCATTAAGGTGCAGGTTGTGCCCGGTCCCAGTGCCGTTATAACTGCACTGTCAGTATCCGGATTGCCGGCCGGCAGATTTACATTCGAAGGCTTTTTAAGCGTCAACAAGCGCAATCGGCGTGAGCATCTGGAGGCACTCAAGGATGAACGACGCACGATGGTGTTTTATGAGGCACCCCATAAGCTGCGTGCAACTCTTAAGGATTTGCTTGATACTTTTGGCAACAGGCGTGTCACGATTGCACGCGAGCTTACAAAGCTTCATGAGGAAGTTATATACACCACGCTTGAACAGGCGTCTGAAAAATACCGCAATATGCAACCAAGGGGAGAATTTGTACTGGTAATTGAAGGTGCGCCGCAACAGCAAAAAGACGAGATTACAGCCGATCAAGCTGCTGCAATTGCCTGCGACTTGATGAAGCAGGGCCACTCTACCTCTGAAGCGGCAAAATTGGCTGCAAATCAAACCGGTGTGAAAAAAGGTGAAATATATCGTTTAATCTGTAAAGAAAGCTGAAAACCGTGCGGATTTATTTTAATTCAGCACGGTTTTCTAATTTTGCTTTAACTAAAAACATTCAATGCAAGGAGATTTCATACCAATTCGCTGCTACCAAATTTGGTATTACTGATAAATGATTGACCTTTTCTATAATATGGAGTAGAATAATGGTTGCTTTTAATGTCATCTATACTAAACGGAGGTAATTCAATGAAGGTATCCCCCTCTATTCTAAACAGCGATTTTTCCAATCTTGCCGAAGTGATAAAATTTGTTGAGCGTTCAGGCGCCGATATGGTGCATTTGGATGTGATGGACGGGGTATTTGTTCCTAATATGTCTTTTGGTCCGCCTGTAATCAGCGACTTACGCCCGCTAACAAACCTGACGTTTGATGTACATCTTATGATGCAGCACCCCGACAGATTGATAGATGCATTTTGCGAGGCAGGCGCCGATATAATTAATATCCATCTTGAAAGCCAGGCCCCAATAGACTCAACGCTTGACCATATCCGCTCGCTCGGCAAAACTGCCGGATTGACGATTAAGCCCAAGACACCGGCCCAGGCGGTTTTCCCTTATCTTGACAAAGTCGGTCTGGTTCTTATCATGACGGTAGAACCGGGCTTCGGCGGACAGCGCTTTATGTCCGATATGATGCCAAAGGTAGAGGCGGTACGAAAAGAAATCGACCGCCGCAATCTCACGGTAGAGCTTGAAGTTGACGGTGGAATCAATGCAGATACAGCATTGATAGCAGCAAAATCGGGCGCCGATATAGCGGTTGTGGGAAGCGCCCTTTTCAAATCTGACGACGCACCAGCGCTGGTCAGCAGTATCCAGTCCATAACATAAAAAGATAGCGCTTGTTATAACAACTGATTAGTTTGCCGTATCATTGTTTTTGGAGCACATTGCGTCACAAATTCGGTTGAGCGCATCGCCAATTGCAATCGACTCACCGTGCTCGGCTGTATAAGCGGCAGCAATGTCGCCCTCACCTGCCGGGTGTGCAAATTCATAAAGCAAATTGCCAAGCTCCTTTGACAAAGGTGTCCCCGGATACAGCACAAGACGATACCTATTGTCAAAGCGATATAGTGAGCTTCCGAACATCGGCGGAGTTTGCTCCCCTACACTTTGAGCCAGACGCAGCACGGCATCTACATCGTCCAGCTCAAATATGTATGGCCCCGCCGCACGTTTAATACGCACATGCCGCTTGCCGCCCGTGGGCGTCAACAGCAACAAGCACCCGCCGTCCACCGGCAGCACCTCAATAATCAGGCTGCCGGTAAAATCAAATCCGGTTTTGCTCCGTGCCATATCTAATAGCTGATGCAGAGCATTTCGTGTGCTTTCATTATTGTAATCCAGATCTTCAAATGTAAGATCAAAACCGAGAAGGTCCTCCTCCGTCAGTAAAATTTTCAAGCAACCGTTTTCCAGTAAATCCATTTTCACGACCGTCCCCCCATAGTTATTGTGCTTCCTAATGAGCTTTCAACCCGGATACAAATCCTTATCCGGGATATTTCCCTCCTATTCTATGATATTACCCGGACAGGCTCTTTGCAAGAGGTGAATTACAGGTTGTCGAAATTTACTAAAAAAGGCGTATCACTTATCACAGCCAAAGAACCGGCTGCATCACGCCCAATCGTTGATATAGCGCCATTATCACAGGTTACAGTCCCGCTTCTGTCAGCCAGCGGCGACAGCTTGCGTTCGGCTGTAAAGATTAACCAAACTGTGCTTCAGGGCGACCTGTTAGGTCTTGCCGAACCTGGGGCAGGATATCCTGTATATGCGCCGGTATCCGGGTTGTTGGTCGGTTTTCGTGAAATACAGCACCCACTGCTTGGAAACGTAAGCTGTGCGGTGCTTAACTGCACTATAGCCGGCAGCAAATATAATAAGCAAGATCAAAGGTCGGTTGACAAATCGGCTGATTATATAAAGCTTGCTCAAACGATGGGAATCATTGATGAGCTTGACGGCATGCCGCTTGCAAAAAAACTTGCGCAGTGGAAAAAAATTAATTCGGTTTGTCTTGTTGCCGATGCCAGTGAACAGGAGCCTTACAGCTCATCGGCATGGAGCGTGCTGAACGAGTCGACTGCCGAGGTTGAAAAGGGTCTTGAGCTTATCTCGCTTGCAATACAGGCATCAAGCCGTCATATAGCGGTTATGCAGCCCAAAGCAAATTATAAAAAATTAAAATCCTTAATAAAAAACACCGATCTTTTGCAGGTAAGCGGAAAATATCCTGCAAAATTAGTTTCGGGTGCCAAAAATATATGCCGCGTAGGAGTACAGGCGTGTCTTGCGCTTTACCATGCTGTTGAATACAACCGGCCGCCCTGCAATGTTGTTGTAACCGTGACCGGTGATGCTGTGACCAACGCGCAGAATGTACGTGTACCTATAGGCACTTTAGTAGACGATGTTTTACACTTTTGCAGGCTTTCGCCCCGCCCTGAATATGTAATAATCGGCGACGCAATGACCGGAAACACGATTAATCGCACCGATATTCCCATAGTTCCCGGCATTACATGTATTATTGCACTTAAAGCATGCCCGCGTTCATCGGTACACCCGTGTATCGGGTGCGGGCGCTGTGTCAGTGCGTGTCACGCCGGCTTGCTTCCCTATGAAATTATGCGTCGGCTTGACAATATGCAATATGAACGGCTGGCATCACTGCTGGCCGAGGAGTGCGACGGTTGCGGCGCGTGCTCTTATGTCTGCCCTTCGGGTCTTGATGTTGCGGCAAAGGTAATCGAGGCAAAAGATGCACACGGCAATATTTTTTTAAAGTGGGGTAACGGTGATGACATATAAGCTTGCATATGCACCTTACATAAGGCGCACCGAACGCGCCGCAAAGCTGTCGGCAGACGTTTTGATAGCGCTGGTTCCGCTTTGTATCTTTTCAGCCGTATATTATGGACTACGACCTGTTTTATTGGTGCTGTCGGGTTTATTAAGCGCACTGATTTGCGAACTGTTTGCCTGCCTGCTGATGAAGCGTGTACCTACTGTAGGCGATGGCTCGGCTGCTGTCACAGGTTCAATTATCGGATTTCTGGTCTCCCCTCTCTCACCTTACTGGCTTCCTGCTGTGGGTGCTGCTTTTGCGATTTTAATAGTCAAAATGCCTATGGGAGGAAGCGGCCGCAATTTGTTTAATCCTGCCGCAGCAGGGCTCGCTGCAATTACACTTTTATTTCCCAAATATATGTTTACATACCCTGATCCCGGTTTAGGCATTCCGCTGCCGATTTCGAACGAAGCTTTAGAAACCGTAGTAACACAGGCGTCGCCCGCATCACTGCTTATGAGCGGCGGCAAAACTTTATATACCCCCGCGATGCTTCTGCTTGGCGATTTTCCGGGTCCAATTGGTGCAACGGCTGTATTAATTCTTGTTTCCTGCGGGGTTTTCCTGTTTGCAAGACGAACGATTTCATCTTTTATAATACTTCCCTATCTTTTGGTTTGTGCAGTGATTGCGGCTGTGTTTCCGCGTGTCCTGGGAGGACAAGCAGACAGCATTATGGTTGAATTGTGTGCGGGATACCTTTTATTTGCCGGAATTTTTCTGCTAAATGATCCGGTAACCGCTCCCCGTCACTGGTTGGGACGAATAATCTGCGGAGTAATAGCCGGGCTTTTTGTAATGCTAATGCGATATTTCGGAAGGTTTGAGGAGGGCACCTGTTTTGCAGTTCTGCTCGTAAACGCCTTCTCATCAACATTCGACCGTCTCGGATGGTATGCGCTCAATTATAAACGAATAAGAAAAAGGAGGCGCAACAGATGAGTAAGCTGGAAAAGCAGCCGTTTTCAAAAGCAGACGGAGAGCTTCGTTATGTATTTTTATCCGCTTTTTTGGAGAATAATATAGTTCTTGTTCAGGCAATAGGCATCTGCCCTATTTTGGCAGTGGGCATTACATTGCAAAACGGAGTCGTGCTTTCTGTATGCACGGCCGCTGTGCTATTGCCATCCAGCCTATTTATGTCACTGCTGGGCGAAAGGCTTCCGGCATGGCTGCGCCCTCCTATATATACGGTCGGGGCCGCATTGATATTGCTCGGTGCTGCAATAATAATTGACAGCTTTATTTCTCATGAGCTATATGCCGCCCTATATGTTTTTTTGCCTTTAACAGCGGTGAATACGCTTATTTCATTCCGCGCCGGCGGCTTCTCGGTTAATCATAATCCGGTCGTTGCTCTGACTGACGCTTTAGCTTCAACAATGGGATTCAGTCTTGTGATTTGTATTGTATCGGCAATTAGAGAAGCCGTGGCTCTCGGCACATTATGGGGAAAACCCGTAAAACTGGATATTCGGATACCAGAAATGGCGTTGCCGTTTGCGGCTTTTTTGCTGTTGGGATTTATATCTGCACTCCTGCAATGGTCAAAATCTGTGATTGTCCGCCGCACGCGCCGAAAGGAGTTGTATAAATGAGCAGCTTTTTATGGAGCTTTTTTGCAGCCGCTGTTTTTCAAAATGCCGTACTTATGACAGGGTTTGGATCATCGGTATTGATTAGAATGACGCGCAAGCGCACCAATATCATACCATTTGGCATTCTGCTTTGTGTTTTTGCAACATTAACTATGCTTATATGTTATCCAATCGACATGCTTATCGGCACCGAAGTGCTCGTAAAATGGATTCGTCCGTTTATAATAATTGCGATAACGTCTATCCTATATATTATAATAACACTAATATTAAACAAAAAATTTTCAGCGCTTTATTCCCGTATCAAACGGCTTGTGTCCATAGCAGCCTTTAACAATCTTGTAATCGGAATTGTTATTGTTGTAAATCATCGGTTTGCAGTGTCGCTGTTAGGCGCTTTAGGGCTCTCCCTTGGCGCCTGTGCCGGTTTTTTGTTGCTGTCGTGGCTCATGGCCGACGGAATAGAGCGGCTCGACAATTCAGATGTGCCGGCATCTTTTCGCGGACTGCCTTCGGTGCTTATTTATCTTGGCATACTTGCATTGGCGCTTATGGGTTTTTCGGGTAGCGTTTCTATGGTATAATATAAAAATATTCTGGTGATACGATATCTAATAAACTAAATCAATTAAATTGGTGTAGGGTCGAATTCCATATCCGCCCGGAAGATTGGCAATTATCGTGAATACGCATCTATATAAATCAATAGAAAACGGGCGAAGGTAGAAGTAGAGGTATAATAAAACAAATGACGATGTAATGTGGTATTGAGTCATGATATAATACATTAGACAGGGGGTACAATGGGATGCGTAGCAGAAATAAAAGAAGAAAAATTCGTCGGCGATCCAATGTGTTTAGTCGGAACACCCGGAGAAAAGACATTTTAAAAGTAATTGGATTGGCTGTTTTAGCTGCTGCAATCGTCTTTTCAGGATTTTTTGCTGCTAAATTTATTAATGAAGGCTCCTTGCCCGTATCCGATCCGTCCTCAGAATCTTCAATGACAAATTCTGATACAACGCGCCAGCCTACAAAAACTACCGAAACTAAGCCTAAGGGTTCGGACAATACCAAAAGTCTTCGTGCTTTTTATTTACCGGTTTTAAACCTTGAAACGAATGATTCGCTTTTTGACGATGCGGCCGATGCCGGCTTTAACGCCGTGGTTTTTGACCTTAAAAGCGAGGATGGCATTCTATATTATCAGTCCACAACCGAGCTTAGCGAAAAATCTAAAGCTATTGCGGACAATGCGCTTACCTTAAATCAATTAAGTTCGCTGAAAAAACAATTACAGGATAAGGGCTTTACGCCGATACCAAGGCTGTATGCATTCCGCGACCCGATTTCACCAAGCAATATTCCTTCTGCAAAAATATTGCTTAAAGATTATCCGGGATACACTTGGCTGGACAACTCAAGGGAAAAAGGAGGAAAGCCATGGCTTAATCCTTACGCTCCTGATGCCCACAGCTATATTATCGGGCTTGCAGAGGAGCTTTCGGGCATTGGGTTTTCCAAAATCATTCTTGATGGAGTGCAATTCCCCAACCAGACTTCGCGCGCCTATTACGGCGAATCCGATCTTATTTCTCTTTCAAAACAGGAAGTTTTAAAAAAATTTATTAATGATATAAAAACAGCAGTAGGATCAAACTGCGAAATTATACACAGCATGCCCGGGTTGCCGGTTTTCAAAGACGGTACAGAACCTTTTGGCGGTAACCCGGTTACGCTCGGTGCCGACGTCATTGCGCCGCAGCTTTTGCCCTCAATGCTTGGCAAAAGCCTAAAAGCCGGCGAAACCACGCTTGGCGACCCCTCGTCCAATCCGTCAGACGCAGTCGAGCTTGCGGCGGGACAGGTTAAACTACGACTTGAGCTTATTGATGAGACACAACGACCGTCGGTAATGCCTTGGCTACAGGCCTTTGACTATACAGCCGAACAAATTAACGGACAGATAAGCGCCACGACAAAGATATTGGGCAACAATGCACCATACATTCTTTATAATCCGGACGGCGTCTATGATTTCAAAGAAATTAAACAGCGCTAAAGGGAGATTAAAGATTTTGATTATTGATATTCATACCCACCTGTTTCCGGATGCACTTGCCGAAAAGGCATTGAAACGGTTGGTTCAAAACCTGCAAGATTACGATCCTTATTATAACCCGTCTGCCCCCTATACAGATGCTACAATGAGCGGGCTTGCGGCATCTGCCGAGGCTGCCGGGATAGATGTTTGTGTTGTAATGCCAATTGCAACCTCCCCTCGCCCGTCTGCAACCTTAAACGATTTTGCGACCAAGGTAAACAGCATGCCAAAATTTCGTTCATTCGGTAGCGTACACCCTAAAAGCCATGACGCACTGCATGAGCTTGAACGAATAAGAGAGCTTGGTATACGCGGCATAAAGCTGCACCCCGAATATCAGAAATGCTATGTGGACGGCGCCGAAACTGTTGCTGTTGTTCGGCACGCGGCACAACTTGGAATGTGGGTGCTGTTTCACGCCGGCGCCGATGCCGGTATGCCACCGCCGGTACACGGTGCGCCCGAACATTTTGCAAGACTGCGCGACGCCGCACCGGACGCTAAAATCATTCTTGCGCACATGGGTGCATACCGCCTTTGGCATCAAGCTGTAAGCCTGTATAGAGGACTGGGCTTTTACGCCGATACGAGCTACAGCATTGATGTGCATCCTGAAGAACAAGAAATATTCGCCGAGTTAATCAGGATATTGGGCGCAGACCATGTGATGTTTGGCACCGATTCACCATGGGCCTGCCAAACAACAGCACTTAAAGCAACAAAGGCGTTTCTATCAAAATACGGTTTCACGGCTAACGAATGCTCGGATATTTTGGGCGGCAACGCTGTGCGTATATTAGACATAAAACAGGAATGTAATCAGTAAAGACTGCTGGTGATTATAGCTAATGCAAAATTTGCTGTCAAACAAAAAAGCACCCTTACCTTATTGGGCTGCGACCACAGGCTGGGCGCTGCTTATTTTTATACTGTACTCAATGCCGGACAGTGCAATATTTTTATTAAACAGCAAGGCAGCCGATGGTATCACAACTTTAATAACAATCCTTTTTGGTACTGAATTTAAGAAAGACATACTCTTAATTACAATAGCCATTGTCGAAAAAGGGCTGATGACTCCGTTTTTTGCTGTCCTATCCTTACTCTTTTGGGTTTCTCTTTACAAAAACGGGTACAAACCGGTTAAAGCCTCTGTGTTTTCTTTTTTTATTTCGTCTGCTGCCGCAATGCTGTTTGAGCTGTACCGACTGCAGTTTATAGGGGATAAGCCGTTGTCGCCCGGTTTTAACATCGCTGCTGCTTTGGCGGCGCAGGCCGCAGTGCTTTTCGTACGGTGGCTTAAAAAACGATTTCCATGGGCAATTAACCGCGAAACAATCAGTTATATAGTTTTTGGTGTACTTACTACATTAATCAATTTATTAGTATACGGTATTTGTTATAATACATTCAAAATTCACAACCTGATAAGCAATATAATTGCTTGGGTTGCTGCGGTTTTGTTTGCATATGTCGTAAACAAGCGATTTGTCTTTCGTTCAAAAACATATACCACCGCACAAACAATACGCGAATTTAAGTTATTTGTAGGTGCAAGGCTTTTTTCGCTTGCGTTCGATGAATTAGGCATGTGGCTAACAGTGAACAAACTGTCGTTAAACGGCGGCATTTCAAAAATTATCATGAATATATTTGTTCTTGTAAGCAATTACTTTTTCAGCAAATTAATAATATTCAAATCTGAAAGGCCGGATTAATATGCAAGGATACAATACGGGCGGATGGATGCCCCCCAACCCAAAAGCAGCAAATCAAAAACAAGCATTGCGGCGCGACGCTAACTTTGTAGGCGCTGTTGCATTCTCAACCACTCTTTTGCCACAGCTAATGTTTTTTATGGCATTCTTTTTGCTTTCCATGCTGGGCATATCCCAGCCGGGTACAGACAAATACTATGGGCTAAGCAGTACCGGCTTTTTAATAATATACTCAATTATTTACTGTATCGGTATTGGTCTGCCTGCCCCCTTTTCAGCCCTGATAACAGATCGCAAAATAAGACCCTTTGACCGATTTGATGAAACAGATGAACAAATTCGCCCTAATGCACAACAGATCATTCTAATACTTTTTGCGGGCCTGTCAATATGCGTGCTGTCTAATTTTGCGGCTTCGTACATTATGATGATTTTAAACGAGCTTGGTTTGCAACCTCCTGAAATGCCTTCATATTTTGATAAAAGCGTTTTAAGTTTGGTTATAAATATAATTATTTTTGCACTGTTCCCCGCAATACTTGAAGAAATGGTATATCGCGGCTATATTTTAAGAATACTTAAAACCCACGGTGACTCCTTTGCAATGGTTGTCTCATCACTGTTATTTGCGTTGATGCACGTAAATATAATGCAAATTCCTTTTGCATTCATAATAGGGTTAACCTGCGCATTTATCGTGCTTAAAACCGGTTATGTGTGGATTGCTGTCATGCTGCACTTTCTTAATAACTTTATGTCTTTATTGCTTCAATATGCAGGTTTGTTTTCGGCAAATGAAGAACAAAACCAGCGTATGATAATGATTGTATTTTCAATTGTCGGTATTTTGGGGCTTGTTTCAATTCTGATATTATATGCAACCGCTAACAAAGCGGTACGCCGTATTGAGGATAAGGCACAACCACTGACTACCTCTCAGAAAACCGGTGTACTCCTGCTATCTCCGGGAATAATTATCAGTATCTTGCTTTCTTTATTCTTTACGGTTATAACAACTCGGTGAGGAGGAAGCGCATGGATAAATCGAATGAACCGAAAGAGTACATGAAGCAGGCAATTGAACTTGCGAAGCTTGCCGCAAAAAACGGAGAAGTCCCGGTAGGTGCCGTGATAGTGCATAACGGCAAAATTATCGGTCGTGGCTTTAACCGCCGTGAAAGTGAACGAAATGCACTTGCCCATGCCGAAATCCAGGCTATTGACGAAGCATGTCGCCGACTTAACGGCTGGCGTCTTATAGACTGTGAAATGTATGTTACGCTCGAGCCATGCCCAATGTGTGCCGGAGCAATAATAAACTCCCGTATAGACAAGGTAATATACGGTGCTTTTGACCCAAAAGCCGGCTCATGTGGGTCGGTTTTTGATTTGTTTTCATTGCCATTTAATCATCGGCCGGTAAGCGAAGGCGGTTTGCTGGCCGACGAATGCTCTGCTTTATTAAAAGATTTTTTTAATAATCTTAGAAAAAGCTAAACATTTATCTATTCGTGATATAATAAAAATATTCTGGTGACACGATATCTATTAAACCAAATCCGATTAAATCGTTGAAGGTGCATCTATATAAATCAAATATAGTAACACCCCGCCCATTGGTGACGAAAACAGGTGTAGGGCGCGATGCACTCATCCCGCCGATAAAAATCTTGCTATTCGTGATATACTAAAGCTTATATACTAAAAACTTGGAGGCATTGTCATGCGCTTGCTGCTGCTTGATGCAAACAGCATTATAAATCGTGCTTTTTACGGTATCAGAATGTTAACCACAAAAGACGGTCGATACACAAATGCACTGTACGGTTTTTTGCTTATTTTAAATAAACTGCGCGAGGAAATAAAGCCTGACGGCATAGCGGCAGCATTTGATATGCATGCCCCAACATTTCGTCATAGTGAATATGCTGAATACAAGGCCGGACGCAAAGGTATGCCAGACGAGCTTAGCCAGCAGGTCCCGGTTCTAAAAGAGCTCCTATCTCTGATGGGCTGCCATGTGGTAGAATGTGAGGGTTATGAGGCTGACGATATACTCGGCACTCTTGCATCTTCTGCCGATATTTCAAACGATGAATGTTTTATTGCAACCGGCGACAGGGATTCTTTACAGCTTGTACGCGACGGTGTTACCGTTTTGCTTGCTACAACAAAAAGGGGACAACCGCAAACCGATGTTTACGACACTGCTGCAATTTTAGACAAATATGGTCTTGCCCCTCGGCAATTGATTGATTTAAAAGCGTTGATGGGCGATGCAAGCGATAACATACCGGGCGTGCGCGGCATAGGTGAAAAAACTGCACTTGATTTAATAAATCGGTTTGGCAATATTGATTATATTTATGAAAATCTTGACAAGCTTGAAATCCGCGACAGCATACGTGAAAAACTGTGCGCCGGTCGCGACAGCGCATATTTAAGCCGGCAGCTTGGTACAATTTGTTGTGATGTTCCGATAGAGCGTTCAATTAAAAACTATAAGCAGGCACCCGTCCGTAAAGCCGAGCTTTCGTCACTACTTATCCGATTAGAATTTTTCTCATGGATTGGCAAGCTGGGTTTAGAAGACGCAAGTGCAAACCACGACAATGAGCAAATTAAATTGACAAAAACCATAACGGTTGAGGGTGCTGAGGCACTACCGGATTTGACTGCCTGGGTTGATAAACACAAAACGCTATATATAACTGCAGAGGTTGACAACCGGCGCCTTAAATCAATTTCTGCCGCTTTTGGTGATCGCATTGTGACAATATGTTGCGAAACACAAGGATTTGATATTTTAAAAGACCTTATATGCGACGACAGTATAAAAAAATGCGTTGCAGACGTAAAGCCCCTTTGCGCGGCACTACTCGCCGAAGGAAAGAGACCTGCCGGTATTGAAATGGACACAATGCTTGCCGGTTATCTGTTAAATCCACTTGCAAATGACTACTCTCTTGGTCGTCTTGCAAAGGAATATACAATTACTGCTCCCTTTGTCGAGGGCAAAGACGGCGGAGTATCATTACTTCCCGCCGTTGCCGACAAACTGACGAATCTGATAAAATCAAATAATCAGTATGACTTGCTTTGCAAAGTGGAACTGCCGCTTGCTCTTGTACTGGCCGAAATGGAAAACTCCGGTTTTGCTGTGGATGCAGCAGGAATTGAGGCCTTTGGCATACAAATTGAAGCTCAAATTACCGAAATACAAAAAAATATATTCTCTGCAGTCGGCTATGAATTCAATCTTAACAGCCCAAAGCAGCTTGCAAAAGCATTGTTTGAGGATTTGGGACTGCCTGCAAAGAAAAAAACCAAAACCGGTTATTCCACAAACGCCGAGGTGCTTGAAAGCCTGCGCAACGCACATCCGGCCGTTGCAATGCTGCTGGAATACAGAATGCTTGCAAAGCTAAAATCCACTTATTGCGACGGGCTGCTTAAGGTAATAGGCTCGGACGGCCGAATTCATACTTCATTTAACCAGACCGAAACGCGAACCGGCCGAATATCCTCAACTGAACCAAACCTGCAGAATATACCTGTTAGGCAGCGGCTTGGCAGGGAATTAAGACGCTTTTTCCATGCTCAGGACGGTTGGGTTCTGTGCGACGCCGACTATTCTCAAATTGAGCTTAGAGTTCTGGCCCATATGGCAAACGACAAAAATATGATAGCGGCATTTAATACCGGCACCGATATTCACACTGTTACGGCTTCACAAGTATTCGGTATTCCCGAGGATATGGTAACACCTCTTATGCGTTCCCGTGCTAAGGCTGTCAATTTCGGCATTGTGTACGGCATAGGCCCACATTCATTATCCGAGGATATTGGCGTTAGCTATTACGAGGCCAAAAAGTATATCGAACAATACATGGCGCATTACTCGGGTGTCGCACAATTCATGGAAAACATGGTCGACATCGCAAAACAAAAGGGATATGCCGAAACAATGTTTGCAAGGCGTCGTCCCTTGCCCGAACTCAAATCATCAAACAGGGCAATGCGTTCATTCGGCGAAAGAGTGGCGCGCAACATGCCCATTCAAGGCACCGCAGCCGACATTATAAAAATAGCAATGGTGCGTGTACGCAACAGACTGATAAAGGAAAATATGCTCTCACGTCTGATATTACAGGTGCATGACGAGCTTATTATCGAAGCGCCCGAAGCAGAAGCCGAAAAAGCAGCAGCATTGTTAAAGGAAGAGATGGAATCTGCCGTCTCAATGTCTGTTAAGCTTACGGCCGATGTCAATATCGGAAAAACGTGGTATGATGCGAAAGGATGACAAAATTGACCATTTTGTTTGTATGCACGGGCAATACTTGCCGCAGCCCTATGGCGATGGCATTGATGAGGCGCGCGCTTGACAAGCGAAACCGGAAAGATATAATTATAGAAAGCGCGGGGCTTTCCGCACACGGGCAGCCGGCCGCATTAAACGCGATCCTTGCAATTGCAGAGCTTGACAATCAATATGCGCAGCCACTAAAAGCCCATATATCGCAGAATATTACGGCAGACCAGCTTGACCGTGCCGACTTTGTCGCGGTTATGAGCAGTGGACACGCTGAATCTGTAGCGGCACTTGGAAAGGATAAGGACAAAATACACATACTTTCAGCCGGCGAGGTTGCGGGTATTGCCGATCCTTTCGGCGGGGATATGGAAATATACCGTAAAACTCGTGACCAGCTTGAAAAAGCGGTTGAATCACTGGCCGATATTGTCTGCTCTAAAGAAAGGATTTGACTGATAATGGCGGACATACAAGCCGTCCCGCATATAAATTTTGTGATAACAAATATGCAAACTGAGCATCTTGATGACCTTGCAGAAATCGAAAAATTAACTTTTTCGCGTCCCTGGTCATATGACGCGCTTGCGGAGGAACTGCAAAACCCGCTTGCTGTCTTTTTTGTGGCAAAATTGCCTGAAACCGGTCGTGCAGTCGGTTACCTCGGCATGCACCATATACTAAACGAGGGTTCAATTTCAAATATAGTTGTACATCCCGATTATCAAAGACAAGGCATAGCCTCGGCTTTAATGCATAAAGCAATAAAATATGTAAAAACCAATCGATTAACCAGGCTTACTTTGGAGGTTCGCGTATCAAACACGCCTGCTATAGCGTTGTATAAACGTTTTGGGTTTGAGTGCGACGGTATTCGCCCCGGCTTTTATGATTCGCCGAAAGAGGACGCCGCAATATATTCGCTATATTTTTAACAGAAATATTATTGATTTTAATTTATTTAAAATTATAAACCAGGGAGCCAATATTGATGAAAATTCTTGCAGTTGAAACTTCCTGTGATGAAACGGCGGCCGCTGTAGTACGCGACGGCCGCCATATGTTATCCAATGTTGTTGCGTCGCAGGTAGAAGAACACAAGCTTTACGGCGGTGTTGTGCCCGAAATCGCTTCACGCCGCCATGCCGAAATAATATCGGATGTTGTAAGACAGGCACTTTCGGACGCGAACACCCCTGTGTCCGATATTGATGCACTTGCCGTCACCCATGCACCCGGTCTTATCGGCTCTTTGCTGGTCGGCGTTAATTTTCAAAAGGGGCTCGCCTTATCAACAGGTTTGCCTCTTATTCCTGTTCATCATCTGCGTTCGCACATTGCTGCCAACTACCTTGTTACAAAGCCTGAACAGCCTCTGTTAACCCCCCCATTTTTATGCCTTGTAGTATCAGGCGGTCACAGTCATATTGTTAATGTGCGAGATTATACAAGCTTTGCAGTACTTGGTCGCACACGCGACGACGCCGTCGGAGAATGCTATGACAAGGTTGCCCGTACAATGGGAATGCCTTATCCCGGGGGTTATCATCTTGATTCGCACGCAGCCTCGGGCAATGCTGATGCATTTAAGCTGCCGCGCCCTCATGTTGAGGGTAGTCTATATGATTTCAGCTTTTCCGGCCTTAAAACCGCAGTGATTAATCTTATCCACAACGCAAGCCAAAAGGGCGAATCTATCAACTACAACGATTTATCCGCCTCATTCCAACAAACAGCAGTTAACATGTTGGTAGAAAATACTCTGCGTGCGGCAAAAGATATAAAAGCAAAAACGATTGCTCTTGCAGGAGGCGTTTCGGCAAACTCAGCTCTACGATCAAGAATGGTGCAAGAATGCAGGCGGCTTGGCATAAATTTATATTTCCCGCCAATTGAACTTTGCGGCGACAATGCAGCAATGGTCGGTGCGCAAGCCTATTACGAATTTCAAAACGGAAATATCAGTGGCTTAAATTTAAATGCATATGCCACAATGGAAATAGATTAATAAAATATGCAATTTAAGGGTAATAATACTTGCAAAATTCTGTTTTTTATTTTCATACTATTTTCATACTATTATTAAAATATTCACACTTTGCCTATTGCAATTTTAAGGCAATTTAAGGTATAATAATATGCGATATCGTTTTTTTCCGGTAAGAAAATCATGGTATACACGGAAAGGAGAATCGCAATCATGACTAAAAATCAATCACTACTATCTTGGATTGATGAAATGAAGGATTTGGTGCAGCCTGACAAGGTTGTTTGGATTGATGGCTCAAAAGAGCAAACTGAATTACTGCGCGCTGAATCCTGCAAAACCGGTGAAATGACTAAACTTAATCAGGATAAACTTCCCGATTGTTATCTTCACAGGACCGCAATCAATGACGTTGCCCGTGTCGAGCACCGGACATTTATTTGTTCAGAAAAAGAAGAGGATGCCGGTCCGACAAATAACTGGATGAACCCGGCCGATGCATACAAAATGCTTTACGACATTGCACGCGGCAGTTATAAAGGCCGCACAATGTATGTAATACCATATTCTATGGGGCCTGTCGGGTCACCCTTTGCAAAATATGGTATTGAGCTTACTGACTCAATATATGTTGTGCTCAATATGTTGATTATGACGCGTGCGGGCAAAGAAGTCCTTGATGCACTGGGTGACAGCACAGATTGGGTAAAGGGCCTGCACTGCAAATGTGATATTGATGAGGAAAAGCGCTATATTTGCCATTTCCCCCAGGATAACACAATAATATCAGTCAATTCGGGCTACGGTGGCAATGTGCTGCTTGGTAAAAAATGTTTTGCATTGAGAATTGCCTCTTATTTAGGCTATACAGAAGGCTGGATGGCCGAGCACATGCTTATCCTCGGGGTTGAAAATCCGCAGGGAGATGTTAAATACATCGCTGCAGCGTTCCCGTCAGCCTGCGGCAAAACCAATCTTGCCATGCTTATACCGCCCGAAATATATAAGAAAAAGGGTTACAAGGTTTGGTGTGTCGGAGACGACATTGCGTGGATGCGCATTGGCGAAGACGGCCGGCTGTGGGCTGTAAATCCCGAAAACGGCTTTTTCGGAGTTGCTCCCGGTACCAACATGAAATCTAATCCAAACGCATTGATTTCCACCCAAAGGGGCACAATCTTTACAAATGTGGCTCACAATCTTGACGACAACACGGTGTGGTGGGAAGGCTTGGACAAAAACCCGCCCAAAAATGCCGTCAACTGGAAAGGTGAGCCATGGGATAGCACCGACGGCTCTAAAGGCGCACATCCAAACTCCCGTTTCACCGCGCCCGCCAAAAATTGCCCATGTCTGTCAAGCGAATTTGATTCGGGCAAGGGAGTGCCAATTTCAGCTATTGTCTTTGGTGGCAGGCGTGCCAAAACTGCACCTTTAGTCTACCAATCAAGTGACTGGAACAACGGCGTTTTCGTAGGCTCTATCATGGCATCCGAAACCACCGCAGCAGCGGCAGGTGCAGTTGGTGTTGTACGCCGTGATCCGATGGCCATGCTGCCCTTCTGTGGCTATCACATGGGTGATTACTGGACACACTGGCTTGAAATGGGCAAAAAGCTTGGTGACAAAGCGCCAAAGATATTCAACGTTAACTGGTTTAGACTTGACGATGACGGGAACTTCATCTGGCCCGGATTTGGTGAAAACCTGCGTGTTCTGGAATGGATCATTAAACGCTGTGAAGATAAGGTTGGCGCTGAAGAAACTCCGATTGGCTTTATACCAAAGGTTGAGGACATTAACACAGAGGATCTTGACATTTCGGTTGATGCGCTTAAGTCAATTCTTGAAGTTGATAATGACATTTGGAAAGAAGAAGCCGACGGCATTGCTGAATTTTATAAAAAATTTGGCGATAAGCTACCCAAAGAGCTTGAAAATCAGTTAAACGCCCTTAAAGCAAGGTTATAATTAAAACCCCGGCAGAATTTCTGTCGGGGTTTGTTTTAGCGTGGGCGTAATATTCGCAAAATATAAAATGATAAAAAAAGCCCGCCAAATTGATGGCGGGGTTAATTTTGCTTTATGCTCCGGCCTTTTTGGAAAGAGCCGATTTTTTGCGTGCGGCAGTATTTTTATGCAAAATACCTTTTGCCACAGCCTTGTCAATTACTTTAAAGGTTGAGCGTAAAATCTCCGCTTTATTATCCGCACCGTTTTCAATTGCAAGATTTGCTTTTTTAATCTCTGTTTTAAGTGCGGAACCAGCCGCCAAGTTACGGGCGGTTTTAGATGCAATCACCTTAACGCGTTTCTTTGCTGATTTTATATTGGGCATGTTTATTCCCCCCTTTAAAATCAATAATTTGTAACAGCGCAACAGTTATATTAACACGAATTGCATGACATTGCAACTGTTTTTTGGTTTTATCATTCTTTTTGTTCTTGATTATAATATAAATCTTTATTTTTTAAACACACTTGACTTATTAAAGTCTGAGTGTTATTATATTTCCAGAAATAACTAAAATGTGATTGAATGGAGGATAATCTTTGAAAAAGGGTTATTCATTGCCCTGCAACATTGCACAGACACTAAATTTAATCGGCGACCGTTGGACCCTTCTAATTCTCCATAGACTAATGACAGGCCACTGCACATATAAGCAGCTTAAGGATTGTCTTGACGGCATACCGAGCAACCTTTTGTCCGGCCGACTTAAATCACTTGAGGCTGACGGTCTTATTAAAAGCGAGCTGTATCAAGAACACCCTCCGCGTTATCGCTATACTTTATCTGAAAGCGGCAGTGAGCTTAACGACGTTTTTAACTCACTTGTTCTTTGGGGCGAAAAGCATTTAACCACATGTTATAAACACCTGACTCACAAAGGCTGCAAAAGCGGATTAGAGCACCGTTATTATTGTAAACACTGCGGCAAAATAATTACTTCCGCTGAAATAGCGGTTTGTGACAAGCAGGAATAATATCATATATATTTAGGTATTATAATTCGAAAGGAGAATTATAATGGGCAATCGCACTGATATTGCGATAATCGGCGGCGGTCCTGCCGGTCTGTCAGCTGCCGTTAACGCAATTGCTCGCGGCAAAAGCGTGCAATTAATGTCAGCAGCCGGCAACAACCTTGAAAAATCCGAAAATGTTGACAATTATCTTGGGTTCTATAAAATTTCCGGCACTGAGCTTATGAACAAGTTTGAGGAACACGCAGCTGCTCTTGGTGTATCTGCAATGAAAGGTCGCGTATCCAATATTATGCCTCTTGGCGACCACTTTTTAATCAATTTTGGCGGCGAAATTTCCGAATCAACCACTGTGATTTTGGCGATAGGTGTAGCCAAAGCACGCCAAATCCCCGGCGAAGCCGACCTGCTGGGGCGTGGTGTCAGCTATTGCGCCACCTGCGACGGCATGCTTTATCGCGGTAAAAAAGCTGCGGTTTGGGGCATGGCACAAGATGCGATTGAAGAAACAAATTTTCTTCATGGCATAGGTGTTGATGTTACATTAATTGCCCGTGGCAGCAGACCTTCGGAGCTAAAAGCTGATATACCTTTTATATCGGGAGCTGTCGGGGAAATCATTGGTGAAGATAGGGTTGCAGCAGTAACGGTTGGACAAAACACAATCGAAGTTGACGGGGTTTTCATACTCCGCAGCTCAATTGCTCCTTCCTCGCTTGTTCCGGGACTTGAAACACAGGACGGATATATCAAAGTCACAAACAGAATGGAAACTAATATCCCAGGCTTATTTGCCGCCGGCGACTGCACCGGCACTCCCCTCCAAATCTCTAAAGCAACAGGAGAAGGACTTATTGCAGCCCAACAGGCTGCCAAATACATTGATGCATACCAATCAAAGTTATTATAAACGAAAGAGGTTGATGTTATGTCTACAACAATTGTTTATCCTAACGCAACAGAGTTTGACCAGCTTATAGCAGGCGACAAACCCGTTTTAGTTGATTTTTGGGCGGAATGGTGTATGCCCTGCCGTATGCTCGGTCCGGTTATTGAGCAGATCGGAGAAGAGTATTCGGACAAAGTTGCAGTTGCAAAAGTCAACGTCGATGAACAACCCGCTCTTGCAGCACGCTATAATATTCAATCTATCCCAACCGTAATAATATTCAACAACGGTAATATTGTGGATACACAAATCGGGATGCATCCGGCCGATGTCTATACCCGCATTCTTGATACGATAATATAATATTATTCTCTTGTCTTCTTTTTTAACCGAGAATAGTATAATGCTAACCCCGTAAGCCATATTTTTGGTTTACGGGGTATTTATTATAAAGCTTCAATTTTCAATTGTTCAGCAGGCACTAAATAATGCAATTTTCTTAAAAAACGACTGCACCGTATTTAGATGCAATATCTTCTAAAAGCGGCCTTTCAATTTCGCACAAAGAGTCAACGATTAGACGACCGGTAAAGCGATGCAGCGCATCATCAAGAAGAACGGCGTTATCTGTGTGAAGTGCAATCGGCAATCGGCTCATGCCACCAAATTCGATTAAATTGTCGACATCACCCTGGCAGCTTATCTGCAAAAGTGCCGCATTTGAGCAATCTTCGGCCTCTATCAACCGCTGTGCCAGATCACTGTCGCACGGTATTGGTTCGCAAAATTCAATATTATCATCAATGAAAAAGGCTTCACTCTCAACAGCAACGGCATTTATGTCAATCTCACGCGGTACTACAAGCGGATGGTTATCAACTGCTCCACGCAGCACAGCAATATGTTCCGGTGTCGTGCCGCAGCACCCGCCAACTATTACTGCGCCCGCATCAAGAAGCATCTGCATTTCCTGCCCAAACCTAAGCGGAGACAACTCACCTTGCGAGTCCATTGCGTTAGGCTTTGCAACAAGCGGAACAGCGGCGTGTGGTAAAGCCTCGGCAAGCGGTTTTGCCATTGCAGTTACACCTTCCGAGCAATTAAGACCTACGGCTGCAGCACCAAGCGACTGAAGTGTAATAACGCAAGGCAGCAAGCGTGCCCCTGACATTGTGCGACCGTTTTTGTCTATTGTGAAAGTCACAATAACCGGCAGTCCGGTATTCCGGGCGGCAAGCAATGCCGCGCGTGCTTCAGTCAGGTTTGTCATAGTCTCACAAACCAGCAAATCCACACCTGCCTCATAAAGAGCCGTCGCTTGTTCACTGAATATTTCCTCAAAAACATTAAATGGCGTTTCACCCCACGGAGCCGGAAACAGTCCGGTCGGAGACATCCCGCCTGCAACCAACACTTGGCGCTTTGAGGACTTAGCAGTGTTTATTGTCAACTCGACCAGGCTTTTGTTAAGTTCAATGACTTTGTCACCCAATCCAAAATCACTAAGCCGTGCGCGGTTTGCACCAAATGTCGGAGTGTATAAAACATCGCTTCCCGCAAGCACATAACGGTGCTGTACTGTAGTTATGACATCCGGGTGTTCGAGTACCCACTGCTCGGGGCAAGCGTCGGAGGCCATACCGGCATCCATAAGCTGTGTACCTGTAGCTCCGTCAAGCAACAAAGGCACTTTCCATGGTAGCTTCATTATCAAAACCTGCCTTTCGGCTTTTTACATAGATAAAGGTGCTTCTATTTTAAGCAATGACAACGAATTTTTGAGTGTATGGCGTGTGGCAGCGCAGAGTGCCAGCCTTGCCTGCATCAGAGGTTCCTCTTCCCCTTTTACGCGGCAAGAATTATAAAACTTGTGAAACAGTGTTGCAAGCTCAAGGCAGTACCGTGTAATCCTTGCAGGATCTCTTGTTTTTGCAGATTCAACTATTTCATCAGTAAATAGTGATAAATGACGAATTAGCTCCTTTTCTTCGGCTTGCACAAGTTGTGACAACTCGGAAATTGTGCAATCTCTTGGCACAATTCCCTCCTGCTCAAGATTGCGGAAAATAGAGCATATGCGTGCATGTGCGTACTGCACATAGTATACAGGATTTTGCGAAGACTGTTCAACCGCAAGGTCAAGGTCAAAATCCATTTGTGTATTTGCTTCTCGCTGATTAAAAAAGAAGCGTGCTGCGTCAACAGGCACCTCGTCAAGCAAATCCGCAAGCTGTATTGCTTTGCCCGACCGCTTTGACATACGGACAACCTCACCGTCCCGCATAAGGCGCACAAGCTGGATTAAAACTACCTCAAGCTTGCTGCCATCATAACCTGCGGCATCCATTGCACCCTTCATACGGGCTACATGCCCGTGATGGTCGGCTCCCCAAATATTAATGCAAATATCAAATCCGCGTTTGAATTTATTTATATGATATGCAATATCCGCAGCAAAATATGTGGGTATTTTGTTAGCACGGATTAAAACCTCGTCTTTTTCGCCATTGTTTTCGGATGCTTTATACCACAATGCACCGTCTTTTTCGTATGTCATGTTCCGCTCGCTCAGCAGTCTTATCGCATCAGCAATATCACCGTTATTATGCAAAGTTGATTCGGAAAACCAGCAATCATATTCGATACGGTATTTTTTTAAATCGTTACGCATTCGTTCAACATTAAGCGGCAATGCATATTTCACCAATGCATCACGCCGTTCACGACTATCTGTATTTAAATACTTGTCACCATAAATCTTGGCAAAGCCGGCGGCATGCTCGCGAATATCGTCTCCGTGATACGCATCCTCCGGAAATTCAACCGCGTCTTCACCTTTCAAAAGCTGAATATACCTCGCCTCGAGTGATATACCAAATTTTTCAATCTGGTTACCCGCATCATTTACATAAAACTCGCGCCAGACCGAATATCCTGCCGCCTCCATTACCGAAGCAAGGCAATCACCCAGTGCGCCGCCGCGTGCATTGCCCATATGCATCGGTCCTGTCGGATTAGCCGACACAAATTCTACAATCACTTTTTTGCCTTTGCCAAAATCCGAGCGGCCGTAGTTATCACCTTGACTGAGTACATCCTCAACAACTTTTGCGTAATAGTCATCAGACAGTCTGAAATTAAGAAACCCGGGGCCCGCCACTTCAGCAGATTTTAACATAGTATTTTCAAGCTCTAAATGCTTCATTATCATCTCGGCAATCTTACGCGGAGGGCGCCCAAACACCTTGGCCGAAACTAACGCCACATTGGACGACAAATCTCCATGTGCGCGCTCGGCCGGTATTTCTATGCCGAAATCGGGCACGGATACCTCTGGCAATTCGCCCTCGACAACTGCTGCACGCACTGCATCAAGCACGGCTTGTTTTAGCTGCTTATGAGCGAGCTCAACTATTTTTGACATATACCTTTTTCCCCTTTGGATTCACTTTTTTTGCGGCACCTAACAACTTTGCGTCGTCTTTTTGCAGCTGCCTGTCGTTCAGGCTGTGCCGCCCGAACCGATACATATACATCATGTGCAAAGGCCATGCCTGAATTTATATCAAGGGTATAGTGAAAATCAAAGTCTCCCCCGCTCTCTGCAAGCGAATATCGTATATCATGCGCATAAACACCCATCATCATACTGCCGTACTCTGTATCGTAATTGCATATAGTCCGCTTACCCTTTTCCAGCACCATTATCGAATTAAAGGCTCCCTGCCGTTTGAGTGTAATTGCTGACGGATTAACAATCATTGAGGTGGTTACTCCCTTCATACCGGTGGTTTCGCTTTCCTCATATGTAATGTGAAATCCGTCTTCAGTCCGTTCCATAAATCCCAGCGTGCTAAGCTCAAGTGAACTGCTTTCGCCATCGGCGTGCTGCACGCCCTTTATAGAAATCCATACGTCCATCAAAGCACCTCTTTGAAAAATTTATACTATTATTTATTTTAAACACCGCATTCGACGGGAATATCTACATTATCAATATTTATTGTGTGCACATCACCGTTGACGTCGCGCCCCAAAAACATACCGGCAACTCGTGCAAAATCTTCGGTGCGGTCGCTTAAATAAAATCGCAAACTGCCATTGCCGCTCTTTTCACACAGCATATCATTTTCTGCAAGCATCTGGGCACATTTTGTTGCGGCAATTTTGCCCGGATCTATAAGAGTAACACTTGGCCCTAAAATTTTTGATATAATAGGTTTCAATAACGGAAAATGCGTGCATCCAAGCAGAAGTGTATCAACACCCTGGTTTAATAATGGAAGAAGATAGCGGCGTGCTGTAAGGCAAGTCACCTCGTCATTTTCATCAATCCAACCGTTTTCCACCAAAGGCACAAACAGCGGACATGCTTGCTCTACCACTTGTGATGATGGGCGGATTTTTCGGATATTTATTAAAAACGAACCTGAATTTATGGTTGCCGACGTTCCGATGACGCCAATAATTCCATTTCGCGTAACCGTGGCTGCGGCTTTTGCGGCCGGTTCAACCACACCTAAAGCAGGCACAGGGAGGGTGTTTAAGACATGAGGCGCCACAGAACTGACCGTGCCACAAGCGGCAATAATCAGCTTTACATCCTCTTTAAGCAGAAAATTGCAATCCTGCCGAGTATATTTTTCAATCGTTTCAGGGCTACGCGTCCCATAGGGAACACGGCCCGTATCGCCGAAATAAATTATTTGCTCACCCGGAAGCTCACGAATTAACTGACGCACCACTGTAAGCCCGCCAAGCCCGGAATCAAAAACGCCAATCGGCCTGTTATCCACTATCATCCCCCCTTTTTACTATAAAGTTACAGAAGTTCGATAAGCATTATATTACCATATATGCACTGTTATATCAACGACAAAAAAGATTTGGTATAATTCAATAAATCAAAAAGCCCGACTGTTTGTCTAAGAAAGATTGACAATTTTAAAACAAACAGATTATAATGTTATCAGCATAAAAACAGGAGCTGAAAAAATGGGTTACACTTTGGCACAAAAACTAATACGCTCGCATTTGCTGAACGGCGATATGAAGCCGGGCAGTGAAATCGGGCTTCGCATTGACCAAACCCTTACACAGGACGCCACCGGAACCATGGCATATCTCGAATTTGAAGCGATGGGTATTCCGCGCGTTAAGACAGAGCTGTCGGTTGCTTATATAGACCACAACACACTTCAAACCGGATTTGAAAACGCTGACGATCACCTTTACATCCAGTCGATATGCAAAAAGCACGGGTTGTATTTTTCCCGACCGGGCAACGGAATATGTCATCAGGTGCATCTTGAGCGATTTGGCATACCCGGCAAAACATTAATCGGTTCTGACAGCCATACACCGACTGCCGGCGGCATAGGCATGCTCGCATTCGGCGCAGGTGGCATGGATGTTGCTGTGGCAATGGGCGGCGGCGCATATTATATCACAATGCCCAGAATTGTAAAAGTTAATCTCACGGGACAGCTTAGCCCTTGGGTTGCGGCAAAGGACATTATACTTGAAGTGCTGCGAATTATGTCGGTAAAGGGCGGTGTCGGCAAAATTATCGAATACGGCGGCCCCGGCGTAAAAACGCTAAGCGTTCCCGAAAGAGCAACCATTACAAACATGGGGGCAGAGCTTGGTGCATCTACATCCATCTTCCCTTCCGACGAAATAACACGCGAGTTTATGCGCGCTCAGGGGCGTGAAGCAGACTGGACTCAGTTGCAGCCTGATGACGATGCAGTATATGACGAAATTGTGGAAATAGACCTATCCAAATTGCAGCCTTTGGCAGCATGTCCTCATTCGCCGGATAATGTAAAGCCTGTCCAAGACCTGCAGGGCATACCGATTAACCAATGTCTTATTGGTTCGTGCACAAATTCATCACTGTTGGATCTTCTAAAAGTCGCGGCCATACTCAAGGGAAAAACGGTCCACCCCGCCGTCAGCCTTTCAATTGCACCGGGTTCAAAGCAGGTATACAATATGTTAGCTGAAAACGGTGCACTTGCAGATTTGATAGCCGCCGGCGCAAGAATTTTAGAATGTACATGCGGTCCGTGTATTGGCATGGGACAGTCACCAAATTCAGCGGGCGTATCGCTTCGCACCTTTAACCGCAACTTTGAGGGACGTTCGGGCACAGCCGACGCGCAGGTCTATCTTGTAAGCCCGGAAACCGCTGCTGCATCGGCAATTACCGGCTTGTTTACCGATCCGCGCACATTGGGACAGCCGCCAAAAATAAAAATGCCTGACAAATTTTTGATAAACGACAATATGATTATACCACCGGCACCTGAATCCGAAATGGAGGATATAGAAATTCGCCGGGGACCTAATATAAAGCCTTTTCCAGACACTTCTCCTATGTCAGAAAGTATCAAGGCAAAGGTTCTGCTCAAAGTCGGCGACAACATCACAACTGACCACATCATGCCTGCCGGGGCAAAAATTTTGCCTCTGCGCTCAAATATTCCTGCAATATCTGAGCACTGCTTTACCCGCTGCGATGAAGAATTTCCGTCACGCTGCAAAAAAGAAAAGCAGGGAATAATAATTGGCGGCTCAAACTATGGTCAAGGAAGCTCGCGCGAGCACGCGGCGCTTGCCCCTCTCTATCTTGGCATCAAGGCCGTTATTGTAAAATCCTTTGCTCGCATTCATGTTGCCAACCTTATAAATGCCGGTATATTGCCACTAACCTTTGCAAACGAGTCGGATTATGATAAGGTTTCGATGTGGGATATGCTTTGTCTACCCGACATCAGCAAGAGATTAAAGGATGGCAAAGAAATTGCACTATTAAACGAAACAACCGGCGATACTATACCACTTCATGCTAACTTTACAAAACGGCAGGCAGATATACTGCTCGCCGGCGGTTTACTAAACTATACACGCGAACAAAGCAGCACTAAATAAAATAAACGGGGATAACCGCAAAAGTACAGTTTTTCCTCTTGCAAGGAGGGGTCGTAATGGCTAAAGAAAATCAGAACATTTCCATGTCTGTAATCCGCCGACTCCCGAGATACTACCGGTTCCTGCACAACCTTAAGGAAAATGGCATAATCCGCATTTCATCGCGCGAATTGTCCATGCGTATGGGATTGACTGCCTCACAAATCAGGCAGGACCTCAACTGCTTTGGAGGTTTCGGTCAGCAGGGTTATGGCTACATCGTTGATCAGCTTTATAATGAAATCGGGCATATCCTTGGTGTTGATGTACCTACGCCTACAGTTTTGTTGGGTGCCGGCAACATGGGGCGTGCTATTGCAAACCACATGGATTTTGAAAAGCGCGGTATTCGATTAGTCGGAATTTTTGATGATTCGCCTCATGTTGTGGGCAGCAAAATCCGTAACAACGAGGTTCTGCCTATTAGCAAAATCGACGAGGTATGCAAAGCTAATAAAGTTGAGGTTGCAATCCTTTGCATACCGGAAGAAGTTACGCCCAAGATTGTCAAACACATGATATCACTTGGCATTAGCGGGTTTTGGAATTTTACCCATTATGATATAGCTTATCATTTTCCCGATGTTGCTGTGGAAAATGTTCATCTTAGTGATAGCCTTATGACACTAACATATCAAATGAACAAAAGAAGAAAAAAATAAAAAAATGAGTTTATGCGTCTTGTTATACTATTAAACGGCAAAAAATATAAGTAGATATTAATGCCGCGCTATGCTATACTGTTATACGCACCTTATTATCAGCCGCTTGGCACTCTATTAAGACGGCTGATATTATACGGGGGCGTAAAGGTTTCGACGGGGATTGTGAACCTTGGTAAGCGAGCAGCGGGGCGGGCCCGCTATAAAATCCGCACTTTTAAAAACAAACGACAACAAAACTGTTGCGTACGCAGCCTAATTAGGCTGCCGTCTTTACTCGGAATACCGCGACCGGGATAAAGGCGTCGATTAGCGGTGCACGTGAATAAAGATGAGCCGTGCTCTTTATCATGAATTAACGGCTACCGTAATCGGAAGCTTGCCTGTCAGCGTCCGATGAGGGGAATCTAAAAAGACCGGCTGCGCTCGGAGAAAGCCAGGGCAAGTGATTTTCGGACAGGGGTTCGATTCCCCTCGCCTCCACCA
>JAQVFM010000070.1 GCA_028697255.1 Oscillospiraceae bacterium
TTGATTTGCGGTTTATTTAAGCTCTTGCGACTCCCCCGTTTTTGAGGGGCTCTCAAGAGCGCTTAGCTATAATAACATCACATCTTCAGTTTGTCAACACCCTTTTTATTTTTTTCTTGCCTTTTCTATTATATTGTGTATAAGCGGACAATTTTATTAGTTTTTTTCAAATTTTATGTTATAACCGTTTTAGATGCATTGCTTAAATCCGTTAAACATATATAAGCTTTGCCTGACGGCAGCATTAACTTGCTACCATCATTTTCGGTAAACTTAAGACTTCCCTTTGATCTGCTCCAGCGAATTTGCCGGCTCTTTCCTCCCGACACCAACAATCCGGTACCGTTATTCAAACGAAAACTAATGGTTCGTCCATCTTCATTATACTTATTATCATACATTATTATTATATTAGTTGCTTTTAATATTGCACCATCCATTGTTTTATGCTCTGTACCTGAAGACAGAGTGCCGTTTATTTTAGTATAAAGACCGCTGCCTGCATCGTAACGAAAACTTATAGTTTGAAGATTAGACATCTTAACCTGTACACTGTTCCCTGCACCTGAACCGGATTTCTTGTCACCAAAAGCAAACGGAGATGGGTTGTCGGTCTTTTGAGAAAATTTAAATGCTTTAATACGAGTGTTCAGTCGTTCGCCGCTTGTCATCATGCTGTATTCCAGCCCTTTTGAATTACGCAGCCCGGCGTCTCTCCAAAAAGCAGAATTATTGATTCCGTACAGCGCATCAATATTGCCAACATCAGCCGTTTTTAACACATTAAGACCTGCACGGCTTCCACCGGCATGGCAATACACCGAACCCAAGGATTCTGCAATTAAAATAAACGGTGTGCGAGCGCTGCGAATTGGGCCAAGCTTGCCCGGCACTCGCGAAACGCCAGCAAAAACAGTCATAATTCGGGTAATTCCGCCTTCGGTTTCCGCTTCGACAAACATATCCGCCTTATCTATGCCTGCCTGTGGCCGTGAGCGGTCATCGTTACCAATCATTACGCAGACCGGCCGCACAGATTGACCCGGTGTTATGTTAGCTAACCCGGTAAGTGGATTAATGGCTTTAGCCGGTACCGTCGGAGCCGTCGTTGACGGCGCCGGTTTGGTCGTCTGTTCTACAGGTTGGCTGTCGGGTACAACACCTTTATTGCAAGACGACAATGTCAGCATCATCACCGCACAGACTAAAAAAGAAATACTCTTGAACATAAAATTACTCCATTCCAGCTCAAATCTAAGCTTAAAAATTATACTTTATTGTCGAATAAAATGCAATGTATTTAAGCAATCCAATATACTTAATAATTGTTGTAAAACGGTATTTATTGTGGTATACTTTACTTAATGTCATATATGAAACATACGAGGAGGTAAGGCATTTGGCTTTAACCGTAAATAACATTAGCAAGTCTTTCGGTGATAAAAAAGCCGTTGACAACTTATCCTTTGAAATCAGCCGACCGGGAGTGTTCGGTCTTTTGGGGACTAACGGCGCAGGGAAAACAACAACCATTCGCATGATATTAGGAATTATGGAAAAAGATCAGGGCGAAGTTTCGTGGAACGGGTTGCCTGTCAACCGCAATACGGTAAAATTCGGGTATATGCCCGAAGAAAGGGGCATATACCCGAAAGTTCGCATTGAAGAACAGCTTGTATATTTTGCTCAGCTTCGCGGCATGAGCAAAAGCGAAGCCAACCGTGCAACCAAATACTGGATGGACCGTCTTGGTGTTACTGAATACGCCGGAATGCTTTCCGAAAAGCTGTCTAAAGGAAATCAGCAAAAAATCCAGCTTATCGCCACTCTCATACATAATCCGACACTTATTTTTATGGACGAGCCTTTTAGCGGTCTTGACCCGATAAACACGGATGTATTTAAAGGCATCATAGACGAGTTGATTGAAAATAACTGCACAATAATCATGTCAAGCCATCAGATGCATATGATGGAGCAGTATTGCCAGGATTTGGTGATACTTGACAGGGGGCGCTCGGTGCTTCGGGGCAACCTTCGCGAAATTAAAGCCGGTTACGGTCATACAAATCTTTCACTTAAATGTGATACATCGGGAATAGATAATGTTAAATCAATAGCAGATAAGCATGGGCTAACGCTTATAGAACAGACTGCTGACGGTTTCGAATTCAAAATTAACGGTGACGAAGATGCACAGACTTTTCTGCGCGATTTGATCGATAACAATATCTATCCCGAACGGTACGAAATCCGCGAACCGTCACTTCATGAAATATTTATTGAAAAAGTAGGTGCGGCGGTATGAGAGATATATTAACGGTATTTAAATTTACATTAAAGGATAATGTCCGTAAAAAAGCTTTTATCATAACAACTGTATTGGTGCTGGTGCTGATATTTGCCGCCTGCTCAATTCCGGCAATAATTAGTCGTGGTGACTCAGGGGATTCCGGCGATGTGGGGGCTGAGCCCGGTGATGAGAAAAAGAATTATACCTGCTATCTATTGGACCAAAACAGCCTTGTTCCGGGGGCGTTAGAGGCATTGTCACTCGCTTTTTCAGATGTCGAATTTACAAAAGGCGAGCCTAATAAAATTTCACAATATAAAAATATAATTGAAAACGACAAATCTGTTGCGTTGCTTGAAATTTTAGAAGGTGAAATAATGCCGTCGCTGCGTTTCACTGTTACTGACTTTATGAGCGGTACACCGACTGACGCAATGGCGAAAGTGATTGAACAGGTTTATGTATCGGACACGCTGAAAAAAGCAGGCGTATCCGAACAGCAAACAAAACTTGCGCTGTCCGACATAACCTATACGGTTGTATCCGCCGGTAAGATGGATGCGACAGGGTATGCACTTGGCGTAGCCCTAACTTTACTTATGTTCTTTTCAATTTATTATTACGGTTATGGTGTATCCATGTCTGTGGCTTCAGAAAAAACATCCCGCGTGATGGAAACGCTCATAGTCTCTGCAAAGCCGTCACGTATTCTTCTGGGCAAATGCTTGGCAATGGGCACACTGGGTCTTTTGCAATTGTCTGTGTTTATTATTGCTGCTGCGTTGGGTTACACTTTTTTAGTTCCAAACGACTTTACAATTTCCGGTGTTCCCCTCGCCCTGTCCTCTTTCACACCAATATCGGCTCTACTCATTCTTGTATATTTCCTGTTAGGATATTCCTTATACGCAATGATAAACTCGGTATGCGGCTCTACGGTAAGCCGTATTGAGGATTTGCAGTCTGCAATGATGCCGTCGGTGCTTGTGAGTCTAATTTCATTTTATTCCGCATACATGGTGTTGTTTCTGCCCAATCAGACAATCCGCCGTGTCATAAGCTATATACCGTTTACGTCTTCATTTATAATGCCGTTCAGACTTCTCAACGAAACGGTTGCCGCTCAGGACATAGTGATTTCAATCGTTCTTTTGATTGTCGCAATTATAGTGGTTTCTACCGTGTCTGTAAGACTGTATTCGGCATCAGTCATGCATTACGGACAACGATTAAAAATTCGCGATTTGTTCCGGCTCAGCAAATAATTTTGACACCGAAAATTTGATTATATAAAATGGCGGGATTACCATCCCGCCATTTTATATAGTAGGCCGCGATGCCCTCATCGCGCCGCTTTAAATGATAGCATTATCTAATGCCTGCTGAATAATATTCAACCATCGCAAAACGGTATTATTCAGTGAGCATTATTTATTTTTGAATTATCTGGCCATTGCAAAGCTCGATTATGCTGTCACAAACTGCCAACGCAGCCTGCCGATGG
>JAQVFM010000004.1 GCA_028697255.1 Oscillospiraceae bacterium
TGCCTGCACAGCATCACAGTGAATAAGTGCATCGGGCGCCGCTCTGCGAACAGCCGGCACAATGCGGTCAATTGGAAAATGTGCGCCGTTTTCGTTGTTGACGGCCATAATGCTGACAAGAACCGTGTCGTCGCGGCATGCGTCCGCAACTTGTTCTGCCGTGATAATTCCGTCTTGTCCGGGTACAAGGCGGGTCACCTCATAACCTCGGTTTTCAAGCTCGGTGCAGCAGGCGGAAACCGATGAATGCTCAACGGCAGATGTTACAACATGACGCCCTGCACGGCTTCTTGCTTCTATCGAGCCCAGAATAGCCAGATTATTAGCTTCTGTCCCGCCGGAGGTGAACACAAGCGTGTCCGAACGGCATCCAATCAACCCGGCAACCTGCTCACGCGCAATATTAAGCTGTTGTTCGGCTTTAATGCCGAGTGAATGCAGCGATGATGGGTTGCCGTAGTACACCGTCATCATTTCCATTGCTTTTTTGGCAGCAGAGGGATAAACAGGTGTTGTAGCGGCATTGTCAAGATATACGTATTTCAACAGCCGACCTCCCAAGTGCCCTTATTTCAGCACTTTATTATATAACAAAATTGCTAATTATACAACCTTATAAATATGTCAATACTGTAAATTATAACGGTTTGACCGATACAATGATTATACAATATTTCCCTAAAATAACTATTTTGCGCCAGAATAAGATAAACAATACGGGAAATCTGCATGCATATCAAGGTTGAATTCGTTCGCCTAATAGCTTATACTAATAACATCTAAATATAAGGGAGAGATTGCAATGAAGAAGCCCGCATTATTAACAGCTTTTCTTATGTCTTTTGGACAATTTTTCGTTGGCGCAGCAAGCGGCACGCCCGCTACGGGGGAAAAAACCAACATCATGCCCTACATATTCGGCATTGTTGCAATTGTGTTGATTGCAGCACTGTCGTGGCTTTCTTATCTTTCCAAGAAAAATAAAAAATAATCTCTGTGGGAGTTGCAATGAAGTTAAAACTTATTTTCCCGATTATGGTTTTACTATTGCTGCTGAGTGTGTGGACTGTATCTGCAGCCAAGGGATATAAAAACGGGCGCCTTTGGATAGTGCATGAGCCTGACACTATGTCCCCTTATGTCAATTGCTATAGTGGTAAAAAGCAAATACCGCAAAATAAACTTACCTGGCAGCAAAACGGCTATTCGGGTAGGTGTGTATCGCTTAACGGCGCAGGACAATACCTTGAAGTTGGATATTGGCAGCTGCAGATACACAAAATGACTGTTGCAGGATGGTTTTATTGGCGCGGCGCAGCTGACGGACAAGACAAACAATCGATGTATTCACAGCGGCTTTTTACATTGTCCCACAATGACAATACCTATTTAACCTTAATGCCCCACGCAAAAAATCCCGAAAAAAAGGACAAAGACGGCAAAATACTCGACGGTGTCTATATGGAATTTTCAATGGGTGATAAAAAAGACCGTGTAAAATATGAGCTTTACAACCCGGCCGAGCCGGGTAAAGAGTCGTTTGGATTATCACAAAACAAATGGCACCATGTTGCTGTTACAATGGACGGACAATATTTAAAGCTTTATATCGACGGTCATTTGCGGTTTGAACAATTGTTAGTACTTGGCGTTGAGGAAATGCGAAACAATATGCTGACGATTGGTTTTGGCCGTTGGGGCGACCCAACACTTAACGCATTGATAGACGAATTGGCAATATATGACTATGCAATGACAATCGACGACATAAAGGCGCTTTGTTCAGCCCCGCCTAATCCGGCATCATCGTTAACAAAAACGATAACAACCGCAGGCACAGTATCAAAGAGTACAACAAAAAATTCTGATATTTTCGGATTGCCCTCATGGACCGTATGGACAGTGGGCGGGCTGATTATAACATTCGTAGCTTTGTCTGTTGTGCTCAGCATTTATAATAAACCGGATAATTCTAAAAAGGACCGTTATAATCCCTGAGAAAAATAAAAAATGCAAAAATGCAGTCTTGACCGATTTTCAGGTTTTATGATAAAATATGTAAATGATTTTTCATAAATGCTACCGTTTAGGGTGTAATGTTTTTAAAAACCTTTGCCGCAAAAGGAGATAAGCCGTTGAGTGTAATACGCATTATTCCATGCTTGGACATTAAAAATGGGCGCGTGGTAAAAGGAGTAAACTTTGTTAATTTACGTGATGCCGGAGATCCCGTCGAGGTGGCAAAGGCATATTCTAAATCGGGTGCCGACGAATTGGTGTTGCTCGACATTACAGCTTCCAACGAAAGACGCAATACCGTGGTTGATTTGGCATCCCGAGTTGCCGAGCAGCTTTCTATTCCGTTTACGGTAGGTGGCGGAATCCGTAATATCGAGGATTTTCGTGCAATTCTTTTATGCGGTGCGGACAAGGTATCAGTAAACACCGCGGCGGTCGAAAATCCTAAGCTAATTACCGAGGCATCAAATGAATTCGGCAGTAGTTGCGTTGTTGTCGCGATAGACGCACGACGGCGCAGCGATGGGCAGGGATGGGACGTATACAAAAACGGCGGACTTGTTAACACAGGATTGGATGTTTTGGAATGGTCGGCACATGTTGAGGCTTTAGGCGCCGGCGAAATCCTTTTAACCAGCATGGACTGCGACGGCACAAAAGAGGGCTACGACGTTGAGCTTACCGCTGCGGTTTCGGATAAGGTCGGAATCCCCGTGATTGCTTCGGGCGGCGCAGGTAACATGCAACATTTTGCTGATGTAATATTAAAGGGCAAGGCCGACGCGGTGCTTGCGGCATCTCTTTTTCATTTTCGAGAGGTGGATATATCTGAGCTAAAGCAATACCTTAAATCGCTTAGTATTGCCGTGCGTCCGGTGCTTTGAACATAAGTGGAGAAAGGAAATTTTTATGACTGCTAAATACGTGTTTGTAACCGGAGGCGTAGTATCTGGTTTAGGTAAGGGCATTACTGCGGCTTCACTCGGTCGGCTTCTCAAGTGCCGCGGCTTGAGTGTATCGGTAAAAAAGCTTGATCCTTATCTTAATGTTGATCCAGGCACCATGAACCCCATCCAGCACGGCGAGGTGTTTGTGACTGATGACGGCGCTGAAACTGACCTTGACTTAGGTCACTATGAGCGGTTTATAGATATAAGCCTTAGCCAGAATAGTTCGGTAACCTCCGGTAAGGTTTATTGGCATGTATTGCAAAAGGAGCGTAACGGTGATTATAACGGGGGCACTGTTCAGGTAATTCCACATATAACCGATGAAATTAAGCGCCGTATTATGCTGGATTCGGGCAAGTACGATGTTCACATAATTGAAATTGGCGGTACGGTCGGCGATATCGAAGGACTTCCTTTTCTTGAAGCGATACGCCAGTTTAGTATTGAACACGGTCGCTCGAACTGTTTGTTTGTTCACGTTACACTTGTCCCCTATATTGCCGCGTCCCAGGAAATGAAAACAAAACCAACTCAGCATTCGGTTAAGGAGCTGTTATCGCTCGGTATTCAACCTGATATTATTGTGTGCCGTTCCGAACGCCCGATTTCGCAGGAGCTTAAGGATAAAATTGCACTGTTTTGCAACGTAAAAAGAGATTGTGTCATTGCAAACTCTGATTTGCCGCTTTTGTATGAGGCTCCGCTTGTGCTCGAAAATGAAGGTCTTGCCCATATTGTTTGCCGGCATTTTGGATTGAACGGGCTTGTGCCCGATTTCAAAGAGTGGACAAGCATGGTTGAAACGCTGCGCAATCCTAAGAACTCAGTCACAATCGCATTGGTTGGCAAATATGTATCGCTGCACGATGCATATCTTAGCACTGTCGAAGCACTAAAGCACGGTGGCATTCCGTCCAGCTTATCGATTAACATAAGGTGGGTAGATGCAGAGGAGCTTAACAGTGATAATATTGACGAAATACTTGGATCAGTCGACGGCATTCTTGTTCCCGGCGGTTTTGGCAGCCGCGGCATAGAGGGTAAAATGCTGGCGGCACGCTATGCGCGCGAAAACGGCATTCCTTATCTCGGTATTTGTCTTGGCATGCAGGTAGCTGTTATTGAATACGCGCGCAATGTGCTTGGATATTCTGACGCAAATTCAAGCGAAATAGAGCCTTCGACTAAAAACGCCGTGATAGATCTTATGCCCGAACAGCGCAGTGTTCGCCATAAAGGCGGTACCATGCGGCTGGGCAAATATCCGTGCGTGCTTGACATTCGATCAAAATCCTTTAAACTTTATGGTGAAGAGATAATTTATGAACGCCATCGTCACAGATATGAATTCAACAACGATTACCGTGAGGTGCTTGAGAAAAACGGCATGTTGATGGCGGGTGTTTCACCCGATAAGCATATCGTCGAAATGATTGAAATCGAGAACCATCCGTGGTTTGTCGGCTGCCAGTTCCACCCTGAGTTTAAATCGCGGCCCAACCGTCCCCATCCGCTGTTTAAAGGGCTGGTTTCGGCCGCCTTTGAAAGAAAAAGATCCCGGTAAACGAAATATAAAAATATTGGGAGATTCTTTGCTGCCGGCTGTGCGGAGAGAATCTCCATTTTTTGAGGTGAGGGATTGGTTTTTAATTGCGGATCGCATACACTTAAATTAGGTGCGCGCACTTATATCATGGGTATACTAAATATTACGCCCGACAGCTTTTTTGACGGTGGAATGTATTTTGATGTCAATAAGGCTGTCCATCGTGCACTTGAAATGGTAAGTGAAGGTGCTGATATAATTGACATTGGTGCTCAATCGACACGCCCGGGATATACCCGGATTTCGGCCGAGCAGGAATGGGAGCGCCTTTATCCGGTGCTGTGCGCACTAAAAGAAAAGGTGGACGTACCAATATCAATTGATACCTTTTACCCTGAAGTGGCCGATGCAGCAATACGCTTGGGTGCCTCTATAATAAACGATGTATCGGGAAGCCTTGAAAACGAGATGCCTGCCATAGCGGCAAAAACCGGTGCAGGACTTATTTTAATGCATTCGGGCAAAGGATCGGACGATACCGGAAACGGCAGCAACGCAATTAAAATGGTGCGCGCCTATTTTGAAAAGGCATTGAATACTGCTGACTGCCAAGGTCTTGAGCTAAACCGAATATGCTTAGATCCCGGCATAGGCTTTGGAAAGGACAGGCATGGCGATTTGATGCTTGTTGCGCACCTGCGTAGGCTTATTGACGGTCTACCGCAAACAGCGGTGATGGTAGGGGCGTCGCGAAAACGTGTGATTGCCTCGTGCTGCGATTCATCTTTAAATACGGACGACAGGCTTGCCGGTACATTGGCATTGCACACAATTGCGGCACTAAACGGTGCACACATTTTGCGCGTTCATGACGTTGCCGCTGCTGTACAGGCTGCACGCGTTACAGATGCGTTAAAAAAAGTTGGTATTAGTGAGGAATACTATGGATAAGATAATAATAAAGGGCTTGCGTATTTTCGCTTATCACGGTGTCAACCCCGAAGAAAAGGAAAACGGCCAGATATTCGAGCTTGATGTCACAATGTTGCGGGATTTGACAACGGCTTGCAACACTGATTTACTGAGTGCCACAGTCAATTATGCAAAAGTTATAAAGCTTATCACTAAAGTTATGCAGGCGCAATCTGATAACCTTATAGAGCGCGCGGCTCAGCGCGTCGCAGATGCTGTTTTGCAAGAATTTGCTGTAGAATCGGTAACGGTATTTCTTAAAAAGCCCGAAGCTCCGGTAAGTGCAAAGATTGATTATGCCGGAGTTGAAATTACTCGTACCCGTGTGAGTCAGGCATGAGCGGCGCATTATTGTCGCTGGGCAGCAACCTTGGCGACCGTGAGGCTATGCTGCGAAAAGCTCTCAGCGCGTTATCCTTTTTGCCAAAAACAACTGTGCTGAATACATCGTTTGTTTATGAAACAAAACCGGTTGGATATTTAAATCAGCAGTCATTTCTTAATGCCGTCGTACTTATCGATACAAAGCTTTCTCCTAAGGCACTATTAGGCTCTTGCCTCGGTATCGAAGCAGCGCTTGGCAGAAAGCGGAATATAAAGAACGGGCCGCGTGTTATTGATATTGATTTGCTTTTATATCAAGGTGTGACATGCAATAGCGATGAGCTTACGATTCCGCACCCGCGTTTGGCCGAGCGTGCTTTTGTCTTGATTCCGCTTGCCGATATTTTCCCAAACGGGATTGTATTTGAATTTAATTTTAGTGCGCAAATATCAAAGGCTTTTAATGACCCCGGTGTGGTTAGATATAACAACCTTTGTCTTGACGAATGCAGTGTCGGCAGGTAGAATGTTATTTAATGCCTGCCGAATAATTAAAATTACTGCTATTATCAGGTTCAAAAATAGGGGTGAACTGTGTTCGCCCGCAAATTGGTATAATACGCAATCGACTAAGGCAAGAATATTGTTTTTAAAGATACACAGAAAGGAATGGTCTACATGGCGGAAATCCGCCCTTTTAACGCATTACGCTTTACTCCAAAAGCAGGAGACATCAAAGAACTCACCTGCCCGCCCTATGACATTATAAGCGAAAAGCAGAGAAAGGAGTACATCCAGCGCAACCCTTATAACATTGTCAGATTAGAGCTGCCGCGAGATGGCGACAATCCGTATGCCGTAGCCGGCGAAACTCTAAAAGATTGGCTGGACAAAGGTATTTTAGCCAATGATGAAAAGCCCGGACTTTATATTTACGAAATTCGGTTTGAGCTTGAAGGGCGCAGTGATATAAGCGGCATTGAAGGCGGTAAACACAGCGTAATGGGACTTATAGGACTTGTTAAGCTTGAAGAATTTGAAAAAGGTATTATTCTTCCGCATGAGCAAACCTTGTCCAAGGCCAAAACCGACCGTTTTAATCTGATGAAGGCAACTGCCTGCAACTTTAGCAGCATTTATGCTCTTTATAATGACGATGGCGGCGAACAGGAGACGCTTGATATTATGAACCTGGCGTCTCGTGAACAGCCGATATGCGAAATGACTGATAATGAGGGACTTGAGCACCGGCTCTGGTCGATAACCGACGAGGCAGTCATCGCTTATATACAAAAGCACATGGCAAATATGAAACTGTATATAGCTGACGGACACCATCGGTATGAAACGGCGCTAAATTATCGAAATTATATGCGCACACAGGGCGTTCCCGAGGGCGCTGCCACCGATTATGTTATGATGGTTATGGTCGATATGAACCATCCCGGTCTTGTAGTGTTTCCCACACACCGCCTTATACATAGCATTGATTCGCTCGATATACCGTCATTGCTTGATTCGTGCAGGCAGTATTTTCATGTTAAAGATGAAAACATATCCGTATTTGATGAAGCGCTTGAGCATGCCTACCTGAGTGGCGAGCATGCGTTTGGGCTATATACGGGCGGCGATACATTCACGTTGCTGACACTTCGTGACAGCGATATCATGAATAAGCTTTTGCCATCTCTGTCACCCGCATCGCGCAACCTTGATGTAACAATACTGCATACGCTGATTCTCGAACGGCTGCTCGGTATCGACAGTGAAAATATGGCACAACAAACTAATCTTACATATACACGCGATATTCTCAAAGCAATTGAGGGAGTTTCCTCCGGAAACTACCAGTGCGCTTTTATTTTAAATCCGACCCGTGTGTCCGAAATAAAGGATGTTGCATCTGCAGGCGAAAAAATGCCGCAAAAATCTACATATTTTTATCCTAAGCTCATTACCGGACTGGTAATGAATAAATTAAATTAATACTATTCTCACATTAAACCGCATTTTTAAACTGAGAATAGTACAGTATCTGAAATTAACAAAAGGAGCTGACATAAAAATCAGCTCCTTTTGTTATATATAACTATATTATACTAATTGTATAATGGCCATTTGGGCGGCGTCACCGCGGCGAACATATGTCTTGATGATACGGGTATAACCGCCATTTCGCTCGGCATATTTAGGCGCTATTTCATCAAACAGTTTCTTGCATACACTTTCCTTGGTTAAATAAGAAAACACAAGTCTTTTATTTGCCAAAGTTGGGTCTTTGGCAATTGTTATCATTTTTTCGGCCATAGAACGAACCTCTTTTGCTCGAGTTACCGTGGTTTCTATGCGCCCTTTTTCCAACAGGAAAGTAACCATGGCGCGCAGCATAGCCGATCGGTGGGCCGCAGGCCTTCCAAGTTTTCTGGTCCCGGGCATATCATTCACTCCTTTGATCTAAGGTGAAACTATTATTTGTGCAAAAAGCCTATTCCTCTTCGGTACGGAGACTGAGACCCAATGAGTCAAGCTTGTTAACGACTTCCTCAAGCGACTTGCGGCCCAGATTTCTAACTTTCATCATATCTTCGGCGGTTTTACTTATTAGCTCTTCAACAGTGTTAATACCGGCACGTTTGAGACAGTTGAACGAGCGAACCGACAAGTCCAGTTCTTCAATCGTCATTTCTAAAACCTTTTCTTTGCCCTTGTCGTCCTTTTCAACCATAATAGAATCGCCGACATAGGTTTCGCCTGACAAATCCACAAACAAGTTAAGATGCTCGGTCAACACCTTGGCACCTAATGACACACCTTCCTGTGCCGATATTGTACCGTTAGTCCATATTTCAAGCGTAAGCTTGTCATAGTCGGTAATCTGACCGACGCGTGTATCCTCAACTGTATAGTTTACTTTTAAGACAGGCGTATAGATTGAATCAACCGGGATAAGACCGATTATGGGCGACATAAGCTGTTTGTTGCGTTCGGCCGAAACATAGCCGCGACCCTTATCGAGAGTTATTTCCATACTAAGGCGTGCGCCTTCGCTTAAAGTGGCAATGTGCATATCGGGATTGAGTATTTCAACCTCGCTGTCGCACTTTATCGAATCCGCTTTTACCTCGCATTCTCCCTCGGCTTCGATATAAACCATCTTTGGGCCGTCGCCTGCTATCTTTGCAGTAAGACCCTTGATGTTGAGGATGATTTCAGTAACATCCTCCTTTATGCCTTCAATAGTGGAGAACTCATGAAGCACACCTTCTATTTTTACCGCTGTCACTGCAACGCCGGGCAAAGAGGACAGCAGCACACGGCGCAGGCTATTTCCCAGTGTCGTTCCAAAACCTCTCTCAAGCGGTTCTATTACGAATTTTCCGTAACTTCCACCCGGTTCGGTGTCCAAAACCTCTATTCTGGGCTTTTCAATCTCAATCAATTCAAAACCCTCCTTATTTAGAGCGGTAATCGCTGCGGTCTGACAGTTCAGCGCTTTAATTTGTCGCCTCGCCTTTTGATGCCTTAAAAAATGCAGACCGGCGCCAAAAGGCAAAACCTTTGCATACTGTGCTTACTTCGAGTACAGCTCAACGATGAGAGTTTCCTCAATTGGAAGATCTATATCTTCACGGTTGGGCATTGAAACTATTTTTGCTTCGAGCGTGTCTCTATTTAACTCCAACCATTTCGGTACCGGTCGTGATGAATTAGCCTCAATAATAGACTTTATATACTCATTCTGTCGGCTGCTTTCCTTAATACCGATTACCTGTCCGACTTTGGTCAGAAAAGACGGAATATTAACTTTTCGCCCATCTACGGTGAAGTGTCCGTGAAGCACAAACTGACGCGCCTGTGCGCGAGAGCTTGCAAAGCCCAAACGATAAATAACATTATCTAAACGGGATTCGAGCAAAGCCAGCAGGTTCTCACCCTTGACTCCCGGCATTTTCTGAGCCAGTTCAAAATAATGGTGAAATTGCCCTTCAAGAACTCCATAGAAACGGCGAGCGTGTTGCTTTGTGCGCAGCTGCTTTCCGTATTCCGAAACCTTTTTGCGACCCTGGCCATGTTGACCCGGAGCGTACGACCTACGGTCCACCGAGCATTTCCTTGTAAAGCAGCGGTCGCCTTTCAAAAATAACTTTTGTCCTTCGCGGCGGCATATTCTGCACACCGCACCTGTATATCTTGCCATAGTGGTAGCACCTCCTTTAATCGATTATACGCGTCTTCTCTTGGGAGGACGGCACCCATTGTGTGGAACAGGCGTCACGTCTTTAATCAGAGTGACTTCAAGTCCGGCGGCCTGTAAAGCACGGATTGCGGCCTCGCGACCGGCACCCGGCCCTTTTACATAAACCTCGACGTGCTTAAGCCCATGTTCCATAGCAGCCTTTGCAGCGGTTTCCGCCGCACTCTGCGCAGCAAATGGGGTGGATTTCCTCGAACCACGGAAGCCCAGTTCGCCGGCGCTTGCCCACGAAATGGCATTTCCTTGAGTATCGGTGATGGTTACGATGGTATTGTTAAACGTGGACTGAATGTGTACAACGCCACGTTCAATATTCTTGCGTTCTTTGCGGCGGCGGGTGGTTGCACCCTTGCGCGCACCGGATTTAGCAGCAGCCATACTTTAAATCTCCTTCTTATTTCTTTTTGTTTGCAATAGTCCTTTTCGGGCCTTTGCGGGTGCGTGCGTTTGTCTTTGAACGCTGTCCGCGAACTGGCAAACCCTTGCGATGGCGAATTCCACGGTAACTGCCGATTTCTATAAGCCTTTTTATATCAAACGCAATGTCGCGACGAAGGTCTCCCTCCACTTTGTAGTTGTGGTCAATAACCTCTCTTATTTTGGACACATCGTCCTCGGTCAAATCCCGAACTCTCGTGTCGGGATTTACTCCCGTTGCAGCAAGAATTTCTCTTGCCGATTTCTGGCCTATGCCAAAAATATAGGTAAGGCCGACTTCGATGCGTTTGTCTCTGGGTAAGTCAACACCAGCTATACGGGCCATTTTTATTCCTTCCTTTCTGTTGCAGCGTTTGTATGATGCCGCAATGAATGAATATTTGAAAAAGTTGTCCGACCAATGTAATATTAATATCCGATTAAAGATATTAAATTTTGAGTCGGATAATTAGTATAAGGGTTTTGTCAACCCTGTCGCTGCTTGTGCTTGGGGTTTTCGCAAATCACCATAACGCGGCCTTTGCGTTTGATTATTTTACATTTCTCGCAGATCTTTTTTACGGAAGGTCTGACTTTCATGGTTAGCCTCCATTCTGACGGAACGGATTTAGCCGTCCGGAATAACTTTATTGTCTTTATCCCTTTGATTAGGCTATTCTTAACCCAACCTAAGGTCGTTGTTTATTTTGTTCTCCAGGTAATGCGCCCTTTCGTAAGGTCATACGGAGACATTTCGACCGTAACCTTATCACCCGGCAGAATACGTATAAAATTCATACGCAGCTTGCCGGATATATGTGCCAGAATAACATGGCCATTTGCCAGCTCAACCTGGAATGTGGCGTTTGGTAGGGCTTCGATAACAGTGCCCTCGAGCTCGATAACGTCCGCTTTGGACAATTAAATCCCCCCTTTGTGATAATCCGATAGGCCGACAGCCGAAAGACAGTCTTGACGCCGCACATTGCCCTCTATGGCATTGTCATTATGACGGGGCCGTCGGAGGTTATTGCAACCGTGTGCTCAAAATGCGCCGAAAGCTTTCCGTCGGCAGTCACTGTGGTCCAGCCGTCTTCTAATATATTAACCTTATACGTTCCTTCGTTTATCATGGGTTCGATGGCCAACGTCATTCCCGGAACAAGCCGGGGTCCGCGGCCTGGTGTGCCAAAATTCGGCACGCTGGGGTCCTCATGCAGGTTCGCGCCTACTCCGTGGCCGACAAACTGCCGTACCACCGAGTAACCGCGCACCTCGACATACCGTTGTATCGCTGAGCTTATATCACCTATGCGATTGCCGGCCTGCGCCATTTTTATGCCTTCGTACAGGCTTTGTTTTGTGGCATCAATCAACGCCTGTGCCTTAGGCGAGATTTTGCCTGCAGCGAAGGTAGCCGCATTGTCACCATGAAATCCATTAAGATAGGCACCGACATCAATGCTGACAATATCGCCTTCCTTTATGATACGCTTGCCTGGTATGCCGTGGATAACAGTACCGTTAACCGATATGCAGGCGCTGCCCGGAAATCCACCGTATCCGAGAAATGATGGCTTTGCACCATGTTTCTCGATAAACCGGCGTATCTCATAATCGATTTCCTCAGTAGATACGCCGGGCTTAACAGCTTGACCTGCCAGCCTAAGAGCCCGCGCCGCAATCATGCAGGCTTCCTTCATTAAATCCAACTCACGGTTGCTTTTTATGCAAATCATTTTATATCCTCAAGAGCGGCGAGCATCAAACGTGTAGTATCAGCCACTTTCTCTTGTCCGACTACCACAGAAAGCTTATCTTTAGCGGCATAATAGCCTTTTAGTGGCTCGGTTTGCTCATGATATACATGCAGCCGTTCTTTTACGGTTTCCGGTTTGTCATCCTGGCGCTGAATAAGGGTGTCGCCACACCTGTCACATACGCCCTCTACCTCTGGAAGTCTGTACTTCGTATGGTAGGTCGCACCGCAGGCTGGGCAGACACGGCGGCCTGAAACACGACGGGCTATTACATCATCGTCAACCTTGATTTCAATGACGCGATCAATTTCAATGCCCATTTTGTCAAGCGCCTCGGCTTGCGGAATGGTGCGCGGAAAGCCGTCGAGTATAAAGCCGTTCTTGCAGTCGGACCACGACAGGCGGTCACGTATAATGCCTATGACCACATCATCAGGCACCAGTCTGCCACTTTCCATATACTTCTTAGCTTTAAGCCCCATTTCGCTGCCGCTTTTCAGAGCCTCACGGATAATGTTTCCCGTGGAAATGGTAGGAATTTTTAATGCTTCACTTACAGCCTCGGCTTGAGTACCTTTTCCGGCACCCGGAGCGCCGAGTATGATGATTTTCAATTTTAAGCTTCCCTCCCGTCCGTTAATCAAGGAAACCCTTATAGTGCCTCATCATTAACTGACTTTCAATCTGCTGCGAAGTTTCAAGTGCTACGCCGACAACAATCATAATCGACGTGCCTCCTAAAGCGAGTCCTTGTATTCCTGATACATTGCTGAAGAAAATCGGGAATATTGCAATAACACCGAGACAAATCGCACCTATCAACGTTATTTTATTGAGGACGCGCTTAATGTATTCGACGGTTGGCTTGCCCGGCCGATATCCCGGAATTGCACCCGAGTTCTTACGAAGATTATTGGACATTTCAAGTGGATTATACTGGATTGTTACGTAGAAAAAGGCAAATCCTATAATTAAAACAAAATACAAAACAGCATAAAACGGATGGGTAGGAGTGAATATCCTATAAATCCAATAAAAGAATCCTTTTTCGGGCGTTCCAGTAAACCGGAATATGACAGACGGTACTGAAACCATCGATACTGCAAGAATTATCGGCATAACACCCGACATATTGACCTTGATCGGGATATAGGTGTTCTGCCCTCCATACATTTTGCGGCCGACAACGCGCTTTGCATACTGGACGGGAATACGGCGCTCGGCATCGGTAATCACTACAATAAAAGTTATAATGGCTAAGAAGAGTACCAAAATAATAGGAACTATCAAAACATATTTTAGTCCTGCTCCGCCGTTTAACTGCTGGATTCCGGCCTGATAAAACAAATTCCACAAATATGATCCCGCTGATGGGATTCGTGAGATAATTCCTGCAAACAACAGCATTGAAATGCCGTTTCCTATTCCGCGTTCATTTATCTGTTCACCCAACCACATCATAAGTGCCGAACCTGCGGTGAAACACAAAACAATGACCACTGCGGCAAACCAAAAGCTCCATCCGCTTCTTACCTCCGCAACAAGGGCGTTATAATTGTTTTTCACCATCAAAAAATACGCTATTCCGAGCATAAGTCCAAGCACTACAGTGGTATAGCGGGTAATCTGCGCAAGCTTTTTGCGGCCAGCCTCGCCCTCTTTTGCAAGCCTTTCAAGCGGCGGTATGGCTACCGTCAAAAGCTGAATAATTATGCTTGCGTTTATATATGGCGTAATTGAAAGCGCAAAAATACTTGCGTTTGAAAAGCCGCCACCCGACAGCAAAGACAGATAATCCATGATACCGCCCGACTCGGAGACGGCTGAGGCTATTACGTTGACATCCACATAGGGTACAGAAATCGCAGAGCCTATGCGGAATATTAAAATGATAAATAACGTATAAAGAATTCTTTGCCGTAAATCGCTGATCTTCCATGCGTTGCGCAGAGTTTGAAACATTTTATATCACCTCTGCCTTTCCGCCTGCCGCCTCGATCTTGGCCTTAGCAGTTTCTGAAAAAGCAGCAGCCCTGACGGTCAGGCTTTTCTTTAATTCGCCATTGCCCAAAATCTTTATGCCGTCAAGTGTTTTTTTAACTATACCGGCATCTTTAAGCGACTGAGTATCAACCACGGCACCGTTCTCAAAAGCATCAAGCGCGGCAATATTTACCGGCACATACTTTTTGCCGAAAATGTTGACGAACCCTCGCTTGGGAATTCGTCTTTGCAAAGGCATCTGTCCACCCTCAAAGCCGGGACGCACACCGCGACCCGCACGTGCCTTTTGACCTTTATGGCCTTTTCCAGCCGTTTTACCTTGACCCGAACCGTGCCCTCTGCCAATTCTCCGTCTTTCCCGCTTGGAGCCGGGTGCCGGAGAGAGTTCATGCAGTTTCATGTTGTTCGCACCTCCTTACTCGAATGCTTATGACTCTGTTACCTCGACGAGGTGGATAATTTTTGCCACTTTGCCTTTTGTGGCATCATTATTGGGCTGGTTTGTACTGTCACCTATTTTGCTAAGTCCCAAAGCCTTTGCGGTTGCAATCTGGTCTTTTTTGCAACCAATCAAGCTTTTTACAAGTGTAACCTTAAGGGCGCTTTTCTTTGCTTTACTTGCCATTGATCTGCCCTCCCATTAATTTTTGGTTTGCCCGGCTGCTATTCCTCTTGTTGCAGCGGCCTGCTCGGCCGTGCGCAGACGCGAAAGACCTTCCATTGTCGCGTTGACGACGTTGCACGGGTTGTTGGAGCGGAGAGCCTTGGTACGAATATCCTTAATGCCCGCGGCCTCGACAACGGCACGAACCGGTCCGCCGGCTATTACTCCTGTACCGGGCGCTGCAGGTTTCATCAACACACGACCCGCTCCGAATTTGCCGATAACCTCATGGGGAATAGTTCCGCCCTTGAGCGATATGCTTATCATGCTTTTTTTCGCTTCTTCAATTCCCTTGCGAATCGCATCGGGTACTTCACCGGCTTTGCCTATACCAAAACCGACCTTACCGTTGCCGTCACCAACAACCACAAGAGCCGAAAACTTTATTACGCGGCCACCTTTTACAGTTTTGCTGACACGGTTTATGGATACAATCCGCTCATTTAATTCTGGATTTGCTGCGTCGTTTCTAGCCAAAGTATTTCCTCCTTTTCTTAGAACTTGAGGCCGCCCTCTCGGGCGCCTTCGGCCAGCTCCTTGACACGGCCGTGATAAATGTAGCCGCCGCGATCAAATACAACCTCAGTTATACCCTTTTCGGCGGCGCGTTTGGCAATTAGGTTGCCAACCTTACGGGCGGCTTCCTTGTTGCCGCCGTATGCATCAAAGTCTTTTTCAATGCTTGATGCGGTGGCAATAGTAACTCCCGCGACATCATCAATAATTTGGGCATAGATGTTGTTTAAGGAGCGATACACATTAAGACGCGGGCGCTGAGCCGTTCCGCTGATCTTATTGCGAACCCGGGCATGCCGGTGCAGTCGCGCTTTGTTATTGCTTGGCTTGCTCACCATTTGTTGTCACTCTCCTTACTTGGTGCCCTTTACGCCGGCCTTGCCTTCCTTGCGGCGTATTGTTTCATTTGCATATTTTATTCCTTTTCCCTTATAGGGCTCGGGAGGACGCTTGTTGCGAACCTCGGCTGCAAACTGACCAACCAGTTGCTTGTCGGGACCAGAAATAGTGATTTTATTTGGTGCCGGAGCTTCTATCGTTATACCCGGAACCTCGCTTACAACGACCTGATGGCTATACCCCAGGTGCATTATGAGATCCTTTCCCTGTTTTTGTACACGATAGCCGACGCCGTTAATCTCCAATTCCTTTTTAAAGCCGTTTGTCACGCCTTCAATCATGTTTGCAATCAACGTGCGGGTAAGACCGTGAACCGACCGGCTTAATTTCTCGTCGTCAGGCCGCAACACATTAATTGTACTGTTGTCTATTTCAACCGAAATAAGCGGGTGTATTTTTTGTGTTAGTGTTCCCTTTGCACCCTTAACAGTTACTGTGCCGTCTTCAACCTTGACTTCAACGCCGGCAGGGATGGTTATAGGTTTTCGTCCTATTCTCGACATAATATCAACTTGCCCCCCTTACCATATAAATGCCAGGACTTCGCCACCAATGTTTTCACTGCGTGCCTGCTTATCTGTCATGACACCCTTTGATGTGGAAACAATGGCGGTTCCGATGCCCCTAAGCACTCTGGGCATATTCTCGCTGTTTGTATAAATACGCAGTCCGGGCTTGGAGACTCTCCGCAAGCCCAACAAAACCGGCGTTTTAGACGGGCCCTGATACTTAAGGAAAATGCGAATAATACCCTGCTTGTCATCTTTAATAAACTGATAGTTTTTGATATATCCCTCGTCAACAAGAATCTGGGCAATAGCCTTCTTCATGTTGGAAGCGGGGATATCAACCGAATCGTGTTTGGCCGAATTTGCATTGCGTATTCTCGTCAGCATATCGGCAATGGTATCGGTGATTTGCATTCCGTCAACCTCCTTTAGCTATTGCTTACCAGCTTGCTTTCCGCACGCCGGGAATCTCACCGTTATAGGCGAGCTCTCTGAAACAAATACGGCATACACCGTATTTACGCAGATAGGCGTGGGGACGTCCGCAGATTTTGCATCGGTTATAGCGGCGCGTTGAATATTTGGGAGTGCGCATTTGCTTGTATCTCATGGATGTTTTTGCCACGGTATCCCCTCCTTAACTTTGGAATGGAGCGCCCAAAAGTGTGAGCAGCTCGCGTGCTTCTTCATCGGTTTTTGCGGTGGTTACAAAGCATATATCCATGCCCCGCACCTTGTCAATCTTGTCATAATCTATTTCGGGAAATATAAGCTGTTCTTTGATGCCCAGGTTATAGTTTCCGCGGCCGTCAAACGAATTTGGGTTCATTCCGCGAAAATCGCGAACACGCGGCAGTGCCACGTTAAACAGCCTGTCAAGAAATTCATACATACGCTGTCCGCGAAGTGTAACCTTTGCCCCTATTTTCATGCCTTCCCTAAGCTTAAAGTTAGCTACCGACTTTTTCGCCTTGCACACCAACGGGCGCTGTCCTGTAATTGCAGATAAATCCGCAATGATTGACTCAATTACCTTGGCGTTATCACGCGCTTCACCGGTGCTTACGTTTATGACAATCTTATTAAGTTTGGGAACCTGCATAACGCTTTTATAGCCGAATTTTTTCATCATTGCAGGAACAACGTCCTGCCTATAAAACTCCAGCACTCTGGCCATTTGCTGTTAACCTCCTTAGACGGTTTCGCCACATCGCCGGCAAATACGCGACTTGGTTCCATCGGCGAATTTTTTATGCCCGACGCGTGTCGGCTTGTTGCAGTGAGGGCAAATAACCATGACCTTGGATGCATACATAGCTCCTGCAGATTCGATTATGCCGCCCGGATCACCCATTTTACGCGGCTTAACGTGCTTTTTTACCATGTTGCGGCCCTCTACGATGACCTTTCCTTCTTTGGGACTTACTTCGAGCACCTTGCCCTTTTTGCCGCGGTCGTCGCCGCTGATTATCAGGACGGTGTCGTCTTTTTTAACATGAAGCTTTTTGTTCATTTTCGGCACCTCCCATCAAAGCACTTCGGGGGCGAGGCTTAGGATTTTAAGATAATCCTTTTCACGTAATTCCCTTGCCACCGGTCCAAAAATACGTGTACCTCTGGGGTTTTTATCATCACGTATTATTACTGCTGCATTTTCATCAAAACGGATATATGTGCCGTCATCGCGCCGAACCCCTTTTGCTGAGCGAACGATTACGGCTCTTACGACTTCGCCTTTTTTGACAACGCTGCCGGGTGTGGCTTTCTTAACCGAAGCCACAATGACATCGCCAATATTTGCATACCTTTTGCCGGAACCACCTAAAACGCGGATGCACATTATTTCTTTCGCGCCGGTGTTGTCGGCAACTTTAAGGCGGGTTTGCTGTTGAATCACAAGTCGTTCCTCCTTTCAGTAAAGCCGACATTACTTGGCTTTGACAACAATTCTTGTTACACGCCATCTTTTATCTTTTGATAAAGGACGTGTTTCCATTATCTCGACACGGTCGCCTATGCGGCATTCATTGTTCTCATCATGAGCTTTAAGCTTAATTGTTCGCTTAATAATTTTTTTGTAAAGCGGATGGCGGACATTGTCTTCAATAGCAACAACCACGGTTTTATCCATTTTGTCGCTGACAACCTCGCCAACGCGAGTTTTTCTAAGATTACGATCACTCACTGTGCACTCCTCCTTCCGTTACGCCTCGGCGCTGTTTTTAAGCTCATTTTCGCGTAATATTGTTTTAATTATCGCGATTTCTTTTTTAACAGCCTTCAGGCGCATCGGGTTTTCGAGCTGATTGATCGCATGCTGGAACCGAAGGTTAAACAATTCGGTCTTTAAATCCTTTAGTCTGCTTTGCATTTCATTTTCGGACATTTCACGGATTTTTTCCAATTCACTTGCTTTCATTTCTGCTCACCATCCGTTTCCTCTGCACCGGTTACGGCGGCGTCTTCCGGCAAATCGACAACAGCGTTGTCCATACCGGCGCCTTTTTCTTTTTTAACAAATTTACACTTTATGGGCAGCTTGTTGGCCGCAAGTCTCAGAGCCTCGCGCGCGGCTTCCTCGGAAACACCGCCCATTTCAAACAATATACGCCCGGGTTTTACAACTGCTACCCAGTATTCCGGCGAGCCTTTTCCCGAACCCATTCTTGTTTCAGCCGGCTTTTCAGTAACCGGCTTGTCAGGAAAAATTTTTATCCAAACCTGGCCTCCGCGCCTGACGTAACGCGTCATGGCAATACGTGCGGCCTCGATTTGATTAGATGTTATCCAAGCCGGTTCGAGAGCGGCAAGACCGTATTCTCCGTAGTTAATGGTTGTGCCGCGCGTTGCCTTACCGGTCATGCGTCCGCGATGAACGCGGCGGTATTTGACTCTTTTAGGCATTAACATTTATTTGCCGCCTCCTTCTTTTTTGGATTTGGCCGTCGTTCCCAACACCTCACCGCGGTAGATCCATACTTTGACACCGATGCGACCATAAGTGGTGTGGGCTTCGGCAAACCCGTAATCAATGTCGGCGCGCAATGTCTGCAGCGGAATGGTACCCTCATGATAGTGCTCGGTACGCGCAATTTCGGCGCCGCCCAAACGACCTGACACCTGCGTCTTTATGCCCTTTACTCCGAGCCTCATTGCACGGCCGATTGCCTGCTTCATTGCACGTCTGAAAGATGTGCGCTTTTCTAACTGCGCAGCAATACTTTCTGCAACGAGCTGAGCGTTTGCATCGGGGTTGCGCACTTCAACAATGTTGATTAGTGTGGGTTTGCCAAGCATTTTTTGGCATTCCCTGCGCAGCTTCTCAATTTCGGTTCCGCCTTTGCCTATAACAATGCCCGGTCTTGCACAATGAATATTAATACGAACCCGCGAAGCATCGCGCTCGATTTCAATTTGTGGAACACCTGCACCGTAAAGCTTAGTTTTAAGATATTTGCGTAGCTTATAGTCAGAAATTAAGGTATCGGCAAACTCACTTTTCTTGACAAACCAGCGAGAGTTCCAGTCCTTAATAACTCCGACTCTAAGACCTTGCGGATTAACTTTTTGTCCCATAATACTCCTCCTCGCCTATTCCTTTTCCCTGAGCACAAGGGTTATGTGTGATGTCCTCTTGTTGATGCGGTACGCACGACCGTGTGCTCTCGGACGGATTCGCTTAAGAATGGGGCCGGGACATACATAACACTCGTCGACATAAAGGCTGCTGCGTTCCATATTGTTGTTGTTTTCCGCATTTGATATGGCCGACTCAAGAAGCTTTTCGAGATATTCGCAAGCCGCCTTTGGAGTGTTTTTTAATATTGCCAGCGCGACGTCAACCGGCTTGTTACGGATAAGGTCGAGAACAATCGCAACCTTCCGAGGGGAAATACGGGCATATTTTATTTGCGCCCTTGCTTCCATTTGGTTTCTCTCCTTTCAGCAGCTTATCGGCTGGCGGTCGTTTTGGACCCCGCATGACCTCTAAAGGTGCGGGTGGGAGCAAACTCTCCCAGCTTATGACCTACCATATCCTCTGTAATATATACAGGCACATGCTTGCGTCCGTCGTGGACTGCTATCGTATGCCCTACAAAATCCGGAAATATAGTGGATGCGCGACTCCATGTTTTCAATATCTTTTTTTCTCCGGTTTTGTTCATTTCCTGAATCCTTTTGAGCAGCGCAGGCTGTACGAAAGGACCCTTCTTTACGCTTCTACCCATAAATAATGAATCTCCTTTCGTTACTTACTGCCACGGCGCTTGACAATAAATTTGTCGGTACGGCTGTGGCGTGCGCGTGTTTTGTACCCCAAGGTAGGCTTGCCCCACGGTGTAACAGGGCTGGGAAGACCTATCGGCGATTTGCCCTCGCCGCCGCCGTGCGGGTGATCAACAGGGTTCATAGCAGAGCCTCGGACCGAAGGCCTGAACCCCAAGTGACGCTTGACGCCTGCCTTGCCTAATTTAACGTTTTCATGATCAACATTGCCGACCTGTCCGATGGTTGCCATGCAATTGAGTGGTACATATCTCATTTCGCCTGATGGCAGTCTGATTAAGGCCATATTGTTTTCCTTGCTCATAAGCTGCGCCATTGTTCCGGCGCTGCGCGCAAGCTGCGCCCCTTTGCCGGGGTGCATTTCAACATTGTGAATAAATGTTCCGGTGGGGATATTGGCAAGCTTTAGAGCGTTGCCGGCCTTTATATCAACATGCTCGCCGGATATAACAGTATCCCCGACCTTTAGCCCCTGCGGAGCTATAATATATCTTTTTTCGCCGTCGTCATACTGCACAAGGGCAATATGTGCGCTGCGGTTCGGATCATATTCAAGCGTGAGCACTTTGGCGGGCATTTCTGTTTTATTACGTTTAAAATCAATAATTCTGTATTTGCGCCGATTTCCTCCGCCTCTGTGGCGTACTGTAATACGACCATAATTGTTGCGGCCGGCCTTTTTTGTAAGAGGAGCTAAAAGGCTCTTTTCCGGTTCCACTTTGGACAGGTTGCTATAGTCTATCTTTGACATATCGCGTCGTCCGGGAGTGGTCGGCTTATATAACTTTATTGCCATGGTTTTATCACTCTCCTAATTTCTGGCTTAGCGGGATATTTCTCGGTTTAGGCGCCTTGAAATCCCATACATTGCCCGGCCTTATAAAAGGCCACTTGCCTCAAATAATTAAAACAAGCCGTCAAAAAACTCAATTGTCTTAGAATCGTTTGTCAATGTAACGATCGCTTTTTTCCACGAGGGGGTATACCCTTCGAATCTGCCTTGCCGGCGAAAGCGTCCTTTCATGCTGACGGTATTGACCTTGTCGACTTTCACGCCGAAAATCTCTTCAACCGCCCGAGCGATTTGGATTTTGTTTGCGCCTTTAGCTACACGAAAAGTGTACTTCTTGTCGCCTAATAACCCAACCGATTTTTCTGTAACCACAGGCGCCAAAATAATGTCGCGAGCGTTCATTATTTGTACACCTCCTCGATTTTTGACACGGCATCTCTGACGACAATAAATTTGTCGGCATTGAGAATATCATATACATTAAGTGTGTTGACCTGTGCAGTTTTGACACCGGGAATGTTGCGGGACGATTTGATAACATTGTTGTCCGGCTCGGACAGCACAATCAAAGCCTTGCTGTCGACACCCAGAGCTCCCAAAACATTCACCATGGATTTTGTCTTTATTTCATCAAGCTTAAGCGATTCAACTACAATCATGTCGCCCGATGCAACCTTTGAGGAAAATGCAGATTTGAATGCAAGCCGCCTGACTTTTTTGGGCAGCGAGAGTCTAAAGCTGCGTGGTTTGGGACCATGCGCAACTCCGCCGTGTGTCCATTGCGGAGATCGGATCGAGCCGTGACGGGCATGTCCTGTTCCCTTTTGTCTCCACGGCTTTTTGCCGCCGCCGCGCACTTCGGCGCGTGTCAGTGTAGACTGGTTGCCCTGCCGCTGATTGGCTAAATAATTTACCACCGCACTATGAAGCACGGTTTTATTTGGTTGAATCCCGAAAACCTCATCGCTAAGCTCAATTTTTCCGGTTTCCTTTCCGGTCATATCATAAACAGATACTGTGGGCATATTGATTTCCTCCTTCCCTTACGCCTTTTTAACGGTTTCAGAGAGAACCACAATACTGCCACGCGGACCGGGAACCGCGCCGCGAACAGCAATAAGATTATTCTCTGCGTCAACCTTGACAACATCAAGGTTTTGAACGGTTACGCGTTCTGCGCCCATATGGCCGGCGCTCTTTTTTCCCTTGAAAACGCGCGATGGCGACGAGTTTGCACCTGTCGCGCCTCCGCGTCTGGCTACAGGGCCTGTACCGTGAGATTCCTTAAGGCGGCCAAAGCCCCAGCGCTTAATAACACCTGCAAACCCTTTACCCTTGCTTGTTCCGGTAACATCTACGCGGTCGCCGGGCTTAAAAGTATCGACTTTGATTATATCGCCGATATTGAAAGAATCGCAGTCATCAAAACGAAATTCGCGCAAAACTTTTTTGGGAGCGACATCGGCCTTGTCAAAGTGCCCTTTTAACGGTTTATTAACTCTTTTGACCGATACATCTCCAAACCCCATCTGTACCGCAACATAACCGTCATTTTCTTTTGTTTTTTTCTGAACCACCGGGCACGGACCGGCTTCAATAACGGTGACGGGCACAACATTGCCTTTTTGGTCAAAAACCTGAGTCATACCGACTTTTTTGCCGATAATGCCTTTTTGCATATTCTATACCTCCTTGGTTATTGGTTGATTCCCGCTTGGGAAACCAACATGACCTCGCCGGTGAATAAACAAACCGAAGCTATAATTTACAGTTTGATTTCAATTTCAACTCCGGCGGGGAGTTCAAGACCCATGAGGGCCTCAACTGTTTTATTGGAAGGGCGGAGTATATCCACCAATCTCTTGTGTGTGCGCATTTCAAACTGCTCACGAGAGTCCTTGTACTTGTGAACGGCACGAAGTATTGTTACTACTTCCTTCTCGGTGGGCAGAGGTACCGGTCCGGAAACACGGGCGCCGGTCCGCCGTGCGGTCTCTACAATCTTTTCTGAAGACTGATCAACAAGCTGATGATCATACCCCTTGATGCGAATACGGATTTTTTCTTTGACTGCCACAAAAAACGCCTCCTTTGAATATAGTTGGCGGGCAACGTTAAATCTTCACACACCGCCGGGTGTTTCATCTGCCGGCGGTAAAAAAACCGGATTGCTGCCTTTGCAGCGAGTCCGGGTGAAATTCAACGCCTTTCGTACAGCACACTTCTTTGCAACCCAAAAAGAATTGCCGTACGGTTAATGGTCGCCCGGTTTAAAATCGGACATACTCAGCGGAAAAACCGGCAAATTGCCGCAACCTCCCGCGTCATCGCATATCGTGCAGTCTGGTGACATAAACGTAAAAACGCCTTAAACATCCCTGTTTTTAGTCACGCCCAATTATATTACATGATAACTATTGAAAAAGCAAGTACTTTTTTTATATTTTTCAATTTTTTTGGTTTCAAACTCTTTGGTTATGAGCATCACGTCCCTTCATAGCTAAAATCATATTATTTAACACTTGACAAACAGGTTGGGAACGTCTATATTAAATGTGCGGTTACCGCTGAAAACAGAAAACAAAATATAAAAAAGACAAGGGGTGCTGGCAGATCGGCCGGCTGAGAATAAGTCCGCGACTTTAAACCCTGAAACCTGATCCGGATAATACCGGCGGAGGGATGTTTTTATTAACCCGATTTGATTTTCGGCTAAAATTATAAACCTCCACGGTGTGGAGGTTTTATCTTTTTTAAAGCTTTGTTAGTTTTTGTAAAATTTTTGAAAGGGGTTTAATAATGAAAACCACCAAAACGCTATTTTTGGCCGAAAGCGGCATTATGCTTTCCATTGCAACAATATTAAGTATGGTGCCAATTATCAACCTGCCCTATGGCGGCAGCGTAACGGCTTTTAGTATGCTTCCCATTATTATTGTAGCCTATCGCCGTGGCATTAAACAAGGACTTTTTACGGCACTTGCATTCGGATTACTGCAAATGCTGTTAGGTTTAAACAACCTGTCCTACGCTACATCGGAATGGGCGGCTGTTACCATTATTTTTCTTGACTATATAGCGGCATTTGCCGTATTAGGATTTGGCGGAATATTCCGCAAGCACTTTGAATCCCAGGCAAAGGGACTTGTGGCGGGTATTTTACTGGTCTGCCTGCTGCGCTATGTCGCCCATGTCATATCGGGCTGCACCGTATGGGCGGGAGTATCAATACCCAGTGCCGACGGGCTTTTGTTTTCACTTATTTACAATGCAACATATATGCTGCCCGAAACCCTTGTCACAGTTGTCGGCGCACTCACTCTTTCGCGCATGGTAGATATCCGAGGTGAATCAATTGCACGAACCGTGCCGCGTTCCAAAGCCCCCGACTTGGCATTACTGTTTTCGGGGATAAGCAAAGCATTGCTTGCCGCAGGCATTATTACAGATATTGTGCTTGTGTTTTCAAAAATACAAAACGCTGATACCGGAGAATTTGATATAACACAGATTGCTGAGGTTAACTGGACGCTGTTTATTTGGGTGACGGCCCTGGCAACGATGCTTGCCTTGCTTTTTGGAGCACTCGCAAAGCGCGTTTCGGCAAACAGCAGCATAAAGCTGGGTAGACTATCACTAACTTTACCAGTTGCCGGAGCCGTGGCTTCCGCAATTTTCTTTGTGGTTAACGCTGCACTTTTACTGTTTAAAGGAGCTGCAACTCCTGCTGAAATAATCAGGGTTGTTATTTCAGCGCTTGTTGTTTTGATTTTTTTGGTAATTATAAGGCGCATGCGTATACATGCAAAATAAAAATTCATAATGACAATGCTTCTACGACATAATATTAAAGGGATTAAATTTAAGATTATTAGTTGTCGGCGGATTTTAAGTTAGGGGGATTGTCATGAAAAGCAAAACAGTAGCGCTTATACTATCAATTTTTCTCGGGGAATTCGGAGTTGACCGCTTTTATGTCGGTAAGATTGGAACAGGAATTCTCAAGCTGCTTACGGCGGGTGGGCTTGGGATATGGTGGCTGATTGATATTATTTTAATAGCAACAAATAATTTTACCGATAAATGGGGCAACAAGCTCAGATAACCAAAGATCGCGATAAGGGCAGGACCGAATTATTCGGCTCTGCCCCTTTATACTTATATTATTAATATTCGTGTTCTTGCTCTGCATCTTTTTTTGTTACATGAACTGTGCCAAACGGGTGCTGGGGCGGTGCATATATGGAATACAATTTAATCGGCACGCGACCGGTATTAACTAAGTTATGCCACTTGCCGGCGGGTATTAAGATTACATAATCGTTATATACCCGTTTTCTGAAGTCTAAATTATTTCTACTGTCTCCCATCATTACGACCCCTTGGCCTTGTTCGATTCGTAGAAATTGGTCAAGGTCATTATGAATTTCCAGACCAATATCTTGCCCGGGTTTGATGCTCATTAATGTTAGCTGCAAATGATTTCCTGTCCATAACGCGGTACGGAAATAATTATTCTGCAAGGTTGCTTTTTCAATGTTGATCACGAACGGGTTTGGACCATAATCATTGGATTTTGGGCTGTATTTTGGACTTGGACGTTGAGAGGAACCCATGCGTATTAATTTTTCATACGGATTTGAACTGTAATCATTATTCATATCGGATTTCCTTTCATCAGCTATTATTAACAGAATATGCTAATTATTAAGTGCCAGTGAATATACAATAACAAAAGCTTTCATAATAGGTAAACGCAGGGCGGATATACCGTCCTGCGTTTTTTGCGCTTGAATACAGATGCGCGCTTTGGGGGATGCCACTTGCACCGCCTGTGAAAAGTGAATAAATAAAACAATATTCAACTTTTTAATTCAGGCAAGCATCGAGACAGAGGAAATGTCTTAACTAATCTGAATCTGTTTGCATAACAGCTTTGTACGACCTTCTGCCAAAATGTACGATTTATGGTACTTAGCAGCAGCCACGGTCATCGTCACAGCACAAAAGGATCAATACAATAATAAACAGAATCCATGCGCAATCCATATCGTTAAATAGTTTATTAAGGCCGCCCATATGGGTTTGCCCCCCCTTTCCTTTTCTCTCATGCCATAATATGTGAAATAACAAAAGATGTTACGTTTAAGCATTGACTTTGAATAATTTACGGCAGGCACGGAAAAATAGATTTATTAATAACCGATTGCAAAATGCATTAAATAAGGAGGGCATATTTGTGGAGGTTACCGGACAAGAATACAGAAAATTGAGTGATCAAGTTGCACCGCGTTCCCCTGTTTTAAAAAACTGTATCAAGGCATTTTTGATAGGCGGCTTAATATGCGCTATCGGACAAATTATAACCGGCCTTGTGCTGAATACGGGTCTTGGCCTAAAAGACGCCCGTCTTATCGGTTCTTCCGTACTGATCGCCTTGAGTGCAATACTGACGGCTCTTAACTTATACGATGATATTGCCAAGCACGCAGGCGCGGGCACTCTGGTTCCTATAACCGGATTTGCAAACTCTATTGTGGCTCCGGCTATAGAATTTAAGAGTGAAGGGCTTATTATGGGTCTGGCCGCTAAAATGTTCACTATTGCAGGTCCGGTACTGGTTTATGGTATAACTGCATCAATAATTTATGGGCTGATTCTTAATCTCGTTACAATGTTTAAATAAAGGAGGTTAGTTATGCCGGAACGCTTGGGACAATATACAGTAACGCTGTCCGGCAGGCCTACAATATTAGGCTCTGCGGCGGTGGTGGGTAAACGGGAGGGTGAAGGGCCCCTCGGACGCTATTTTGATATGATTTTTGAGGATACCACTCTCGGTGAAAAATCTTGGGAAAAAGCCGAAAGTGCCCTTCAGCGCGAGGCATTTATGCGAGTTCTTAATAAAGCAGGTTTATCACCCTCGCAGATAAACTATCTTTTTGTCGGCGATTTGCTAAACCAAAGCATTGCCTCCACATTTGGTATGCGCGAATATGGCGTTCCGCTTCTGTGTCAATTTGGGGCTTGTTCTACAATGGCACAGACTTTAGCCCTATCCGCAATTTTTGTGGACAGCGGAGCCGCCGATATTTGCTGCGCCCTCACCTCTTCACATTTCTGTTCGGCTGAGCGACAGTTCAGGTTCCCGCTTGAATACGGGGGGCAAAGACCGCCGACATCCCAGTGGACCGCAACAGCGGCCGGTGCAATAATTGTTGGTCTCGGGGGTAGCGGTGTTCGCATATCCGATGTCACCATCGGATATATTACCGATTTGGGAATTAATGATGCCAACAATATGGGAGCGGCAATGGCTCCTGCTGCGGCCGAAACTATTTCGGCGTATTTTAAGGATACGTCAACCAAGCCTGATGATTATGATCTTATAGTAACCGGCGATCTCGGCGCGGTTGGCAGCGAGCTTTTTCTTCAGCTTATGGAGCGAAAGAACTACCCGCTCGGGTCAAACTATACCGACTGCGGATTGTTGATATATGACCGAAGCAAGCAGGACGTACATGCCGGCGGATCGGGCTGCGGTTGTTCCGCCGCAGTACTGTGCTCATATATACTGAGCAAAATGGAATCAGGCGAGCTCCACAATGTTTTGTTTGTTGCCACCGGTGCACTTATGTCGCCTACTTCGTCACAGCAGGGAGAAAGCATACCCAGTATCGCACATCTGGTTCATCTTGTCACAATGAAGTGATTTCTACTCACTAATAATAAATATCACGTATATTATTTAAAATAAAAGTAATAATAATCCATGAAAATTCTGAAAGGAGATTTCTTATGTCACATTTAAATCAGGTCGAACTGCAAAATTTGCGTCACATCATCAGCGAACATGATACAGCAAGAGAAAAGTTACAGTCCTATGCACAGCAGGCAACGGATCCCGAGGTTAGGAAGTTTTTTGAAAGCTCGGCACAGGATGCTCAAAGCACAAGGCAACAGCTATTATCATTTTTGAAATAGGAGGAAGTTATTATGATACAGGACAAAACAATGGTAAACGATGCGCTTTCTATGATGAAAGGCAGCCTCAATTTTTATGCTACTTCAATTTCGGAATGCTCCAATCTCCAACTTAGATCTACACTTCAGCAGATTAGAAACAATTGCGAAACATCCCAGTATGACCTTTATAAAATGGCCGAAACAAAGGGGTTCTACAAGCCGGCAATTGCAGCGGACGACAACGATATACAACAAGTAAAAACACAGCTTCAGGGATAATTTTTAAGCTTAAAGCGCCTCCACTTTTGAACAGGGGCGCTTTTGATATATACATATAACTGAAAATAGTATTATTTTAAACTACTTAGCATTTCTTCAAGACTGTTTACCGGTGCTGAACAGCTTTTGTTTTCACATATATAAAATGCCGAAGTTTTCTCCTGCTGTAACATATAATTTTTTGTAAACGGTGCAAGCTTTTCAAGTTCTTCGGCATTAGCGGGCGTCTTAACTAAAAATGATGTTTGAGGGTAAAATCCCCGTTTTATTACCTCAATCGTTTTTTTAACCATGTCGCCGTTTACAACGCAGACGACTTCCTTTGTCGGAAAACCCGACAGCATAAGCGCAATCAAAGCAAAGCAATAGGCATAAGGCTGCTCTTCAAAACGCGAATAATAAAACGAAAGCTGCAAATCGGCCTGTTGCTGCCAAAATACCTGTCCGGTCAAATATGCAAGCTTTATAAGACAATAAGCAAAAACAGAGTTGCCCGACGGCATAGCGCCATCATATTGTTCCTTTGGCCTGATTATAAGCTGTTCGCCATCCGATGCATTCATATAAAAGCCGCCATCCTTATCCGCGAACCGTGACAAGACTTTTTTTGACAACGACTCACAGCGGCTCAAATATTTGACATCGTAAGTTGATTCATATAGTTCAAGGTGCGCCCAGGCCAAAAATACATAATCATCCAGCAGTCCCGATCCTTGTGCCTTGCCGTCACGAAAGCTGATATACAATTCACCGTTTTTATCGGTAAGGTTTGTATTTATAAATTCAAGTGCTGCAACTGCTGAGTTAAGATAATGCTGCTGTCCAAGTATACGGAAAGCCTTTGCATATGCCACTATCATCAAAGTGTTCCATGCCGTGAGCATTTTGTCGTCTTTGTGCAGCACTGTCCGCTTGTCGCGGTATTCACGAAGCTTGGACAACATTTGTTCCGTTTTTTCGTCATTTTTAGAGTATTCGGGATTGTCAATAAGATTTAATATATTTTTGCCCTCAAAGTTGCCCCGCCGTGTTACCGAAAACCACCGGCACAGCCGTTCACCGTCCACATCTCCAAGTACGGCTTTTATTTCATTTTCGGTAAATGTATAAAACTTGCCCTCCTCGCCCTCGCTGTCGGCATCCTGTGCGCAATAAAACCCGCCTTCGGGCGAGGTCATTTCCCTTTTAATGTAAGTCAACGTCTTTTCGGCCACAGTTTTATAAAGAGGGTTATTTGTTACTGCGTAGGTTTCTAAATAGATTGTTGTGAGCAGTGCGTTATCATAAAGCATTTTTTCAAAGTGCGGCACTAACCATTTTGAATCGGTCGAATAACGCGAAAAGCCAAACCCTACATGGTCAAATATTCCGCCCCTGTACATTTGGGCGAGTGTTTTCTCTACCATCAGAAGAGCTTTTTTATCATTTTTAATTTGATATAAACGGAGCAAAAACATCAGGTTGTGAGGGGTCGGAAATTTTGGTGCGCTGCCAAACCCGCCATAATCTGAGTCAAATGCACGCTCAAAATATCTTGCTGCCTTAGATATAGGCAGCGCGCCCGGCTGTTGCATTGTTTTATCGTGTTTTGTCGAGTCGGTAAGGGTTTCGGTAATATACTCGCTGTCCGAAATCAATCGGTGCGGCGATGACTTCCATTTCTCTACAACCGTTTCAAGCAGCTTTAGCAAACCGGGGTGCCCGAAGCTTGGGTGTTTTGGGAAATAGGTTCCTGCAAAAAAAGGCTTTTGATCGGGAGTCATTATAATAGTGAGAGGCCAACCGCCTCTGCCTGTCATTGCCTGACATACGTTCATATAAACCGAGTCTATATCAGGGCGTTCCTCCCTGTCCACCTTTATTGAAACAAAATATTTGTTGAGATAATCCCCCACCTCCCTATCCTCAAAGCTTTCCTCTGCCATAACATGACACCAATGGCAAGTGGAGTAGCCTATTGAAAGAAATATCGGCTTGTTTTCATTTTTTGCTTTTTCAAAAGCCGCTTTTCCCCACGGATACCAGTCAACAGGATTATGAGCATGCTGAAGCAAGTAGGGAGATGTTTCATTTATTAATGCATTTGTCCGACTTTTAGTCTTCATAAAGTACACCCTTTCACAAATAGCTGCGCCTCGTTTGCCGCAACTGCGACTTAACTTTAATAGTGTACCTTTAGATGCAATAACTATACTTAGAGTAAAATATAACAAGAAAATTAACGATTTGTTTCAAAATAAAACACGCCGCCTTTAAAAATTTCTCTGTACATAATGCTGGTTTGTGATTCTTTCACTAATTTAAGGCATGGACGCACGCTCTTTTGCATATTTATTGTATGGTGACAATGCGCAAACTCAAATTGCGCAAGACCTAATAGGAAAGGCGTGTAAAAAATGAATGAATTCTATCCCGAAGGCCGTCTTATTGATACCGTTTGCAACCAAAAATATATCAGCTCCCAGGCCGGACTGGCTGAGGCAGCACTTGAAGGCAGGGTTCTTGAAGCGAGAGCGGTGCTGTGCGATGCTTCGCATTCGCTTCATGTTGATATGCCCTGCATGCAAGGGATAATTCCCTATTATGAGGGTGCAATAGGCATTGCTGAGGGCCTAACGCGGGACATTGCGTTAATTTCGCGCGTCAGTAAACCGGTGTGCTTTGTCGTTAAAGGATTTGAGGATATTCCGGGCGGCAAAAAGCGTGCAGTTTTGTCTCGTCGCGAAGCACAGGAAAAATGCCGCTATGATTATATAAGACATCTTCGCTGCGGTGACATTATTCCGGCAAGGGTGACACGGCTTGAGTCATTCGGGGCTTTTTGCGACATTGGCTGCGGTCTGCCTGCTCTTATGCCGATAGCCAGTTTGTCTGTCAGTCGAATTTCGCATCCCTCTGACCGTTTTTGCCCGGGAATGGATATACTCGGAGTTGTGTCATCAATACAAGACGGCAGAATTTGTTTGTCCCAGCGCGAACTGTTGGGGACATGGGAAGAAAATGCCGCTATGTTCTCTCAGGGCGAAACAGTTGCAGGCATTATACGATCGGTAGAGGAATACGGAGTTTTTGTCGAGCTTACGCCAAACCTTGCGGGACTTGCCGAGCCGCGTGATGGAGTTTTTCCCGGCCAGAGTGCCGGTGTATACATAAAAAGCATACTGCCATCCAAAATGAAGCTTAAGCTTGTAATAATAGATACCTCTTCGCCGCCCCCCGTCGAGTGCACACCGCCAAAGTATTTTATAACCGAGGGCCACATTGACCGCTGGGTATATTCGCCGCCCGGTTGCGGTAAGGTAATTCAAACTGTATTTGATTCATTTGATTAGTCTGTATACTAATATCCGATTAAAAGAGCAAGGGATAGAAAATATCTGTTATCCCTTGCTCTTTGCTCTGCATATTTTGATACAAATAAATTTAATAAACGGCGCGATGAGGGCATCGTGCCGTTGATGCAATAAAAATAAAGGGCTGTATGATTTGCAACAGCCCTTTAACATTTATCCTATTACATACACATTAAGACGTTTTGCGCCGAATTTAAGGCATTCCTCATAATGGTCAAAAAACAAATCCACCAACACGCGGCCGTCGCGTAACGCAGTGCCTGTATCGCCTGCCACGGCATAGCCATAAACATAAGACCCGTCGGGAGACACTATATACAGCTTGGTGCCGTAAGGAATGCGCCTGGGATCAACCGCCACGACGCCGACCTGCGCTTTGCGGCCAGATGCGGTACGAGTACCCGCATAACCCCTGTCGCTGCTGTATGCGGTTGCTTTACCGCAATACTTGGCAGTGTATTTTACCGGCTGGCCTTTTTTGTCCAACTCAATCTTAAAAGGAGCGGGTGAAATTGGCGTTCCCAGTGCCGTGCCGACAAGCTTAATTTGGGGCGTCATTTTCCGATTTACAACTTCTTTGATTGGTTCTGTCTTTATAACCTTACCGTTTTTTATGGTTTTGCGATAGGTTATCGTTTTGTTTCCGTCTACACCGGCACGCTTAATATAAGTGCGGCCAGGTGGCAAGGTGTTTGTATATTCGGTTATCGTGGTAAATTTCTCTGTCTCATTTACGGTATATTCCTGATAATTCATGCGGTCAACCGTGATATCAAGCCCGTCGTGAATTTCGCTTGAAAGCTCTACATTGATTTTGTCATCCCGGTTAAGACTTACGCCAACCTTTTCCAACACATCGGCAACTGAGCCATTTGCCATGCGTACAATAGTGGTAATGCCATCGGCGGTTACTTGCACATCGGCAGCGCGGTTAACTTCAACAACACTGATTTCCTGAAATGCTAATACCTCATCGCCCTTTTCGAGTTTTATACCTGCGCTGGAAACCGCGCGCATCGGGTCATCGTCAAGTGTTAGTACGATTCTTCTGGTGTCATTGTCCACAACAGTTATAGCTTTTACATTAAACGAAACATAAACTATAGCCGCCGTACTGACAACTGCCAGCACACAAACTGCAAACATCCGGCTTTTTAAAATATGAGCCGCAGCCGCAGCCATACGTTTTACGGTATCCATCCAATGCTTCCTTTCTTAGACCACCCGCACATTTTACTGGCCGTGTATGAATCATTGCCGGCGGCGGGCGTTCTTTTTTATATAGAATTTATTCAACATAAATACCTGTTGAAAATCTATATATGTCGGCGGGCTGGAAATATCCGTCTCAAGCGTAGGTGTATTATACGTATATAATAATACGGTGTCAAACAATCAAAATTACTCATTTTTTGTTTAATGTGTACAAACAAGACGCTGTCCATAAATTAAAGTGCATAATCAATTATAATCTTTTCGTCTATAATTAAACCGTGATAAATTACATTATTTATCACGGTTTTTGACTTTTTTTATATATTTAAATGTCGTTTATATGCTTTTTATTGCTTAAAGAAATCTTAATTGCCATTTTATTGAATTATTTGGCAATTATAAGTTAGATTTTAAATTATCTCATTTTCTTTGTGCAATCATCCAAAAGTAACAGTGCTGTAACTATTGAAAAAGCAATAAAAATCCCATTTTTTATGAATAAAATGGGATTTTGTGGATAAAATAGATTGAAAAATTTCATATTTATACATTTGAGTGTATAAATATGAAATGGTCTGATAATTTCCAGTTGAAATGTGTCCAAAAATGAACGACTTATTTTTTGCCTGCTTTAAAAAAATCATATATCGCGCCAAATGCGCCACCGCCAAACGGACGAACAATAATCCCGCTGTTGCCCTTAGGAATGCCGGTATAACGGATTTCGTAGCTTAATGGTATTGACGGACACACACTCCATAATGCCGATTCCAGCTGTTCTAAATCAGCACGTGTACCCTTATCGCGTACAGTTGCAAGACGTTTGTCATAATCATTGCTTGAAAAACGCGCAAAGTTTCCGGTAGCGTTTGATGCAAAGCATTCCAAAGCGTCGATTGCATTGGGGCCCGATGCTGTGAATTCGAATAATGCTATCTCGTAGTTGCCCACTTTTACGCGGGCGGCAAGCTCGCTTTTTGGGAGCTGCTCAATACTGAAATAAAGCGAAAGATTTTTTTGCCATGATTGTGCTATATAGCGCATCAGCCTTGTGCTGTATTCATCATCGGCACATAGCAGCGTCAATGACGGCATTTTGTCAAGTCCTGCCTTTGACAGTCCCCCAGCGAGAGTATCAGCCGCATGCCGTCCGCTCGATTTTTGAGTTTTTGAATTTTCACGCGTTCTGTATTTGCCGTCTTGGATAATCGAATCGGGTGGCACAAAGCCCGTTGCCGGCTTGTCGGTAATTTCATTTAGCTGTGAATATAATATATCCCACTCAATCGAATCACGCAGTGCACATCTAACCTTTGCATTTGATAATGCGCCAATGCGGTTATTCAGCCAAACCATGCGTATTGTATCCTGACGCTCGACTAATTTAAGTTCAGCATCCCTCGCCGCTTCGAGCTGGTCTGAGGGAACCGGTGCTGCATCAAGCATACCCTCGGACAATAAAGAAACAGGCTCGTCCACATTACCTATTATATAACGGACAGTTGAGGGCAAAATGTTTTGTGCATTTCTATAATTTTCATGCTTGCTTAAAAGTAGATAATTTCCGTGTTCCCATTTTTTTAAATAAAATGCACCATTAGACATGATATATTCAGTTTCAAGACCGTATCGCCCGCCGGTAGAATCAAAAAAGCTCTTTTGACAAGGCATAAATGGAGCGTATGCAGTTCTTTCGGGGAATTTGTTGTCACGCTTATTAAGTGTGATTTTTAGTGTCTTGTTATCGAGTGCATTCACACCCAGCTCGGAAATGTCTTTTGAGCCCTCATTTATTTCTTTGGCATTTTTAATATTATAAAGCCTGTATGCCAAGCCCGACTTTGTCAAAGGCATCACCGCACGCTTGATCCCAAACTCAAAATCGTGCGCAGTTACCGGCGTGTTGTCGCTCCAAGCATTGTCAAAAAGCGTAAAGGTATAAGTAAGCCCATCTTGTGAAACCGTCCATTTTGCGGCGCCGGGAATGGCTTTGCCGTTTTCGTCAAGCGCTGTCAATGCTTCAAAAATGGCATCCACTACGGCAGCCGAAGCGGTGTCGGTACAAACCTGGGGGTCCAATTGCCGAGGCTCTGATGACAGAGGGAAACGAAAGCTTTTGCCAACGGTTGTATCCTGCTTACAGCCGGCAATAAAAGCCGATAACAAAATTATTAAAGCAATGCGATATAAAAACCTTGATTTTGCATAAAACGACGGCATAAGCTATTCCTCCCCTTCAATATTATAACAATTGCCAACGAGGTTGCCAATAGTAATATACATTAACTTAACCAAAAAACCCGATGAAACACATCTGTTTCATCGGGTTTTTCATTTAGATTGTTTCAATGGGAGGGCGTCACACATACATATTACAAAAATCAATTACAATACACTTTTTAAAAAATTTCTGGTACGTTCATTTTTTGGGTTATTAAAGATTTCATCAGGTTTGCCCTCTTCGCAAATACTGCCGTCAAACATAAATAATATCCTGTCGGCAACTTCGCGCGCAAAACTCATTTCGTGAGTAACAACTATCATAGTCATACCGCTTTCGGCAAGCTTTTTCATTACGTTAAGCACCTCGCCCACAAGCTCGGGGTCAAGCGCCGAAGTCGGCTCGTCAAAGAGCATGATTTCGGGCTCCATTGCTAATGCGCGGGCGATTGCCACACGCTGCTGCTGTCCGCCTGAAAGACGAGACGGATATTCGTTTATTTTATCAGCCAGCCCTACGCGCGAAATAATATCCTTTGCAAGCGTTTCGGCCTTGTCTTTAGTCAATCCCTTGACATGTATAGGCGATAGTGTAACATTTTCGAGCACGGTTTTGTGCGGAAACAGGTTAAATCTTTGAAATACCATACCGGTTTTTAAAAGAATTGATGCCCGCTCTGCACTTGATAGCTTAACAAGATTGACGCCGTCTTTTCTGTCATCGAGAAGATCATTTTCAATCCATATCTTGCCTGATGTGATTTTTTCAAGATGGTTAAGCGAGCGGAGAATTGTGGATTTGCCGGCGCCCGAGGGACCTATTATGCAGACAACTTCCCCCGCTTCGACGGTAAACGATACATCTTTTAAGACTTCAAGTGTACCAAAGTTTTTATATACATTTTCAACCTTTATCATTGACATCGCGCTATTCCCCCTCCCCTTATTCGTATATGGAAAATTTCTTTTCCAAACAGTTAAACACCCAAGTCAAAACCGCAGTAATAGTTAGATAAATCGCCATAGACGGCAGATAAACAAGCGGGGAAGCGGTGGAAGACTGTATTTGGGATGTTTTTTTCATCAAATCTACCAGCGCAATACTCGAAACCAGCGAGGTATCTTTGATAATCATAATAAACTCATTGCCTATCGGAGGAATAAGCCGACGAATGGATTGGGGTATAATAACAAGCCTCATAGCTTTGCCGTATGACATTCCCAGCGCCCTTGATGCCTCGAGCTGGCCTTTGTCAATTGATTGGATTGCTGCCCTGATAATTTCTGCAAGATATGCAGCTGAATTGAGCGAATATGCAATCCAAGCCGCTGTAAATCGGCTTGAGATTGTAAGAGCGCTGTGCAGCTGGGGCAATGCATAATAAATAAAGAACAGCTGCATTAACAAAGGTGTACCACGAAAAAAGTATATGTACGCACCACATAGCTTTTGAACAACTTTGCTTTTTGATATTTTACCCAACGCTAAAAACAAGCTTAGAATAAGACCGCACGAAACCGACAATGCCGTCAACGAAATTGTGACACCGGTTGCTCTGAGTAATGCCGGCATCCAGCTTAGCATTTTTTCAAACATATTCATTTCTATGCTCCCAATCCATTGATACTAACAGTCTTTTAATCGGATATTAGTATTAGTATAAAAGATACTCTACAAAAAACAAAGGGCCGTACAGGACAGGTAAGCACGTACGCAGCCCCACGGGCAGCAGACCTCCCGCCGCTTTATACAGCTCCTTATACTAATATCAGATAGCCGATTGCGAAATGCTCTGCTTTGCGGGCGAACACAGCTCGCCCCTATATAATACTTTAAGCGAATTTTTGGTGAAACCGCAACTTGCAGGGGCGACCTTTGTCGACCGTACATTTCGCAATTGGCTTCTAAAAAAGTATTACATTACATATCAGTTTATCAGCGAATGGCAACCGTGTTTTCCTTACCAAAATGCTTGATAGCAAGTTCTTCAAACGTGCCTTCCTCGTAGATCTCGTCAATCGCGCGGTCAATGGCTTCAGTCAACTTGTCATTACCTTTTTTAAGGCAAATCGCCATGGGTTCGGCCTCGCTATTGGTCCAAACTACCGAAAAGTCGTCCTTGTCGTCGCCGATATAATATGAAGCAACCACATTATCTACTAAAACAGCGTCTACACGCCCAATTTTAAGCTCGTCAAAGCTTTGGATTATTTTGTCGTATACCAAAAGGTCATCTTCTATAAACTTTCCTTCGTCAATCATTTTGTTTATGTAATCGTTGGCTGTTGTTTCGGTTTGCACCGCTACCTTGTGCCCTTTAAGATCGTCGGGCGATTTTATACCAAGATTTTTTGCGGTAACAATGCATATCTTGTTGGCAACATATGCTTCGGTGAGATTGTACTGTTCCTGTCTATCCGGTGTTATGCTGACCGCTGATATAATGCAGTCATAGCGGTTGCTGTCAAGCGAAGCAAAAATTCCGTCCCATGCAGTGTCATGGATTTGAAGCTCTAAACCGAGCTTTTCTGCAATTTTTTCCGCCATGTCAACATCAAATCCAATTGGCGTTACTCCGTCCTCGTCAAGGTATTCCATTGGAGGATACCCAACTTCCATACCTACTTGCAATACTCCCTTTTTAATAGTCAAACCCGACTTTTCGCTTTCTTTGCATCCCGCAACAAAAAGCAAGCTTAACACCGCCGCAAAACAGGCAATAATGCGAACCCTCATAAATAACACTCCGTTCTTTAAAAATATAATGGGGACCTATTTGACAGCCTGTCCCCATTAATGAAAACATTTTAGCGCGTTATACCGAAATTGTCAATCGAAATTCTTTACAAAATGAACTTAACCTATTTGGAAATTGCAACAACATTAATAAATAGTTGCCATAAATTTGACGAATTTAGTAATCTAAATTCATTTATTTAAAAAATTGCTCAGCCTTTGAGTACGCACTTCGGCAATTAATATTGCAAAAAGAATAAGAATACACCCGACTGTCATACGTGGTGTAAGCTGCTCGCCAAGCAAAAGTGCTGAAAACAGGACACCGAACACTGCTTCGGTGGACAGCAAAACGGCAGCGGTAGACGGTGGTGTGTATTTTTGACACAGGTTTTGCAGAAAAAATGCAAGCATCGTGCTTAAAAGCCCTAAGTACAGCATTGCACCTGCCATTTGGGGCTTAAAAACACCTGACGGAAACCCACCCTCGGCAACCGGGGCTATAAGCCACGATAATATTGCAGCAAAAAACAACTGCAAAATGGTAAGCAGCACTGGATCACGCTTTGCAGTATAGCGTTCTATAAAAACCATGTGTATCGCATACCCGAACCCGCAGATTAATGTGAGTAAATCTCCCGCACCGATTGTGAAATCACCTCTGAGAGAGAGTAGTCCTATTCCCACAATCGTAATTATCGCAGAAAATATGTGCACCTTTTTTGTGCGTTTGCGGTTTATAAGCCAGTGAAGAAAGGGCACGATAACAACATAAACAGCCGTTAAAAAGGCGTTTTTGCCCGCGGTTGTGTATTTGCAGCCGATGGTTTGCGCAACATAGCTTGCAAACAAAAGCGCTCCCAATATAAAACCGTAACGCAATGTGGTTTTGTCAATGTTTTTTAGTCTGATTGCAAATATCAATGTTAGGCCCAATGCTGCAATAGTAAAACGAAACGCCAGCATGTAAATGGGAGGAATCCAGTCAAGTGAATCCTTGACAACTACGAACGCAAATCCCCAGATTATTGCCGTCAAAAGAAGCCCCAACGAAGCCCATACAGAAGTAAACTTTTTGCTTTCCATAAAATAGTGTTTTTCTCTCTTTCAATATCTGAATTAAATTGAAGCCCCTGTATCCCGAAATTGCCGTAGGGGCGCACACGCAGGTGCGCCCCTACCTGAAATTAATCAATGATTTTAGACGCAAACGACAACCGAATATATCAAGGGTGTTAATCACAACAACACCCATACATTGTATCCCAAAATTGCATCGTGAAGTTTTAGAAGTTACAAAGTACTACGTTAATTCAAGCGCTGCGATAAAACTTTCGGCGTCGCATTTTTCAACCTCAATCCATGGGCCTTTGTCCTGGATTTGCGATAACATGTGTGCGTCGGAATTAAAAAGCAGCGGATGTTTTTCCAATATAGGGTATTTTGAAACAAGCTCGTCCACATTGCGCGAAACGGACTCAAAGACGCAAAACCCAAAATCAGGAACCGTGCCTAAGTTTGCCGTCACACTGAATGACGGTCGATCTATGTGGGCGGGTATAGCAACACCACCGTATTGCCGAACAAGCGCTGCCACATTGTCAATGCTGATTGATGTTGCCGACGCAAGCATGTACGGATAGCTTGCCGTCACATAGTCCATATTGTTCATAATCAGCTGCTCGCCAAAAATTTCGACATGGTTTTGTATTGGCGGCAATGAACGCTCGACAAATTCGTCAAATTCCATCGCTGCTTTAAGTGTCGAAAAAAGGCATATCACATGACATTCCTCGGCGGTGCAAAGCTCCATACCGGGGACAAACGCAATTCCCGCACGGATAGCCGCGTCATTTAATGCGGGGCAGTTTTTACAGCTGTTGTGGTCGGTAAGTGCAATGATATCAAGTCCGGCAAGCACAGCCATGTTTGCAATATTGTTGGGCGTCATGTCGTTGTCCGCACATGGAGACAGGCATGAATGTATATGTAAATCATAATATGCTTTCAATCATGCACCCCCGATATCAAAATTTATAGCCTCTATTGCAGAAGATTGCCAAGCTTTGCACAAAGACTAAAAGTTGATTCATGACTTCTTAATATAAAAACACCCTCAACGGCGGCGCGCTTAGCGGCATCATCATCAAGCGTTGCATTTTCTGTCAATACAATACACGAAACATTGACAAGTACTGCAACTGCGACGGCATTCAAATTCCCCATTACGGTAAACCAAGCATCGTCCTCATGCGCGCGTGCCATTACCCAGCTTAATAAATCGCCGGCATAGCCGCCGGCGACAAGTCGGTCTTGGTCACCGCGCACCAAAGTTTCAAGATTTAACTCATTTGCCATCTCTGATACGGTCAATTGTTTTTACCCCTCCTGTTGCTGTGTGCCGCCCACGATATCCTGAATTTGACGGCGCATCAAGAAAATACAGTCAGTCTCACGCGCTAAGCCGCGAACAATATCCTCGGCAAGGGCTCGGCAGGTGGGTGCACCGCACGAACCGCAATCTAATTTTGGCAGGCGTTCGGCCATTTTATCGATTTTGTTCATAACCCGCATTGCATCCTCGACATTATCGGCCAGTGTCATTACGGGCGCATACTCAAGCGGCTGGGTCCATAACAGGCCGGCAACTCCACCCACATCTTCCATGCGGTTGCAGGATACCGGCAGATATTTACGAAGACGCTGTATGCGTGCCCGGGCAACATAACCGTTTTCGGCGGCAAAAACACCTCCGACGCAACCGCCTGCGCATGCGTTCAATTCTATAAAATCCAGATCCTGTAGCTTTTCGTCCTCAAGCTCTTCCAGCACCTTTATGACATTTTCTATACCATCAGCCGATAAATTGTTTTCGTTGAGAAGACCGGCCGCCTCGCCGCCTATTGACGACCAGCCGACACCGATAATACCCGAATGGGACAACTGCTCGGTATTTTGCAGCTTGTTCATATAACTTACAAGCCGCGGATATATGTCACTGATAGCGAGCACGCCGTCAACATTTGATTTTTCTATACCAATAGGTACCCTGACATCAGTAACCTTGGCAGCGCACGGAGACAAAAAGAAAATCCCGACGCTCTCGGGCGGCAGGCCGGTTTTTTGAACCGCCTGCTCTCGTGCCAATTCAGCGGCTACCTCCATCGGTGAGCGAAGCGGCAGCACATTTTCACACAAATCGGGAAAACGCACCCTTATAAGCCGCACTACAGCAGGACATGCCGAGCTAATTACCGGCTTTTTGAGCTTGCCGTCGGACAAAAGCCTGCGCGTTGCATCAGAAATGATTTCGGCTGCGCGCGACACCTCGAAGATGTCGTCAAAACCAAGCGCTTTTATACCGTTAAGCACATAGTCAATGTCGTCAAGTCGATTGAATTGACCATACAGGGACGGAGCCGGCAGAGCGACAGTGTATTCATATTTTTTAATCATATCAAGGCTGTCATGCCGTGCTTTTTTTGCATGGTGCGGACAGACACGAACACATTCGCCGCAGTCGATACACCGTTCGGGCATAATCTGAGCCTTGCCGCCGCGTACACGGATTGCCTGTGTCGGACACCGCTTAATGCAGTTTGTGCATCCGACACATAAATCCTTGTCAAGCGTGACAGAGTGGAAAAAGCGATCCATCAATTTCCCCCCATTAACAGGAAATTAAGCTTGTTTATTGGTCAAAACCGTCATGGTGAGAACGGTACCCTTGCCCACCTCGGTTTTTATATTAAGGGTATCGGTATATTTTTTTATATTTGGAAGCCCCATACCGGCTCCGAATCCCAGCATGCGAATATTATCGGGAGCTGTTGAAAAGCCCTCCTGCATTGCTTTGTCTACGTCCTCAATACCCGGTCCGTAATCAGTAAGTATAATTGTAATTTTGTCCGGTAAAATCTCAACATCCACGACGCCTCCGCCTGCATGTATAACCATGTTTATTTCGCCTTCATACATTGCGATTGCGGCACGCCGAACAACATCAGGGTCAAATCCCAGGCGTTTAAGCTTGCGCTTAAGCTCACCGGACGCCTCACCCGCCCGGGTAAAATCGTCACCCGGAACCTCAAAATGCAGTTTCATTGTCATCTCCTTCGGCGAGCTCAACCTCGCAGCCCTGCATTGTATAGTAGACCGCAGGCAGGAAACATACGCAAGGGCGTTTTCATCAAAACAATTCCACGCTCCTGCGCCAGCTTCTTTATATCCTCGCCGGGTTCCTTTCCCCTGACAAACACAATGCAGACCATATCCATCATTTCGGCTGTGCGCACAACCTGAGCATTGACAAGACCTGTCAGCAAAACCGACTGGTCCTTTACAAACGCAAGAACGTCGCTCATCATATCACTGCCGCAGGCATTATGTACCTCTTTGTCTAAAAGCTCTTGCCCGGTTATCACAAAAGCATTCAAAATATCGCGTACATCGGCGATTGTCATAAATGTACCCCCATTTTTTCGGTATCTAATAATACTATACATCCTTTAAAGCCGCTAAGCAACTATTTTTATTTTTTCATATACTTTTAAAGAATGTTAGGGCACGGTATTGCGGTCGCAAATATGTATTGACAAAGTATACTTGATTGGTATATAATTTAGTAACAGTTGAATGCTTGTTCAACTGTTTATGCATGAAAGGAGTGATAAATTGGTTAGAAATAATAAACATACAGATCGCTGTGACTGCAATGTTTTGCACCACGATATTGTTGAAAGGGTCAGAGCCCGCATGCTAAACAAGGATGATATACAGGATATTTCTAAGCTTTTTAAAGTTTTGGGTGATTTCACGCGCGTGAAGATTATATCTGCACTTTTGCATTCTGAAATGTGCGTATGCGATATCGCCGCACTTTTAAACATGACAAAATCCGCTATTTCGCACCAGCTACGTGTATTAAAGCAGGCACGGCTTGTCAAATATCGCCGTGACGGCAAGATTGTGTTCTATTCTCTTGACGACAGGCACATAAAAAACATATTTAATCAAGCACATTCTCATATTAAAGAATAGAAAGGAAAAACCGAATGGGAAAACATCTTGCGTTAAACCGGCAGGATTGCATAGCGTGTCCGTCATGCTCGGATTGCCGAGCTGATTCACATGATGCGGCAAAGCAAAAACATATGGTTCGATACATCACATTTGCCGGCGGTTTGGCGGCTTATATTGCGGCACTGGTAATTGAGCCGACAAATATCTTAAAAACAGTATTGTTTTTTGCTGCATATCTTGCTTTTGGCAGCAGCGTATTATACGCGGCCTTTCGCAGCATTATAAAAATAAAAATTTTTGACGAAAACTTTTTAATGGCTATCGCCACAATAGGTGCGTTTGCGATAGGCGAATATGCCGAAGGCGTGGCAGTGATGATTTTTTATCAAATCGGTGAGCTGTTTCAGGATTTTGCAGTCGGACGATCACGCAAATCGATTGAAGATTTAATGGATATCCGTCCCGACTATGCAAATCTAAAAACTTCTGACGGGCTGCACCGCACCTCTCCTCAGAATGTCAGTGTCGGGGATATTATTGCCGTAAAAGCCGGCGAGAAAATCCCGCTCGACGGATTAGTGCTTGAAGGCTTTGCATCTATTGATGCATCGGCACTTACAGGCGAATCTATGCCGCGCGATGTTGCGCCGGGAAGTGAGATTTTGGCAGGCAGTGTAAACCTCAACGGTCTTTTGACAATAAGGGTAACAAAACCGTTTGGCGAATCTACAGTGTCAAAAATTTTAGATTTGGTTCAAAATGCAAGCAGTAAAAAAACTAAAACTGAAAAATTTATTACAAAATTTGCGCGTATTTATACTCCGGTTGTGGTGTTGGCTGCATTGGCGTTAAGCCTAATACCACCGCTTGTGATACCCGGACAAAATTTTGCTGAATGGATAAACCGATCGCTTGTATTTCTTGTTGTGTCATGTCCATGCGCACTGGTTATTTCGATACCGCTCGGCTATTTCGGAGGAATCGGTAGCGCATCACGCAGCGGTATTTTAATTAAGGGAAGCGACTTTCTTGATGCATTAACTAACATAAAAACGGTAGTGTTCGACAAAACCGGTTCACTTACACACGGCAAGTTTATTGTTACGCAAGTTGTTCCCGAACCGGGCAATGATAAAAATCGCCTGTTACACCTTGCCGCACACGCCGAAAGCCTTTCTAACCATCCTATAGCACTTTCGATTTTAAAGGCTTACGATGCTCAAATAGACCATAGCCTTATCTCAAATCATGAGGAAATTGCCGGTTTGGGTATAAAAGCTGTCATAGCCGGACAGCAGGTGCTTGCAGGAAACCGGACGTTAATGGCATCGCATAACATTGATGTGCCCAAAATCCAAACGGCGGGAACGACTGTTTTTGTTGCCGAAAACGGTACATTTGCAGGATACATTGAAATCGAGGACCAATTAAAGCCCGACAGTCGTCAAGCGATAAGGGAGCTAAAAAAATCCGGTGTCAAGAGCATTGCAATGCTTACCGGCGACAACTTTGCCGCCGCACGAAAAACTGCCGAAAAAATAGGAATTAACGAATTTTATGCTGAGCTTTTACCGCAAGGCAAGGTTGAAAAGCTTGAAAATATGCTAAAGAATTGCGAAAATGCCGGCACACTTGCTTTTGTGGGAGACGGCATAAACGACGCGCCTGTGCTCGCCCGCGCCGACATCGGCGTTGCAATGGGCGGCGTAGGTTCTGACGCCGCAATCGAAGCAGCAGACGTTGTGCTGATGACCGATGAACCGCACAAGCTTGCAACAGCAATCCGAATTGCTAAAAAAACACGGCGCATAGTATGGCAAAACATTGTGTTTTCGCTCTTTGTAAAAGCAGTTATATTAATCCTCGGTGCACTGGGACTTACTACAATGTGGGCTGCGGTGTTTGGCGATGTGGGTGTGGCAATGCTGGCAGTGTTTAACTCCATGAGAGCACTTAAAAATTAGATTGATGTAAAACGGAGCGATGAAGGCATCGCGCCCTACAAAAATAGTGCGGGAACGCCGGAATGGCGTTCGATACATGATTTGGTGCGGGATTTCATTATAAAATACATGTGTCGTAGGGAACACTGTCCTCAGCGTTCCGTTTTTCGTATAGCTTGGGATTTTTATTGGTAATTGTTATCTAATTGATGCCTGCTGAATAATTAAAAATGTAGAAAAACGAGGTGGTATAATGCCGCCTCGTTTTTGTGTCTGAAAATAAAAGTAGGGGGATTTTTTGTTTTATTCGGTTTATAGTGATATTGCAAACGGGGACAGGGGGCGGTGGGTGATATGAGCAAGATTATATGGACACCACAGCCAAAGCAGCTTATGTTTCAGCAAAGACCGGAGTATGAGGCGTTGTACGGCGGTGCAGCAGGCGGGGGCAAGTCGGACGCGCTGTTGACCGAGGCGCTACGGCAGGTGCATATCCCGCATTACAGGGGGATTATACTACGCAAAACATACCCGCAGTTATCCGAGCTTATTGACCGCTCACGTGATATTTACAAGGCGGCATTCCCGAAGGCGCGGTATTATGCAACTGAGCATTTTTGGCAGTTTCCGTCAGGGGCAAAGATATATTTCGGTTCGATGCAGCACACAAAAGACAGGGTGAATTATCAGGGAAAGCGGTATGATTTTGTTGCGTTCGATGAGCTGACACATTTTACATGGGAAGAATACAGCTATATGTTCAGCAGAAACAGGCCGTCGGGTGCGGGAACGCGGGTTTATATACGGGCAACAACCAACCCGGGCGGTGTCGGACATGGGTGGGTAAAGGACAGATTTATAACCGCAGCGCCTCCCATGACGCCGATAACCGAAACCGTTAGTGTTATTGACCCGAACGGCAACACAATCAAAATGGAACGCAAGCGAATATTTGTGCCGTCAACCGTGTTTGACAACAGCGAGCTAATCAAAAACAATCCCGACTATTTGGCTAACCTTGCAATGCTGCCCGAGGCCGAGCGAAACGCGCTGCTGTACGGCAGTTGGGACAGCTTTGACGGACAGGTGTTTAGAGAATGGCGCAATGACCCGGAGCATTACGACGATCAGCGGTGGACACATGTTATTAACCCGTTTAAGGTGCCAAAAGAGTGGAAGATATATCGTGGTTTTGATTTTGGATATGCAAAGCCTTTTTCGGTTGGGTGGTATGCGGTGGATTATGATGGTCGCGTGTTTCGGATAAAAGAGTTTTACGGCTGCACAGGCACTCCGAATGAGGGTGTTAAGATGAACCCTTCTGAAATTGCCGCCGGGATAAAGTGTATTGAAAACGAGGACGAAAACCTAAAGGGTCGCAATATTATCGGCATTGCCGACCCGTCTATTTTTGACGAAAGCCGTGGCGAATCCGTTGCAATTATGATGGAGAGGCCTCCTAATTTTGTTTGCTGGACAGCCGGTGATAATACGCGTATTGCCGGCAAAATGCAGTATCATTACAGGCTGAGTTTTGACGAGGACGGCATACCGATGTTTTATGTGTTTAAAACCTGCAAGCACTTTATACGCACGATACCATCGCTTGTCTATGACCAAAAAAATGTTGAAGATATAGACACCACACAGGAGGACCACGCATATGACGAGTGTCGATACGTGCTGATGGAAAACCCGATTAGTCCGCGCAAACACACGATTGCAACCAATTTGCAAAATGACCCTCTTAATTTGTTTGCGGACAAGACAAAGCCTGACAAATACACATTTTATCGTATGTGATTTAAAAGGAGAAGCAAATGGCAATGATAAATAAAATTCTTGACATTGTGGGGGCGCCGCAAAAACATAAGCCGCAGGGCGAAAAAATCGGTAAAGAACAGATTGCACAGGCAACGCAGATACTGCAAAAATATAAGCAGGGCAAAGCAAATTTAGAAAATCGTATTATTGAAAATGAGCAATGGTACAAAATGCGTCATTGGGAGCAGATACGACCAAGCAATGATAAACCGACCGACCCCGAGCCTGCAAGCGCGTGGCTTTTTAACTCGATTGCAAACAAGCATGCCGATGCTATGGACAATTTTCCCGAGCCGAATGTGCTGCCACGCGAGCAAGGAGACAAAGAGGCAGCAAAACAGCTTAGTCAAATTTTGCCGGTCATACTTGAACACAACGAGTTTGAACAAACCTATTCGGACACATGGTGGTACAAGCTGAAAACCGGGACAGGCGTTTACGGAGTGTTTTGGAATCCGATGCTTGAAAACGGGCTTGGAGACATTGACATTAAGCAGATTGATATTCTCAATATTTTTTGGGAGCCGGGTATAAAAGACATTCAAAAAAGCAAAAACCTGTTCACTGTCGAGCTTGTGGACAACGATATACTAACGCAAAGCTATTCTAAGCTAAAGGGAAAGCTTAAATCTGCCACGGTGGATGTTGCAAAGTACATATATGACGATACGGTGGACACTTCGCAAAAGTCTGCTGTGGTGGATTGGTATTATAAGGTATTTACCGAGTGCGGCGAAGTCTTGCATTATTGCAAGTTTGTCAATAACGAGGTGCTGTATGCGTCGGAGAATGATGCTGTATATGCAAAGCGAGGCTTTTATGATCATGGAATGTATCCGTTTGTTTTTGACACAATGTTTGTTGAAGAAGGCACACCGTGCGGGTTTGGGTATATCGATGTTATGAAAGATACGCAGATGTATATTGACAAGCTTAATCAATCAATTATAAAAAACGCGTTGATGGCAACAAAAAAACGGTTTTTTATTAAGAATACAGGCAGTGTAAACGAGGAGGAATTTGCCGATTGGAGCAAAGACTTTGTTCATGTTTCAGGCTCGTCTTTAGGCGATGACAGCATACGCGAAATTCAAGTTCAGCCGCTGAATCCTCTATATGTTCAGATACTGCAGCAAAAGATTGACGAGCTTAAAGAAACGTCGGGAAACCGCGATTTTTCACAGGGCGGCACATCAGGCGGCGTTACCGCTGCATCGGCTATTGCGGCTTTGCAGGAGGCAGGAAGCAAGCTATCGCGCGATATGATAAAAAACAGCTATCGGGCTTTTCGTAAGGTTAATTATCTGTGCTTGGAGTTAATCCGGCAGTTTTATGACGAACCGCGCTGTTTTCGCATAAGCGGGGCAGGAGAGCAGCGATATGTAACATTTAGCAATGCCGCAATTAAGCCGCAGCCGCAGGGCAGTGCATACGGTGTTGATTTGGGTGAACGAAGACCGGTATTTGATATACAAATTATATCTCAAAAATCCAGCCCGTTTAATAAAATTGCGCAAAATGAGCTTGCAAAGGAAATGTATGCAGCCGGATTTTTTGATCCCAGTCTGTCGGACCAGGCACTTATTGCAGTTGAAATGATGGATTTTGAGGGTAAGCAATCAATTATACAAAAAATATCTCAAAACAAAACACTGCTGCAAAGGGTAAACGATATGCAGATGCAAATGCAGCACATGGCACAAATAATAGACGCAACGCAAGGCACACGAATTGCGCCGGCGACAGCGCCCGAAACAGAAGTACCCGCAAAAATTAAAGCAAATGTGCCGGGTACAGCGTTCAAAAATGCGGGTGGTACAACCACCGCGGCAAAGGCACGAGAGCGCGCCCTCAACATCGCAAAACCGGAATGATCCGAGCATAAGGGGGAATGTAATTGTGGTAACTGTAAAATTTAACAAAAAAGGCAACAGGCACAAAATAACAATTGAAGGCCACGCGGGGTATAATCCGGGACTTGATATTGTATGCTCGGCAGTTTCTATGCTGTCCTTTACACTTTTGCAAGCACTAAAGGATGAGCACGAAAACGGAAATTTGCGATATTTAAATATGCGTCACGATTCCGGCAATGTTCATGTTGTCGCGGACACAAAAAAATTGTTTTGTGAGCGGCTGCAAACTATTATAAACACGATTTTTCTTGGATTTGAATTGCTTGCTGCAAAATATCCCGAACATGTTGAGCTGTTGCGTTAAATCAATTGCAAATCCGATAAAAGTAGGGGGAAACTGCTGTTAGTTTATGGTAAGTTTAGTTTGACAACAAAGTCTGACTCTTGGGAAAGACCATGAATTTTAAAAAAGGAGAAATCCTACAATGAAAACTAAAACAGGGCTGCTATTCGCATTAAATTTGCGCTTGTTTGACAGCACGGTGCAAAGCTTGGTTGCAGGCAGGGCAGACGCAGGGGCAGCAAAAAGTGATGATGCAGCACAGACGGGCGATGACAAAAATTTTCCTTCTGCCGCCGGGAAGGGCAAACGGGCGGGTATACCATTGTCGCAAGTGAAATACGGCAAGCATGACGACGGCGAAACAAACGCCGACAATGCAGCTGCCAAAGATACTGCTTCGGACAATGGACAAAACCGGGACGCCGCCGGTAACATATCGACCACAGCCGTTAACAGTGACTTAAACGCAAAGAAAGCCGAGTTTGAAAAGCTGATTAACAGTGATTACAAGGATTTGTTCACTGAACGCGTGCAGGGAATTATTGACAAGAGGTTTAAGGAAACAAAAAATTTGGAAGCTCAGCTTGAAAGATTAAGTCCGGTAATTGAAATTTTGTCATCAAAATACGGTGTGCCGACCGATGACATTGACAAGCTGTCAAAGGCCATACAGGATGACGATTCGTATTATGAGGACGAGGCGGCGCAAAAGGGGTTAACCGTAGAACAGCTTAAAAAATTTAAAAAGATGGAGCGGGAAAACACCGAGCTTAAACGGGCACATGAGGAATTTCAGCGCAGACAAAATGCCGACAGGATATACGCTGATTGGATACATCAAAGTGAGCAGGTAAAGCAGATATATCCATCATTTGATTTGAACGATGAGATTCAAAACCCATCTTTTTTAAAGCTGCTTAAAAGCGGTGTAGATGTAAAGGCGGCGTATCAAGCTGTGCACATGGACGATATTTTGGGAGGCGCTATGCAGTATACTGCCCAAAAAATACAGCAGCAGACGGTTAATAGCATCAAAGCGCGAGCTAATCGGCCGACAGAAAACGGGCTTTCATCCCAAACGGGTGTGGTTGTAAAAAATGATGTATCCAAACTTACGGCTGCCGACAGGCGCGAAATAGCGCGCCGTGTGCAGTTTGGGGAGCATATTAAATTTTAATTGTTCCCCAAAAAACATGAAAGGGGAATTTTATATGCTTAACAAAAATTTATTTAAGCTTGATTTGACATTGTTTGATACGGCATCGAATGTGACATCAAGCAATACACCCGGCAACGACCTGTCGCCGGAAATGAAAACCTTTTATTCCGACTATCTTATCGACAATGCGTTAACAAATCTTGTGCATGACCAGTTTGGGCAAAAACACCCTATACCCAAAAATGGCGGAAAAACTATAGAGTTTCGCAAATATTCACCACTGCCCAAAATGACAACCGCTCTTGAGGAGGGTGTTACCCCTGACGGTCAGGCACTTAATGTATCAATCATTACGGCAACAGTAGAGCAGTACGGCGGATGGATTCAGTTGCCTGATATGCTGCTGTTGAGCGCTATTGATAACAACATGGTGCAGGCAACCGAGCTTTTGGGCGATCAGGCAGGGCGCACCCTTGACACAATCACGCGCGAAGTGTTAAACGGCGGCACAAATGTGCAGTATGCGCCAATTATTACGGGCGATACCGTTACACCGGTTACAGCTCGTTCGTCTATAACGGCAGATGCAAAGTTCACCGTCGATTGCGTTTATAAAGCTGTTCGCTTTTTAAAAACTCAGCTTGCAAAGCCGATTGAGGGTTCGTATGTTGCAATTATCCACCCCGACGTTGCATATGACTTGATGCGGTCCGATGAATGGATAGAAGCGCACAAATACGCAAGACCTGAAAATCTATATAACGGCGAAATAGGCAAAATCGCAAACTGCCGTTTTATTGAAACCACAGAGGCAAAAATATTTGGCGGTGCCGGTGCCGATGGCATAGACGTTTACTCGACACTTATTCTCGGTGCCAACGCATACGGCATTACGGAAATAAGCGGGGGTGGGTTGGAGCATATCATTAAGCAGCTTGGATCCTCCGGCACTGCCGACCCGCTCAACCAGCGCGCATCTGCCGGTTGGAAAGCGACTAAAACTGCCGAAAGGCTGGTTGAGGGTTATATGGTGCGCATTGAATCCGCGTCATCGTTTCAGTCCGGGTCAAACTAAGATCATCACAACAACGCAGTGTACGGCATTTCCTACCATATGGAATACGCGCGATGGGGGCATCGCTCTACAAGATTGTTCGTCACGCTGACGCACAACGCCGAGGACGGCGTTCCCAACCTTAACCGATTGCGAAACACACTGCTTTTCGGGCGACCTGTGGTTGCCCGTGCATTCCACAATTGATTAATTATAAAACTTGCAAGGAGGTTTGTTAAATGTCAGACAGCAAAAGCGCCCCTGATATAGAAATTTTGCAGGCGCAAATTGCCGAGCTTAAAAAGCTTGTAGGCAAACAAAGCAATAATGCGCCGCAAAACACGGTGCCGCAGAGTGTGCTGGAAAATGAAAAGCGAATGCAGGAGTTAGTCGAGGTTCGGTTATTCAAGGACAACGGCAAGTATAGGGACGATGTATTTGTAGCGGTTAACGGAAAATCGTTTCAAATAAAACGCGGCGTTACGGTTAAAGTTCCGAGATATGTCAAAGAGGTGCTTGACAGCTCGTTAAAGCAGGACGAATACGCTGCACGGTATTCTGAGAAAATGGCCGACGAGTATTTAAAAAGCGTCAGGTAATTATTATTGGCGGGGCACAGGAGGACTGTGCCCCCACCACAAAGGGTGTGCAGCATATGACTATAACACAGGCGATAAGCCGCTGTGATGCGGCAAAGCCAAACCAATATATACATAGCGAAAAGATACGGTGGCTGAGTTCTCTTGACGGCATGATTTTTAATGAAATAATAAAAGCCCATGAGGGCGCAGATGCAGTTGAATTTGACGGATACACCGAAGAAACCGATAGCAGTACAGTACTGCTTGTACCGGAGCCCTACAGCGATTTATATCTATATTATATGTTTTCTATGATTGATTTTCACAATGCTGAATACGCACGGTATAACAACAGCATTTCAATGTTTAACAATGCGTTTGAGAATTTTGCGGCGCATTATAACCGCCGGCACCCGCCGTTGCAAAATAACAGTATTAGGTTGTAATGAATTTTTAAACAGGCATAACGGAAACGAGGGAATATTATGCGCTTGCCGTTTTTGCAAGAAATTCAAACATCACGGGATATGATACAAGAATTTCGCGGATATAACCATAACGAGGTTATAAAAGAAAATGAGTTTTATTACATGCATAATATGTCATCCTCACGATATCCTGTGTTGTCGCCGCGTTGCAAGCGGGGTATCGGCGACGCTATTACAAAGCCAAACGGTATATTTTATAAAGAGTGCCTATATTGGGTGGACGGCGTTAGCTTTTATGGCAATGACGGCGTGAATGGTGAAACGATGCTGCGCGGCACGGTGCAAGACTCGCCAAAAACGTTTGTATCAATGGGGGCGCTTGTGCTAATTTGGCCGGACAAAAAATTTTACAACACCGTAACGCACTTGTTCGGCGATTTAGAAAAGACTTGGCAAGCAGAACAAGCGAACATCTCTTATACATTGGTAAATTGGGATCCCGAAACAAAAACCGTAACCGAATTTGCAGACGAATATATTGTTTCTGATACCGCACCCGCCGAGCCGGAGGACAGCGACATATGGTTAGATTTATCGACAGTGCCAAACACGTTTAAAAAATGGTCGGCATCCTCTAAGATGTGGATCCCGATTGCATCCTCTTATGTCAAGATTGAGGCAAACGGCATTGGGGTGGGTTTTAGTCGGGGAGACAGCGTTGATATTTCGGGCAGCACGAACGAATATTTTAACAATACTTTTGTATTAGTCGATGTGGCAGAAAATTATATTGTCGTTGTCGGTCTTATTGAAAAAGCTTCTTCACAAAATGGCGGCTTGATTGTTAGGCGCTCTGTGCCGGACATGGATTTTATCACGGAATGTGACAACAGGCTTTGGGGTTGTTCGTCCGCCAATCACGAAATATATGCCTGTAAATTGGGGGATCCGTTTAACTGGAATTGCTTTGAGGGCATTTCAACCGATAGTTATTCTGCAACAATTGGTAGTGACGGTGATTTTACAGGCGCTGCCACTTATATGGGATATGTATTTTTCTTTAAAGAGCATTGTGTTCATAAAATATTCGGTAACAAACCGTCAAATTTTCAGATAACAAGCAGCGCCTTGCGCGGTGTGCAAAAGGGCAGCGAAAAATCACTGGCAATAGTTAACGAAACACTGTATTACAAAAGTCAAAACGGTATTGTCGCGTTTGATGGCAGTATGCCCGCAAATGTGTCCGATGCGTTGGGATATGAAAAATACTGTGATGCTGTGGCAGCAGCTTTTGGCGATAAATATTATGTCTCGATGAAAGATGAGCTTGGTAACTGGCACATGTTTGTGTATGACGAGATGCGGAGAATGTGGCACAGAGAGGATAATACCCATGCGATGGATTTTGCAAATACCGGCGATAACTTGTATTTTGTAAATGCTGCCGATAACAAGCTGTATACGGTTAAAGGCAACAATGAAACTGTTTTTGAATGGTTTGCCGAAACGGGAGATTTGGCGCAAAGCATGCCCGACAACAAATATGTGTCAAAAATCATACTGCGAATGGAGCTGAGCAGCAATTCACAAGTATCTATTGCTTTGCGATATGATTCGGACTGTGAATGGCAGCAGGTTTTTATGACATGCACGCCAAAAAAGCAATCGTTTACACTGCCAATAATTCCGCACAGATGTGACCGTTTTAATATTAGGTTTGCAGGCAAGGGAGACTCTAAAATATTTTCCATCTCAAAAGTGATTGAGCAGGGAAGTGAACTGTAATGGCAAGCCTTAATATCACACCTTTAAATTTTAGCGATATAGATTTTACAAACAAGCAGCAAGTGAAAAAGCTGCAAAACTACCTGTTTTTGCTTACCGAGCAGCTACAATTTACTCTGAACAATCTCACGCTTGATGATTTGAATAATCTTACTAATTCGATAGACAACAAAATGATAAAGCCGGGCTCAATAAGTGACGACAAGCTATATTCGCGTTACATGCTGGCTGACACAGCTCATTTCACGTTTGCTACAATAGAACAATTGACGGCTGATTATATCAATGCAAACCAGATTGCGGCGAAATATGCGACGATAGAGCAGTTGCAGGCTGAGGACGGATATATTGCAAGCCTGCGTGCCGATGTTGCAAATATTGGTAATATTATGGCCGGCAATATCGGCAGTGGTTCACTTCAATCGCTGGTAATTAATTCTGTAAATACATCGATTGCAAACGCGACAATAAAAAGCGCAATGATTGAATCAATCAACACAGGCGAGGTTGAGATTGCTTCCTCTGACGGAAGGCTGCAGATTGCCGACAATACCATACAGATAAAGGATTCAAGCCGTGTGCGGGTACAGCTTGGCAAGGATGAGCTTGGAGATTACAACCTGTATGTATGGGACGCTGACGGCAATCTAATGTTTGACGCGGCCGGACTGCATGAGGATGGTATCAAGGGTGCTATTATTCGTGACTCGATGGTTGCCTCGGATGCAAATATCAGCGCGGCAAAGATATTTGTCGAAAATGGTGAGGGCGGCGAAAAGCTGAGTATTCTTTTTAATGAAATGGATTCGGATATTGCAAGCCTGCAAACCTCTGTTGAGCTTGCAAACGGAAAACTCGGCGTTTTGATGTCTGACACGGAATATGAACAAAACCAAGGCGGTGCAACGCTTTATACAAAATACAGCGTCTTAGCACAGGATGTTGATTCTTTTAAAATTCAGATAACTGAGCATATCAATAATGTTCCGATTTATACATGGATTAAATATTCCGACGACCCTGCCGGAGCAAATATGGACGACAACCCGACCGACAAGCTTTATATCGGAATTGCATACGGAAATTCTAATCAAACACCGTCCGACAATCCGGCAGATTATAAGTGGACAAAAATCAAGGGCGATCAGGGCATAAAGGGCGAGCAAGGACCGGATGGTAGAACAAGCTATTTGCATATCAAATATTCCAATGATGGCGGGAGTACCTTTACCGCTAATAACGGTGAAGCGGTAGGTGAGTGGATAGGTACTTATGTCGATTTTAATTCGGAAGATTCAAATAATGTTTTGGACTATACGTGGAACAAAGTAAAGGGTGAGAAGGGAGACAAGGGCGAGAAGGGAGAGCAAGGACCGCAGGGAATAGAGGGACCGAAAGGTGCAGATGGCCAAAGTCTTTATACATGGGTCAAATATGCCGATAGTCCGACCAGTGGAATGAGTGACAGCCCGACAGGAAAAGAGTATATCGGCTTAGCTTATAACAAAACTACACCGACCGAAAGTACGAATTATGGCGATTATACTTGGAGTAAGATAAAAGGCGAGCAAGGTGTTGAAGGGCCAAAGGGAGCGGATGGCAACCCGAATTACACCTGGATAAAATATGCCGACGATGCACAAGGAAATGGTATCAGTGACGATCCCGCCGGCAAGCGATTTTTGGGACTTGCATATAACAAAACAACCGCAACCGAAAGCAATAATGCCGCCGATTATTGTTGGTCGCCGTTATATGACAATGTAAAAGTCGGCGGGAAAAACCTGCTAAAGCTTTCGGGGGTGCCGGTTGAAAACAGCCATTACCCTATAAAAACATATGAATTGACGGAAAATATACCGCAAGGCACGCAGGTTACAGTATCAATAAAAGGTATGCTGGGGAGCGGAAAAACACATTTCGGACTTTATAATTCAGGCGGTTCGGTCAATATTATCAGCCTTAATTCTTCGGATCTGAACTCAAACGGCGTGTTTGTAAAAACCTTTGATTGGGTTGTCGGTTCTTCTAATAACACACACTTATATGTATATCCAATGCCGAGCTCGGTGAGCGAAGAAAGCAGTATAGAGTGGATTAAGCTTGAGAAAGGCAATGTCTCGAGTGATTGGTCGCCCGCGCCCGAGGATATTGAACAGCATTTTGAAATAGTGGAAAGCAGTATTTTGCAAAACGCTAATGACATCACGCTAAAGGTTAGCAAAAACGACTTGATTAATCAAATTAACTTATCGACTGAGGGAATTAAAATTCAAGGCAACAGGGTTGACATTTTAGGCAATACGGTATTTAGCAGCCTGATAGATACCGAGGGTGGACAGACGGTTATTGACGGTGCAAAAATTAAGACGGGGTCGATTGCAGCGGACGATATTACAACAGGGTTGTTGAAATCGAGAAATAACTTTACATGGATAGATATGCAAAGCGGAGATTTTTGTCTGGGATTTTATAAGCTGTATTCAAACGAGGACGGCACCTTGACCGGAATGGGAAATTTAAATTCGCAGGGCTTTTTATACGAGGATTTTTATATATCTGGGCGTGCCGGTGTTCTGGCGGCGGGCTTGAATACTCGTTATACCGATGACGGAATGTATATTCCGACATATACAGTGGTTAACGAGCTTAGATTTATGGATTATGAAAGCAAAAACGGCGGCGGCATGGGGCAGGATTTGGATTATGCGTCAATTTATCAAACAGTAAAAGTAAGAGACGGATATCAGCCACATGATATCGGTCCCATAACTATCGAATCGGATTATGGCGTTGAATTAAAAGGCGGGTTGAGGGGGGTTACGATTGACGGGTGGGAGTTAATGACAGCACGGGAAATTTATCCGTGGAATGAAACAGGCGTTACGTCAGGCATAATTCCTTCATCACATCTGACCGATAATTTTTCGCATTTTCTCGTCACATATTCGATAGGTGGTGCGGCGTTGGAGACGCAAATTGTCGAAAATTATAGCGACCACAGATATTTTTATCTTAAAACCATTAACCTTGCTAATGGACCGTCCACAAGTACGTCACATGCAATCTACGAAGCACGGATACGCATTTATTCGACTTATTTTGAGTTTGATTATAACAGAGGGGTGCAGGTTGCTAATGGGGCTTATTCGGCATCTCCATTGGAGGACCAATTTATCATAAAAAGGATTGTCGGATTGAAATTAAAATTGGGTTAAAGCGGGGGGAAGATTATGAAAAAATCTGTAAACTTAATTATGGACGAGGAAATAAAAAGGCTGAAACACGGCATTATTAACGCAGTTAATGATGCAAAGTTGCCGGTATCTGTCACATGCTTGGTAATAGAGCTAACAGCGCATAGCTTAATTGCTGCACTGCAAAAAATAGCCGATAACGAAAGAAATACATATAACCGCTCGATCAAGGAGGATGACGACAATGGCAACATATAAGGTCAAAAAGGGCGACACGTTATGGGATTTGTCCCGCAAATACGGCACCACGGTTGACGAGCTTGCAAGGCTGAACAATATTAAAAACCCCAATCTTATCATCACAGGGCAAACACTGAAAATTCCCGGCTATGGTACAAATGCGCCACAGCCAAAGACGCCCGCACCAGCGAAAAAAGCAAAACATGAACCTGAATATACGCAATCGGACACGGTTAAAAAAGTGGCTCGCCAGCTTGCAGATTGGGAGGCAAGTGCACCTTATGATTATCAAAGTGACTATTCGGCGCAGATTGACGAGCTTTATAACAGATATGTCAACCGTCCGAAATTCAGCTTTGATTTTAACGCCGATCCGCTGTATCAGCAGTATAAAGACCAATACATTAAGTCCGGCAATCTCGCTATGCGCGACACGCAAGGGCAAGCCGCTGCCCTTACCGGCGGATATGGCAGCTCGTACGCAACCACGGCTGCACAGCAGGCATATCAGGCGCATTTGTCGCAGCTTAACAATGTTATTCCGAAATTGTATGACGCAGCATACGGACGATACAAGGATGAGGGCGCCGACATGCAAGATCAGTTAGGCTTGCTCATGGATCAGGACAAGATTGCATATGGGCGACACAGGGACGGTATGAATGATTATTTTGATTTCCTTGACTACTACAGCCGTAAATATGATAGCGAACGCCGATTTGATTATGATAAATTTATCGACGAGTGGAATAGATGGAACACAAATCGCAAATTTGAATAACAGCGTAAAGGAAAATGGGATTGCATTAAAAGAATGGGGGAGACAACATGAAAGAAATGTACTTTAAAGGTGCGTTAACTGCCCTGGCAGCCGGGCTTTTTGCTTATTTAGAAGTGATGCTTATCCCGCTTGCGGTGCTTATATCCGTTATGATTTTGGATTATTGCACCGGCATGGTTAAGGCGTGGGTTACAAAGTCACTTGATTCAAGCATTGGCCTTATCGGTATTGTCAAAAAGCTGTGCTATCTGCTTGTTGTTTGCGTCGGAGGCATTGTCGATTGGTTGCTTTACGAGGCATTAGCAAAATCGGGAATTAAGTATAGTGCGGTGTTTTTCGTTGGTCTGCTAATAGTTATATGGCTGATAATTAACGAGCTTATAAGCATACTTGAAAATCTTGCGATAATCGGAGTTCCGTTTCCGTCATTTTTAACTAAGATTGTTAGTAAACTAAAAGTAGCGGTCGAAAAAAAGGCCGACATGGAAAATACTATATCTAAATAGGGGGAATAGCTATGGCATTTAAAGTTGCTATCAACGCAGGGCATTACATAAACACACCCGGCAGACGGTGCGATAAGCGTTATGATAAAAACGAGACGCGCGAATGGTGGCTTAATGACCGGGTGGTTGACCGTGTAATAGAGGGACTAAAAGAATATGAGGGATATGAAATTATCCGTTGTGATGATCCCACAGGTCAAACGGATTATACGCTGAAAAAACGAACGGATACGGCCAACAATTTCGGCGCAGATATTTATATCTCGGTACA
>JAQVFM010000033.1 GCA_028697255.1 Oscillospiraceae bacterium
AAGGTCACCTCTAAAAACCCCTTCCTGCGTCTTTCGGCACCATTTCCGCTGGACGGCGTCAAACCTCCTCATAAGGCTGAAAGCCTTGCTTCGTCGGCTTTCCTTGTCCGACAAAAATTTAGCTCGGAATCCGTTCAAAACGGGTTTTTAGAAGTGACCTTAAATTAACGGCGTGATGAGGACATCACGCCTATTTTTTAACTGTTTTTTAATGAATCAAGATAATCCTGCAATATGACTGTGGCGGCAACCGTATCGACAACCGCTTTGCGTTTTTTTCCACGCGTATTTGTTTTGTTCAAAATTCCTATTGCAGACATTGTTGTCATGCGCTCGTCCCACAGCCGAACCGGCAGTCCGGTTTTTTCGCCAAGAGCCTTTGCAAACTCTTCCGAAAATCTTGCACTGTCACCGCGCGTACCGTCCATATTGCGCGGGTGTCCAACAACAATTTCCTCCGCACTTTTTTTCTTTGCGATGCTTGCGACTTGATCTATCAGCGTTTCGGTATCCCGCTGGGTGATTGTACCAATGGGTGTTGCTATTAACCCGGTATCGTCAGATATAGCAATTCCGGTGCGAACTCTGCCCAAATCAACCGCAAGGATTTTCATAGATTATATTCCTTTCCCGTAACTACCATTCCTTTAAAGTGCCTGTCAGCTCGGTTATACTTTTTAGTCCCAACGAATCTGCAAAGTTTTTTAGTCCGTCAATTATTTTAACACAAGCAAAGGGATCATGGAAATTGGCGGTGCCCACCTGTATGGCATTGGCGCCGGCAATCATCATTTCGGCCGCATCCTCCCATGATGCTATACCCCCGATACCCACGATGGGAATAGATACCCGCTTTGCAACCTCACTCACCATGCGGACGGCAATCGGGAACACAGCCGGACCGGATAATCCCCCCGTGTTGTTGCGCAGAATCGGACGGCGTGTTCGAATATCAATACGCATACCGGTCAGCGTGTTAATAAGTGACAGTGCATCGGCACCTGCATCAGCGGCGGCTGCTGCTATATCGCCTATGCTTGTAACGTTTGGTGTCAGCTTCACCATAACAGGCTTTTTTGTGCGGTTTTTAACCTCGGTCGTCACCTGGGCAACGCTGTCGCAAGACGTTCCGAAGTTTACACCGCCAAGCTTTACATTGGGACAGGAAATATTAAGCTCGATAATATCCACTTGGGATTCTTGCAGCCGTTCGGCCATAGCACAATATTCCTCAACTGTATTTCCCGCAATATTTGCAATGACGACAATGTCCTGTATTTTAAGCTTTTTGAGATATACATTTAAAAACTCATCAACTCCCGGATTTTGAAGCCCAACACTGTTTATAATACCCGACGGAGTTTCCGCAATACGAGGCGGAGGGTTGCCTTCTCTTTTGTGAAGCGTTGTACCTTTACATGATATGCCTCCAAGGCGCGACAGCGGATAAAACTCGCTGTATTCCAACCCATAACCATAGGTGCCCGATGCGGCGATAACCGGATTTTTAAGCTTGACTCCGCACAGCTTAACGCTCATATCAGTCATTCCACTCCACCTCCGTTGCCATAAACACCGGTCCATTAACACACACTCGTTTAAAGTGTTTGCCCTTACTGTCTTTTGTTGCGCAGACACAACACAGGCACGCGCCGACACCGCAGCCCATTCGCTCCTCAAGCGAAACCTGGCACACAATCCCATTCTCTTGTGCAAGCCGTGCTATGCCGCGCATCATTATTTTGGGACCGCAGGTGTAAATTACATCGCAAGCGTTGTTTATAAGATAATCATCAAGTGCCTGCGTCGTAAAACCGTGAAAGCCCGCAGAGCCGTCATCGGTACACAAAATTGTGGTAGCACCTGTATTTGCTAAATCCGACTGCAATATAGCAGCCGACGATGTTCGAAATCCTGAAATCACTGTGGCATTTTCACCATAATGATTTGCCAATACGACAAGCGGGGGCAGTCCGATACCGCCGCCTACTATTACTGCCTTTTTATTTTTATCATAAAGTGTAAAGCCGTGCCCGAGCGGCCCTATTATATCAAGACGGTCCCCGGTTTTAAGCCCGGACAGCCAATCTGTTCCCTTCCCGCGCACTTCAAACACAAGCCTGAGGGTGCCCTGCTCACGGTTAAAGCCACACAATGAAATTGGGCGTCGCAAAGTAAGCCCATTGCAAAGCACATTGACAAACTGACCTGCACGGGCAGATTTGGCAATTACGGGTGATAAAACCGTGATATCAAATACCCCGGGCGCAATTTCACATTTGGACATAATTTTAGCTGTTTCCTGAGTATAACGCATGTCTGCCCTCCGATTATTTTATAGCTGCGACTATGTCTGCTTTCATACGCAGTGCCTCGCGGCGTGCCGCATTCGCAAAATCCTGCGGAGCACATCCTTGCGCTTGCCATGCACACATTATACCGCGGGACGAATTGACCACGCATCCGATACCGTTTTTGTCAAAAGCCCCCGCAATATCTTTAGCTTTACCGCCCTGCGCGCCATAGCCCGGTACAAGAAAGAATGTGTTTGGCAGTGCAGCACGAAGCTCTGTAAGCTGCTGCGGCCAGGTTGCGCCAACCACCGCACCCACGCCGGAATACCCCGATTTGCCCGGCAGCCTCTTACCCCATTGCTCGCACAAATCGCCCATAAGACGATAAACAGGCTGTCCGTCCACAATTCTATCCTGCAAATCACCCGATGATGGGTTGGACGTTTTTACGAGAACAAAAATTCCGGTGTCAAATTCACGGCACACTTCAAGCAGCGGAATAATACCATCGGTGCCAAGATACCCATTTACTGTCAGGGCATCGCCGCCAAACGGAAAATATTCTTTGTTGCCGACTTTTATCTTTCCAAGATGGGCACAGGCATATGCCTCCATTGTGCTGCCGATATCGTTTCTCTTGCCGTCAGTGACAACAAACATTCCCTTTTCCTTTGCATAAGCAATTGTCTTCACAAGTGCTCGCATGCCCGGCCATCCATACATCTCGTAATATGCTGCCTGCGGCTTTACCGCCGGAACAATGTCATACAATGCATCGATAAGTCTACAGTTAAACTCAAGGAGTGCGGCTGCAGCACCCTCAAGTGTTTCGCCATGATTAGAAAAAGCCTCGTTCACAATAAATTCCGGTATATACTGCAGCTTTGGATCCAACCCGACAATAGTCGGGTTGCCGGTACGCTTAACTGCGTTAATTAATCTGTCAAGTGCCATATCATAATCCCTTTCGACAATTATTCAAAACGTCCGTTGTTATATATAAGACGGCCGCCTAAAACAGTTGCCTTTACGCGACCTTTAAAAACCATGCCTTTAAACGGCGTATTGCGCGATTTTCCATGCAGTTCATCGAGTGATACTTTCCAAGTTTCATTTTGGTCAAATATCACTGCATCAGCCGGCGCACCAACCGCCAGTGTGCCAGCCGGTATTCCCAGAATGCGTGCAGGCTGAGCTGACATCAGCATAATCAAACGTTCAAGCGCAATATATCCCGTATCAACTAAAGCGGTTATCCCTGCGGCAAGTGAAGTTTCCAAGCCTATGACACCGTTAGGTGCGCTAAAGAAGTCTTTTTTATCTTCGAGTGAATGTGGTGCATGATCGGTTGCAATGGCAGACAATGTTCCGTCGCACAGTCCCTCTATCACCGCATTTACATCATCCTGTGTTCGAAGCGGCGGGTTCATTCGAAAATCTGCGTCAAGGCTTTTCAGCTGCTCATCTGTAAGAGTGAAATAATGCGGTGCGGTTTCGCCGGTTACCTGCACTCCCCTTTGCCTTGCCTCGCGTATCAGGGCAACACTGCGGCGTGTACTGACATGGCATATGTGTACAGGCATACCGGTTGACTCTGCAATCGCTATATCTCGTGCCGTTGCCTTGTCCTCGGCGGCACGATCAATCCCCGGCAGCCCAAGACTTTGCGACACTTTTCCCTTATTTATTATGCCGCCCTTTACAAGCTCTGTATCCTCGCAATGTGCCAAAACTTTAATGCCAACCTGTGAAGCAAGGCGCAGCGCTTGTGCCATAATATCGGAAGATGCAACAGGATATCCGTCGTCCGACAAAGCGACTGCTCCCGCATTTTTTAAAGCGGCAATATCGGTAATCTGCTTGCCGCCAAGCGACTTGGTAACGGCACCGACCGGATAGACGCGGGCATAGGCTTTGGCAGCCCGCTTATTTATATAGCTTATGACTTCGGGTGTATCACAAACAGGCTGAGTATTTGGCATACAGGCAAGCGATGTAACACCGCCGGCAGCGGCAGCGCGGCACCCCGAAAAAATGTCTTCCTTATAGGTTTGACCGGGGTCGCGCAGGTGGACATGCATATCCACAAGTCCGGGTGCACATACTAAACCGCTTGCATCAAAAATTTTGGCATCTTCGGCTTGAAGCATCGGAGCAAGCGCTGCAATATGCCCGTTTTCACACAGCATATCCAAACGCTCGTTAATTCCGTTGACGGGGTCAATAATTACTGCACCCCGGATAAGAAGCCTGTCCATTTTTTCTAACCTTTCCGCAAACTTTGTATATTTTAATTTTTTTAAATTATCGAGTAAGGGCTTCGCACCGATTTGATTTAATTATCCACCAATTTAATCGTATCACCACAATATTTCATATTATATCATAACCGTTAAAAAAATAACAGCAAGTGGCAATTTTTTAAAAAGATTTTTTAAACATAAAAATCTTTGTATAATTTCCCGAAAAAGCGTTCATAATAAATCAGCGCAGGAATCGCAATATTGCAAATTATTTTATTGTACGAATATAACATTAAACGGTTTCTGCACGAAATGCCAATCAGCACACAAAGGAGTGAAGCGTAATGCTGGACAGACTGGCGTTGATCCTTGTGGTCATCGGTGCCATCAACTGGGGTAGCATCGGCTTGTTTCAGTTTGACATAGTTGCATGGGCTTTCGGTGGCCAGGGAGCCGCCGTAAGTCGCGTGATTTATACGATTGTCGCTCTGGCAGGTATCTGGTGCATTTCTCTGTTCTTTCGCGACCGTGAGGAAATTCTTGAACACGAGTAGTCTCTTACTCAAAAGCAAACAGCGGGTGCAATTGCATCCGCTGTTTGCTTTTTAACAATTATGATTATAATTTGCTGACAATTTCCATAGTGTCACGCGCTATAACCAGTTCTTCATTAGTAGGAATAACAAACGCCCTGACGGTCGAATCGGGTGTAGTAATTTCAGCCTCGGTTCCGCGTACCGCCATATTTTTCTCGTTATCAATTTTAGCGCCTCGATAGCCAAGCGATTCTAAAATTTCTTTACGCAAAAGGGGTTGATTTTCACCAATACCGGCGGTGAAAATAATAGCGTCTACTCCACCCAGTGCAGCGATGTATCCACCTATATACTTGATTATTTCATAAGTACGCATATCCCACGCAAGCTTGGCACGCTCATTACCGTCCTCAATCGCATTGACGATATCGCGGTCGTCACTTGATACGCCGGAAATTCCGAGCATGCCCGATTTTTTATTGAGTATCTCGTCCATTTCCTTTGGATTAAGGCCCTCTTTATTCATGATAAATGATATTACCGATGGGTCAACCGCACCTGATCTCGTACCCATTATGAACCCATCAAGCGGAGTCAAGCCCATTGTTGTATCAATAACCTTGCCGTCCTTAAGTGCGGCAATTGACGACCCGTTTCCTAAATGACATGAAACAACACGTGTGCCCTCTCCGTTTGGTTTATTTAATAGCTCAAAGCAACGCCCGCTTACATATCGATGCGATGTGCCGTGAAACCCATAACGGCGAACTGCATATTTTTCGTAATACTCATAGGGTATGCCAAACATATACGCTTTGGGAGGCATCGTCTGATGGAATGCGGTGTCGAAAACAACAACCTGGGGCACATCACTGCCAAATGCTTTAGTAGCCGCATTTATGCCCTGAACATGTGCTTTGTTATGAAGTGGTGCCAACTCCGCATATTCATCTATGTCCTTAACTACTTCCGGGGTAACCAATACCGACCGGTCATACTTTGTGCCGCCCTGAACAATGCGGTGTCCGACGGCAGAAATTTCGGTCAGGCTGTCAATAACCTTGCCCTCACCCGATAACAATGCCTTAGTAACCTGTGAAAAGGCGGCTGTATGGTCATGCATAACAACATCTATTTTTTTAGTATACCCACTGTGGGTTTTGTGAGTAAACCTACCGTCAATTCCAATCCGCTCACAGTTACCTTTAGCAAGAACAACTTCCCCGTTCATATCAATAAGCTGATATTTTAGTGATGAGCTGCCAGCATTGATTACAAGAATTTTCATTCAACTAATACTCCGTTTCAAAAATTATATTCAGATATCATAATATTATATATTATCAACTTTTTCAAGTAATTTCAGCAGAAATCTTAAACTTTCGGCATGCATCCTTTGCGCCTTACCAGCCTTTCAATATGCTCGATAGCATCTGCAACTGCGCCGTTGTCGCAATGCCCCGCAATAAAGTTAGCATATGTTTTTATTTCCTTTGGTGCATTATCCGTGGTAATTGGATAACCAACACTTTTTAATAAATCTATGTCATTAAAATAATCCCCGATTGCTACAGTGTTATTGGGCTTTACTTTATAAACTTCTGCAACCTTTAATGCGCTGTTGCCCTTATTTACGTTTGCGGGCAAAATTTCATAATATGTGGGGTCTGTAAACATACCATACATACCGGCCATATCCAAATGCTCAACATATTCGCGAACCTTTAATAGCATTTCGTGACTGCCGCCAATTAATATTTTGTTTGAGTTATTTGGAAGATTTTCAAAATTGATATTAATATACGGTTGTTTTTCAATTATAAAAAATTTATCTATAACATCATTTGACCTTAGCACAAAAATATTCGATTCAATATAAACTTGAATACCGATTTGAGGAAAAGCATCATATATTTTTTTTATTAAGTGCTTATATCCATCGGGCAGAGTATGTCGGATTACTGCTTCGTCTTTTTCATAATCATATACAAGAGCACCGTTGAGAGTTACTGCGGAGCAGTTGACACCCGCCTTTAATGCAATATTTTTTGCCGAACTCGGGCATCGCCCGGTGGATATGGTAAAAAGTCCGCCTTTATCTTTAAAATATTTTATCGCTTCCAAGTTGCGGTGCGGAATATCTTTTTTTGAATCCAAAAGAGTGCCGTCTAAATCCGACAAAAGTAAAATTCCTTCAAACAAATTATTCTCGTTATTGTACATTAATATTTCACCTTTCAAAACCATTTATTCCGGCTGCCCGAGTGTTTTTAAAAACGATGTAAAATAGTCGGGAAGCTCGGTCGAAAGCTCTATCCTCCTTCCGGTAGTCGGGTGTTCAAACCCAATAAATTTCGCGTGCAGGCACTGTCCTTGCAGCATTGCAGGCTGTCGGTTTGATCCGTACACCCGATCGCCTGCAACCGGATGACCGATACTGGCCATATGAACCCTTATTTGATGTGTGCGCCCTGTTTCAAGCCTTAAACTGATGTGTGTATATTTGCGATAGCGATTGATAACTTTAAAATGAGTAACGGCATTTCTTGCTTTGCCCGCCTTTAACATATCAATTGGCAAAACGGCCATCTTCTTGCGATGCACAGGGTGGCGCCCGATTGGCGCATCAACCGCGCCTTGATCACATTTCAGCCTGCCTGCAACCACTGCCTCATATTCTCTCGTAAAGCTATGAGCCTTTATTTGCATAGCGAGGCTTTTGTGCGCCTTGTCGTTTTTAGCGACGATAAGCAATCCGCTTGTATCCTTGTCTATACGGTGGACAATACCCGGACGTAATATGCCTGAGATAGTTGATAAGTTGTTTTCGCCGCAATACGCCAAAAGAGCATTGACAAGCGTGCCGTCAGGGTTACCCGCAGCAGGGTGGACCACCATTCCCTTGGGTTTGTTGACAACAAGCAAATCGTCGTCCTGATAAACAATATTGAGATCAATCGGTTGGGGCTTTGGATCGAAGCTTACCGGCTCGGGAATGCTTATCTGCACCAAATCCCCCGCAGTAATACGGTAGTTCTTTGCGCGAGGTTTCCCCCCGACACAAATCAGTCCACGTTCCAGCCAGTTTTGAACCTGAGCACGCGATACCCCTAATTCCACACTTACATAGCGGTCAAGTCTTTCTCCCGTCATTTCCGGCAAAGGGATCAGTGTCCTTGTCTCCATTGACTGCATCACTCTCCCCATTAACCTGCGACGAAATCTCTGACTGTTTTTTTGCATTTTTTGCATGTAAATTTAATTCTTTTTGATTAAACAAAAAATAAAACAACATTAATAACGCACCGACAACTACAAAACTGTCGGCAACATTAAAAATAGCAAAATCAATCAGCTTAAAGTAAAAAAAATCAATTACTCCATCCCGAAATACGCGGTCTATAAGGTTTCCCATACCGCCGGCAAGAATAAGTGTGCAGCTTACAATAACAATTTTGGATTTGCCAAGTACACCCCTGGCAAAAATAATAATCAGACCGATAAGCGCAATCGTCGTAATTATTATTAAAAGAATTTTGTATCCGCTCAAAATACCAAATGCCGCGCCGGTGTTCTCTATATAACGCAGTTCAAACACCCCGTCGATCAGTACGAAAGGCTGTCTGCCTGCAAGATATGTCCGTGCCAGCCATTTTGTTATTTGATCAATGCCGGTTAGCAATGCTGCACATAAAAACATTAGTGACAAAACCATACAAAACCTCCGTAGCGGCTAATTATAATTGTGGTTGCCCGAAAAAACGGCGCGCCGCATTACGGAACGCCGTTAAAGTTTTTGTCAACCAACAATAGCGCAGCAGCGGGAACATAAATCGGGTTTTGCACATGTACCAACCGATTTGCTGTACGTCCAACAGCGTGCACATTTATGCCCGTTTGCATGTTTGACCGTGACTCGCAAACCTTCTACTTCACCGGCAAAATCGCCGTCCTCGCTGTCAAGCACAGTCACCTGTGAAACAATCAGTACAGCCGGCAAAATATCCGATATTGAGTTTACAAATTGGAGAATCTCGCCCCGACAATGCAAAATCACCTGTGCATCGAGTGAGCTGCCAATCAGTTTGTCAGCGCGTGCAATTTCAAGTGCCTTTTTTACATCGTCACGCAGTGCGTGTATTTGTTCCCATTTTTTAATAAACTTCTCATCTTTTTTAAAGAACCCGGCCTTTGGGATTTCGTTAAACAGCACCGACTCGGCATCATCATCGTTGCCGTGCGGCATAAATGACCAGATTTCCGATGAAGTAAAGCTGAGCACAGGCGCAAGCATGCGCGTTAAAGTGTTAAGCAGCCTGTAAATCACAGTTTGAGCGGCACGGCGCGTTTTGCTGTCTGCCTTTTCAACATACAGCCGATCTTTTAAAACATCAAGATAAAAATTTGATAAATCCACAACACAGAAATTATGAATCTTATGAAATACTTCATGGAACTGATAAGCTTCGTATGCATTTTGCACCTGTTCAGCAAGCTCATCAAGGCGCATCATTGCCCAGCGGTCAATCTCCTCAAACGAATCTTCGTGCACCGAATCTTTGTCAGGGTCAAAATCACCTATATTACTTAGAATAAACCGTGCCGTATTTCGGATTTTACGGTAAGCCTCGGAAAGCTGTTTTAAAATACCCTTGGAAAGACGTACATCGACACGGTAATCAATTGAAGCGACCCACAAGCGCAGTATATCTGCACCGTATTCCTTAACAACCTGCTCAGGTACAATAACATTGCCGATAGACTTGGACATTTTACGCCCCTCTCCGTCTACCGTCCATCCGTGTGTCAGCACAGCCTTATAGGGTGCCTCTCCCCGCCAGGCAACTGCGGTAAGCAGCGACGACTGGAACCAACCACGATGTTGATCTCCACCCTCAAGATAAAGGTCGGCCGGCCATTTTAGGTCAGGTCGTGTATCAAGCACGGCGGCATGGGACGAGCCGGAATCGAACCACACGTCCATAATATCTTTTTCCTTGCGAAAACTCTGCCCACCGCAATGAGGACAAGTAGCTCCCTTTGGCAAAATCTCCTCGGCACTGTGCTTGTACCAACTGTCCGATCCCTCACGACGGAACATTGCTGATACCGCATTAATAAATTCTCGGTCTATTATCGGCTTGTCGCACTGTTCACAATAAAAAACGGGAATAGGAACACCCCAAAGACGCTGGCGTGAAATGCACCAGTCGCTGCGCTCACGCACCATCGAAATAATTCTGTCCTCACCCCATGCGGGATCCCATTTTACATTGTGTATCGCCTGAACAGCCTGATCCTTAAAGCTTTCAACAGAGCAGAACCACTGTTCGGTAGCCCGAAACAGCACAGGCTCTTTGCATCGCCAGCAGTGGGGATACTGGTGCACGATTTTGTCAACAGCAAACAGTGCGCCCGTCTGCTCCATATGCTTTGCAATTGCTTTATTTGCATCATCGGTAGACATGCCGGCGCATATGCTCCCTGCCTCATCGGTCATGCGGCCGTGTTTGTCCACCGGTACGACAACGTCAATTTCAGGATAGTCTTTGCACAAGTTAAAATCTTCAACACCATGTCCGGGTGCAGTATGCACACATCCCGTACCACTTTCCAGCGTAACATGATCACCAAGCACCACAAGAGAGACCCTGTCAAGAAACGGGTGTCTTGCTTTCATATATTCCAGCTCATGTCCTTTGAACGAAGCTGCCACATTGCAATCGCTTTTTCCTGCTGCAGACATGGCGTGCTTATAAAGCGCATCGGCCATTATATAGTATTCGCCCTCGCACTCAATTACGTTATAAGTGAACTCGGGACCTAAGCAAATCGCGGTGTTGGCAGGCAAGGTCCAAGTAGTTGTTGTCCAAATAATAAAATAAGTGCGTTTAATATCAATGCCGTGCTTTGCCAATAATCCCTTATCGTCAATTACCGGAAATTTTACATATACAGAATAGCACGGATCCTCAGAATACTCGATTTCGGCCTCTGCAAGTGCAGTTTCACATTCGGGACACCAATGAACGGGTTTTAAACCTTTGTATATATACCCCTTCATCGCCATTTCGCCGAAAATCTCAATCTGCCGTGCCTCGTATTCTGGACTTAACGTAAGATAAGGATTGTCCCAGTCACCCAGCACTCCCAAACGCTTGAATTGTTTGCGTTGGTCATCAACATAACCCAATGCAAATTCCCGGCAAATGGCGCGCAGCTCGGCTGGATCCATGTTAACTGCGTTTTCCACTCCGGCTTTGGCACGTGCCTTAAGCTCAATGGGCAAACCGTGAGTATCCCACCCGGGCACATACGGTGATTTATATCCCGCCATGTTGCGATATCGGACAATAATATCTTTTATTATCTTATTCATCGCTGTTCCGATGTGAATATCGCCGTTTGCATATGGCGGGCCATCGTGAAGCACCCAAAGCGGCTTTCCCTCATTTTTCTCCATCAGCCTGTCATACAGGCGGCTTTTTTCCCACTCATCCAGCATTGCAGGCTCTCGCTGCGGCAATCCGGCACGCATCGGGAAATTAGTAGCCGGAAGATTCATGGTCTTGTTATAATCCTGTTGTTGCATCGGGTCAAACTCCTTTATAATGCCTTAGTATAAAGCACAAGCTGTCATTTGCGACGTTTAAATAATCCGATATTTTCTTCATCGTCATCCGTTGAAATATCATACTCTTCGCCAAATTTTAAATCTTTAAATTTTGATTTAGAAACGGTTTCAGTTGTTTCGGAAGAAATTGAAAAACCGCTGTCACCGGGCTGTTCGTCCTGTTTTTCAATCTTTGTATCAAGTACTGCGCCCTGCGCTTCATCCAAAGCCTCTGCCTTGTTCGCAGATTTAGTATCATTACCTTCGGCCGCTTGGTCTTGCTGCTGGGCAGTCTCGGCCTGTGTCGACTCGGCTTGTTCGTCTTCTTCTTTCTGTTCATCCTTTACCTCGGGCAGAACATCAATAAGCGAAAGGTGCTCACGGTAAATCGAAAGCAGCCTGGCTTTAAAATTGGTCACTTCGCGCTTGAGTCGTTCAAGCTCCTGCTGTTCTTCTTTTATGCCTCGCTGGGCATTTTCCAATATTTTATCGGACTTTATTCTCGCATCGTCAAGAATAAGCCCCGCCTTATGCTTGGCCTCTCTCACAACTGTATCCGCAAGCTTTTGAGCACTCATCAGTGCCGTGCGGATATTGTCCTCATCGTTGCGGTATTCGATAAGCTTGTCCGCCAAAACCTCCAGCTTCTTCTCCAGCTCATTTTTGGCAATAGTCAAAGAATGGACAGTTTCGGCACACCTGTCTATAAATTCGTCTACATCAGAAGCCCTATATCCTCCTACACTTCTGGAAAAACAAACATTCTGAATATCTTCAGCCGTAAGCATAAAACGAACCCCTTTCAAAAATTAAAGTCCGGTGACGGGCGTATCAGAAATAAAGCCCGTTGTTCTCAAGCTCGTCCAGCAAATCACCCATAATGCCTACATTGTACGGCGTAATTATAAAAGTGCAGTTGGCAACCTTTTTAATTTGACCGTCGTTAGCATAGGCTACGCCACTTAAGAAATCAAGCACGCGGCGCGCAACATCTTTATTTGCGCTCTCAAGATTTAAAACCACAGTGCGTTTTGCATTGAGGTGGTCGGCAACAGAGCTTGCATCTTCAAAGCGTTCGGGTTTAACCAGCACAACCTGAAGCTGTGTAGTCGCGTGTATATTCACTACTTTATTGCTGCGCTTATTTTCAAATATAGTATTCTCCGATTCCCTATCACTGGTTTTTGAGACAAAATCCATATCATCTACAACTTCGTCTTCATACTCGTCAATTTCGGGGTCACTCAAAAACTCCTTAAACTTATTAAAAATGCTCATTAATATACCTGCCTTTCAAAAGTATCATTAAAGTAATCTGTTTACAGTCGTTTGCCGAAAAGCGCCGAACCTACTCTAACCATAGTGGCGCCTTCCATTATTGCCTCTACATAATCGGATGACATACCCATGGACAAGATATCCATAAAGATATTATCTATGTTTTTACCCTTTATGTCAATAAACAGTTTGAACATACGTGAAAAAACCTCTCTTCTTTGCCGTTCGGTAGTCAAAATCGGAGGCACTGTCATCAACCCGACAACTCTCAAACCGTTTAATGTGGATACTTGGTATAAAAATTCCTCGAGATTTTCCTCAAGTATACCTGACTTTTGTATTTCTCGACCGATATTAACCTCGATTAGCACATCGGTGACACGACCGGCCTTTAACGACGCCTTATTTACTGTATTGGCCAGACGCAGGCTGTCGATTGAATCTATCATATCAACTTGAGATACAATGCGTGATACCTTATTTGTCTGAAGATGCCCGATAAAATGCACTTTAACATCGTTAAGATTTAACTCATCCTTTTTACCTAAATACTCCTGCACGCGGTTTTCACCTATGTGGCTAAGTCCCAGCCCGATTGCATCATTTATGCGCTTGGCAGACACGGTCTTGGTAACGCCCATTAGTGTAACCTCGTTAGGCTGCCGACCTGCAGCTATGCATGCTTCGGTTATATTGTTTTTAATCCTTTTTAAATTTTCTTTTATCAATAATACATCATCCAACGGTTTTTCCATCATAAAGTCCCTTTCCCTTTACAATCAAATCATCATATATCCGAAGATAGCCGGTTTTGTCGGTTTGCTTGCAAATGATATAATCCGGCATCGCATGAAGAACTTCCACCCTGCGAAATTCCACTCTGCCTCCCGACAGCACATATACCCCCTGCTCACCCTCGTCATTTGTGATAATGCAATCTGATTGAACACGCAAGCCCTCATATCGCTTAAGGCGGATCTGCACCGGCTCGTGCCTTATTGAGGACAATTCGCTCGACATATATGAACATTCAAATATAACGGCTACATTTCCGTCAGTGCCGCGGTTAACAGCAATAATATTTGATGGAATAACGTCGTCGGTTACAAACGGAAGCAGAATTTCGGGCTTAAACCCTTGTCTTAGCTCTCCCGATTCCGAAACCGGCACAATACATGCAAGGTACCACTTATAATCACCGACTACTTTTCCGATTATATTATCGTCCGAAACCTTTGGACGGTTGTTCATTAAACCATGCAGTTTGCTTACGGTAAGTTGGGTTACTTTTTCATGATCAATTTTTTTCTCATAGCCATCGACACTGTTGACAAAATACCCTGCAACCGGTGATTTAAATGTCTTGGTCGCAACCGAAAATGATGATGCAAGATCGTTTTTTAGCTCGGTCAGTGCTGCAATACGGCTTTCAAAATTAGATACATGCCCGATAGTGATTTGCCGTTTATTCATTAGTGCAAGGAACTGTGACTGCAAACTGCTTACACCCTTAACAATCGGGCGATTCACACCTGCTGTTAGCTCCCCGATTACGCCGCGTATCTGCTTGTCAATTAATTCAAGATTAACTCTTCCCGCCGATCCCTGCCTTTGAATCTCCTTAAGCTGGTCAATTTCCCGGTTTAGCCGGTCAAGCTGTTGCTGTGACCGCGAATCGGCTTCGCTTGGAAAAACCTTGGCAATTATGCCGTTTTTTGATACACGCCCTCCATTTTCGATTGTGTAAAACAGATATCCGTTTTTTTTGCCGGTAATAAGCGTTTCGTTTCGTACTATTATACCCTCGGTGTCTATTGTATCATAAACACTGACACTATGAACCTCTTGGGTTTTTACCGGATTATAAGCTACGCGATAGCACTGGTATCCCACATAGGCAATCAAAAACAGAGATAGGCAAATGGTAATAACCCTTTTAATAAAATTATCCATGGGCACATTCCTCCACTATTGCCATCGCAGCATCGCAAAGGCTTTGAGTGTCCGAAAAGTCGTCGATATACAGCACATGAGCTGTTTTACGCCGGCGGAACCAGGTTAGCTGCCTTTTGGCATATCTGCGTGTCGAGCGTTTGAGGTTTTCTACTGCCTGTTCTAAAGACAATTCACCCGCAAAATATGGAATAAACTCCTTATATCCAATTGCCTGCCTTGCCGTTTGCGAAACAGTGCCCGACAATACGGCCCTTACTTCATCGATAAGACCGGCCGAAATCATATAGCCAACGCGACTCGGAGTCCCTTTGTGACTCTTGGCGCACGATAAGGAGTTGTGATAAATGAGACTCGCTGAGGAAAAGATCGG
>JAQVFM010000034.1:0-9299 GCA_028697255.1 Oscillospiraceae bacterium
CACCGCGTGAGTGGCTGCACGAGGATTTTATAGATAACGATTACCATCGGCATCAATCACATCTGTATACGATGTTCCCAGGCTTGGAGAAGACACGTGTGGACAGTATAACAGATGAGATATACCGGCAGGGTGGACTTCGACGCATGACGGTCGGGTTGAATTATCAGACCAGTTGGTCTTTGATTCAAAATGCAAGCTTGATGGCACGTGTGCAAGATGGAGCGATGGCCTTTGAAAGCCTGAATATGATAGCTAAAACTTGTCTGATGCGAAACCTGTTTACGACCCATAATGACTGGAGAAATAGCGGGATTACATTGGATTTTCCAATGGCACCATTTCAAATCGATGCCAATATCGGGTGGGTTTCTGCGGTACAAGAAATGCTGTTGTTTTCTAATCAAGAACGCATTGATATCTTGCCTGCATGTCCCACCAAATGGAAAAGGGGCGAGGTAGGTCCTCTAAGAACTCGCTGTGGCACGGAGGTGTTCATTCAATGGAACGAGGAAACGGTTACGATAAATATAGCTGCTTTAAGAGATACAGCATTTACTGTGTATCTGCCGGACAAAACATCAAGGAAAATGAATATGAATGCCGGGGAAAAGCGCCGTATGAGCTGGAGCTGGCAGATTAACCGTTAGTTTTATCAAATCAAAACCATTTGTCGCTTTGACAAATGGTTTTGATTTATTAGATTGCCGCTGTATTTTTCTTAAATTCTCATCGCATTTTGCTCTGATTATAGACATGGTTGGCATCAGTTTTAAATAATGCAATTTTTTCGGAACTGTAGCGGAGTAAGGCCGGTAAACTTTTTAAAATTTGTAATAAAATTTTTGGTATCGCAAAATCCGGTTTGCTCGCCAACCTCCTTGACTGATAACCGGGTATGTCGCAGCAGCTTCTTTGCTTCATCAACACGTATCAGCATGATATACCGGTAGGGTGTTGTCCCTGTTAATTCTTTAAATAATCGTATTAAATAAAATTTGCTAATATGAGACACTTCAACCAAACGATCAACCGTTATCTCACGATGATAATTTTGTCTTATATAAACTATAACAGCATCCAGCCTTGCTTTTATGTTGCAAAAACTGTCGATCCTGTTAGCCGATTTTTCGGATACCATGCTTGCAATCAATTTATGTAATGTTAAGGATATTTGCGTTTCTGCATCGCTGGAAGCACTCCCTATGAGACTTTTTAAATATTCAAAATCTAACATAAAACTCTTTCGGTCATATTTAAGGGCAAAAATACCCGGCTGATTTATGAAATCCACTAATCCATTTGCGTAATCAGATGAAAAATGGATCCACAAAAAGTGCCATCCTTCCTCACAGTCGGTTTTATAATACTGATAATTCTCACAGTTAATTATAACTATTGTATCAGGCAATAAGCACGTATCCGATTTGCCGTATCTTATCCAGCCCTTCCCTTGCAATGTATAGATAACAAGGAATTCCTTAAGTCCATCTCTTTGTGTGAAGTAGCGGCTATCACATAAATAATCCCCTAACCCACTAAGAATAAAAGCCTGCTTTATTTCAGGATTACGCTGTGTATAAGAAAAGGAAAACTGATGCGTAGTGTCTCCCATATCGTATCGTATCATCACAAAACTCCTTTAGCAATAATCAGGAATTTTACGGCAATTATATAGGTTGTTTTTAATAATAACCGGACTATAATTATAATAATGTGAGATTCATAATTTAGCAAGGAGAAATTATCATGACCTTAAGAGAAAACGTTATGGCAATATTAAACTATAAACCATATAAAAAATTGCCGGTGGTGTGCTTTGGATATTGGAACGAAACGGTTGATAAATGGGCAAATCAAGGTTACATAAATAGTACAGATGCCGAAGGTTATAATCGTTACGGAGATAATTCAGACGGTGACAAAAACATCATGAAGGCTCTGGGCTTTGATTTTAACTGGAATTCCTGTGCAGGAGCGAATGTATTACTTGACCCTTGCTTCGAACCTGAGGTATTGGAAACACTTGCGGACGGCAGCCGAATTATTCGTGACAATATGGGTTTAATCGTGAGAGATAAACCGGGTACAGTATCTATTCCTGCTGAAATCGGCACAACCCTCACAGATAGACATACATGGGAAAGCTTATATCTACCTAAACTTCAAATGTCACGCAACAGGATTAACTTCGATTTTTTTAATAACCTACCCGGGCCTGATGAGCGCGATATCCCGATTGGCATACATCTTGGTTCATTGATCGGGCATATGAGAAATTTATTGGGAGTTGAACATTTAAGTTACTTATATGCGGATGATGAAGAATTATTTTCGGAAATCATCGATACCATGTGCGGGCTTTGCTACGACTGCGCTAAACTTATTCTTGAAACCGGAGTGCAATTTGATTATGCACATTTCTGGGAAGATATCTGCTTTAAAAACGGACCATTGGTTTCTCCTTATGTATTCGAGGATTACATCGGACCGTGGTATAAGAAAATTACAGAGTTAGTAAATTCATATGGTATAAATATTGTCTCGGTTGACTGTGATGGATGGATTGACCGTTTAATTCCAACATGGCTTAACAATGGAGTAAATACGATGTTCCCGATTGAGGTGGGGACATGGAACGCTTCTATTGCTCCATGGCGCGAAAAATACGGCAAAGCACTACGCGGTGTAGGTGGCATGAATAAGGTAGTCTTCTCCAGAGATAAAGCCGCTGTGGATGCCGAAATTGAACGCTTAAAGCCACTAATTGAGTTGGGTGGATACATCCCCTGTCCCGATCACCGTATTGCTCCGGACGCCAAATTTGAACTGGTTCAATATTATTGCGATAAAATGCAAAGATTATAATATACCGCGTTATCTGTGCTATAAATGCACCGTTTAATTTAACGTGAAATACTTCCGTTGCACTTGCGGCAGTATGACATTTATCCGCCCGCATGATTGACTGTGTTAACATTGCATTTCAAGGAATATAATGAGCATATAATATAGTTTTTTAAGGGTTGATATTTATGTTTTTATATTCCGTGAAAACAGGGGATTCGATTTTCACTTTATCTAAGAAGTTTTATATAAATACTAAAGATATTATTGAGGCCAATTCGTTAGGCCCATATCCATATTTGGTAGTCGGGCAAACTCTTTTAATACCGTCAACAAAAACAAGTGGTAATCAGGATGCTGTAAAGGTAAAGGCATTACCACACGCCGGGTCATTTCGCACAAATATCGTTGTCGAGTCGGTGATGGATATCAAAGGGCAAGATGATACGCTTGCACAAAGAATTTACACCGTTAACGATAAATGCGAAGTTCAGCCGTCAGGGTATTTTACAACCGTATCAAATTACAATACACCAAAAATGCACCTTACAGTTAATGATGAGACTCTCGATGACGTATTGCGAAATGAGGATAATCAAAAGCTTCTAATAAATAATATTATATCTGTTTTAATCGGGTCGGGGTATAAAGAACTGTATATTGACGGATTTCCCCGTGATGCAAGACTTGCAATTACTTTTGCCCAAAATGCAGTTAAAATTTTAAAGCCGATGGGTATTTCGTTTTCATTTGCAGTTGAGCCCGAAACCTGGCACGCAAACTGCGGGCTGGCTGCGCTTGGAAATATCGTAGATTATGTTGTATTAAAAGAATTTGGCCTGAGAGAAACACCCGGTGCGTTGTTGCCATATAGCATTGCAGTGGATATTGTGGATTTTGCAGTCAGGTCAATTCCGTCGCAAAAGGTTTTGTTGGCGCTTGCGCTGCACGGATATGACTGGAGTGCCCCTTTTGTGCGCGGGCAATCCCAAAAACAAAAAGTCAGCGTTAACCAAATTCTTACTATAGCTGCAAGACAAAACGTGAAAGTCGTGCACGACAAAGCAAGCGCATCTCCGTTTGTCGAATATGAGGATGAACAACGCATACGGCACATTGCTTGGTTTGAGGATGCCAAAAGCTTATATAAAAAGCTTGAGCTTGCAAGCCGTTATAATCTATCGGGTATAAATTTGACGCTTTTTGAACCCGATTTAAAGCAGGCTTGTCTTTTAATAAAACAGGTATTCGATGAAAATTTAAAATAACTTTTTGGGGCGTGATGGTCACATCACGCCTTAGTTATTGCACGAAAACTTGGACACAGCTTTGCGGCGCGGCATATACTGTAAAAGAAATCCATGAAAGGAGTTTATTCATAAATGAATTTGTCTGTTAATGACTGGCCGGAATTGGCAGTCGCGATTGTACCTTATCAAAGATACGGCGAGACTTTTAAAATAGTCGAAGCTTTATATAGAGGTACGCTTTTCCCCGAGCTTTATAGACCCTATGATCCTGGGAGAGGGAGTGGTCATTCGTGACTACACGATACAACGCAGATTTTGAAAAGATGATGGCATTGCAGTTTGCCATTGTTGAACTCAATCTGTTTTTGGATACCCATCCCGACGATGAACAGGCTTTGCAGGATTATAACAGGCTTGTAGAGCAGTTTGAATCAGAAAGAAGAAAATATACCGAAAAACACGGGCCGCTGGTCAATTTCGGATTTGGCAAGAGCAGGTTCCCATGGCAATGGATTAATGCTCCCTGGCCCTGGGATATGTGAAAGGAGGAAAGCTTAAGTTATGTTTTTATATCAAAAAATGTTACAATTCCCTGTACAAGTTGAAAGCACAAATCCTGCGCTTGCACAACTGATACTTGAGCAGTTTGGCGGTGCCGACGGAGAATTGGCGGCCAGCATGAGGTATCTTACCCAGCGTTATTATATGCCCCTGCCCGAAGCAAAAGCATTGCTGACCGATATCGGTACCGAAGAGCTTAACCACTGGGAAATGATTGCAACCATTGTATGGAAACTGGTGGAGCATGCCCCGATAGAGAAAATCAAGGCATCACCCTATGTGGCGCATTTTGTAGATCACGGCAGAAACCCGTTCCCGCACAATGCGGCCGGTGTTCCGTTTACAGCAACATATTTCAACGCAAAGTCCGACCCTGTAGCCGATTTACATGAAAATATGGCAGCCGAGCAAAAGGCGCGCGCAACGTACGAACACCTACTTCAAGTTTCCAACGACCATGGAGTAAACCAGACTTTGTCATTCCTCAGAGAACGCGAAGTTGTGCACTTCCAGCGTTTTGGCGAGATGCTTGACAGGGTTCAGGATTATATGTATTCCAAAAGACGTTGTTATTGAAATCTTTTTAGAAGCACTTAAGAAACAAAACCGGAGCGGGAATATCCGCCCCGGTGTTTTTTTACCGTAATACTGATAAAATAATCGATACATTGGTTGATTTTAATGATGCATAATGGTAAAATCATCAGCATAGGGAGTTGAGACTATGTATAAAATCTTAAATAAACGGGTGCTTAACCCTTATGTTACATGGATGGATATTGAAGCCCCGCTGATTGCGAAAAAAGCTCGTGCCGGGCAATTTATAATATTAAGAGTTAATGAAAAAGGCGAACGTATTCCGCTTACAATTGCCGGATATGATAGGGGCACGGGCACGGTTACTATTATATTTCAAAAGGTTGGCGTCACAACCATGCTGCTTGACAAGCTCGAGGTGGGGGACAGCCTGCTTGATTTTGTCGGGCCCCTCGGACGGGCAACCAAGGTCGAGGGATATAGCAGCGTTGCTATTATTGGCGGCGGTGTCGGCTGTGCAATAGCATATCCCGAGGCAAAGGCTTTTCACGATGCCGGTGCAAATGTGGATATGATTGCAGGATTTCGCAACAAGGATATGCTGATGCTTGAAAAAGAAATGGCAGAGGTTAGCGACAGGCTGTTTGTGATGACTGATGACGGCTCCAACGGTAATAAGGGGTTTGTAACCGTCAAGCTTAAACAGCTGCTCGAAGCGGGCAACAAATATGATTTGGTTGTTGCAATAGGGCCACTTCCCATGATGCGGGCCGTATCTGATATTACAAAGGAATACGGCATTAAAACCATTGTCAGCATGAATCCGATTATGATAGACGGCACCGGCATGTGCGGCGGTTGCAGACTTACGGTAGGCGGACAAGTAAAATTTGCGTGTGTTGACGGTCCGGAGTTTGATGCCCATCAAATTGACTGGGACGAAGCAATGCAACGATTATCACAGTATAAGCGTGAGGAACACGAATGCCGCCTGATGCGCGGGCTTTAACAGAAAGGCAGAATACATATGGCTATAAATAAGCAAATGAAAAAAACACCAATGCCCGAACAAAACCCGGATATCCGTGCGTCCAATTTTGATGAGGTTGCCACGGGTTATAGCGAAGAAATGGCGGTTAACGAAGCGAAACGCTGTCTTGACTGCAAGCACCGTCCTTGTGTCGCGGGCTGTCCTGTCAATGTGCAAATTCCCGATTTTATCGCCCAAATTGTTGAGGGCGATTATGAGGGCGCTTATCAGACAATCAAGCAAACAAATTCTCTTCCCGCAGTTTGCGGGCGTGTGTGTCCACAAGAATCTCAGTGCGAATTGAAATGCGTGCGGGGCATCAAGGGCGAGCCGGTTGCTATCGGTCGGCTGGAAAGGTTTGCGGCTGATTATCACATGGCGCACCATGAAGATAAGGCCGAATGTCCCAAACCAAACGGACACCGTGTTGCTGTAGTGGGTTCGGGCCCGGCGGGACTTACATGTGCCGGCGATTTGGCAAAGCTTGGGTATCAGGTGACGGTGTTCGAGGCGTTTCATACAGCCGGCGGTGTGTTGATGTACGGCATACCCGAGTTCAGGTTGCCAAAATCTATTGTGCAGCGTGAGATTGACATGCTGCGCGACATGGGTGTTAAAATTGAAACAAATATGGTTATCGGAAAAGTGCTTTCGATTGATGAGCTGTTTGAACAGGGCTATGAAGCTGTGTTTATCGGAAGCGGCGCGGGTTTGCCAAGCTTTCTTGGTATTCCCGGAGAAGGGCTGCTTGGTGTTATGTCGGCAAATGAATTTTTAACACGCATTAATTTGATGAAGGCATACCGTGATGATTATGATACTCCTATTCGTCGCGCAAAGCGTGTTGCCGTGATTGGCGGCGGCAACGTTGCAATGGACGCTGCCCGCTGCGCAAAAAGGCTTGGGGCAGAATCTGTATATATTGTATATCGTCGCAGTGAAAACGAAATGCCCGCACGACTTGAGGAAATACACCATGCGAAAGAAGAAGGTATTGAGTTTTGCCTATTAACCGCGCCCGTACAAATTCATGGTGACGCCAACGGCAACGTAAACATGCTTGAATGCATTAAAATGGAACTTGGTGAGCCCGATGAATCTGGTCGCAGACGACCGGTCGAAATCAAGGGCAGCAATTTTTCACTTGAAGTTGATATGGTTATTGCCGCTATCGGCAATACGCCCAATCCGCTGATACGCATGACAACACCGGGTCTTGAAGCAAATCGAAAGGGTTGCCTTATCGTTGAAGAGAATACAATGAAAACAACTCGCGATGGTGTTTATGCCGGAGGTGATATTGTAACGGGTGCCGCCACAGTCATACTCGCAATGGGCGCCGGAAAACAGGCTGCACGCGCTATTGACGAATATATACAATCCTAAATCCGCACGTCACAACCCCCTATTCCGCAAAACAACCACCAACCGTAGAGCGGGATTGCCCCCATCCCGCCATTGCATTACTCGAATTCTAACAGGCAATAAATAGAAAAATATGGTATAAAAGCACAAATTTCCTTGTTGATTTATGAGAAAAACAGAAAATGAATTAAAAGAGAGCAAAGTTTTATGGCATATTGAATAATAATTTATCAATTTGTGCTTGACAAGCCTTTGGAAATCGTATACAATTATTCAAGCTTGATGTTAAAAAGGTTTTATAAACTGTTGGGGTGGTTTCTGTGGCATTGTTGGAGCACAAGGCAGTCACGGAAACGATGAGCGATGAAGAACTGGTTTTACTTGCACGTGAAGGGTGTGAAAATGCCTTTACATTGCTCATTCAACGCTGTGCGCCAATGATTAAATGGCAGGCTGCCTCGTTTAAGAATTCTCAGCTTGAAACTGATGATCTTGCTCAGGAAGGGTTTTTGGGGCTTCTTTCAGCGGTCAGAACTTATAATAAAAGCTCGGCATCATTTCGTACTTATGCATCGGTTTGCGTGCGCAACCGTATATTGACGGTTGTCAAACGATCGGGCGCTGCAAGTCAAATCCCTTTGTCTGAAATTGTCAGCATTGATGAACAAAAAAATTCTTCTTCCTCCGGCTGCATGGACGATCCGGCACAATTAGTTGTGCAAAAGGAAGATGTATTTAGGCTCAAAGATTGGCTTCAGGAGTTGTTGTCTTCAAAGGAATATCAGGTTTTGATGCTGTATCTCAGGGCGTACGCCTATCAGGATATTGCAAAGCAACTTGGCATGAGCGTCAAATCTGTTGATAATTCCTTGCAGCGAGTGCGGCGGAAATTGGTGACCGTTTCTTTCCCCGGTAGCTGACTACCGTGTTTTATTTGTTTAAAACAGTTTTACTGTTTTGATATGCCCGGGTAGCTTAAGAAGAGCGTTGTTTTTTCAAAGGTGTCGGTCTAAATCCGTCGCAGGGCAAATTTTATTTTAAGCGAGGTAAAACCATGTACGAAGACAAAACTCTCATTTGCAAGGAATGCGGTGTTGAATTTATTTTCACCGCAGGCGAGCAGGAATTCTACGCTGAAAAAGGTTTCGTAAACGAGCCGCAGCGTTGCAAGACCTGTCGCGACGCCCGCAAATCCGCTGCGAGGTCGGAACGAGAGATGCACACTGCCGTGTGCGCAAATTGCGGTAAGGAAGCAAGAGTTCCCTTTAAGCCCCGCGAGGATCGTCCGGTTTATTGCAGTGAGTGCTTTGCATCCATGAGAGGCGAAAACTAAATGTTTTCAAAAAACGCCCCGGCCATTGGCCGGGGCGTTTTTTGAAAAACGATTGCATATTTTTCATCGTTCGGGCGGATATGGAATCGGGCGGATATGGAATCCGCCCCTACAAGCCTGTTTACATACAAAATTATGTGTTTTTATAAAAACAATCTTCTGCCCAATTTAAGGGGTTCCCATTTATGTATTCCCATATTAATTGATATTCATTTTCATTGCGAATAATATGGTCGTGAAATGACCGTTGCCAGATTTGTTTTTCAAACGGAGGTAATAATCCCTGTTTGACCAATTTAATATATTCTATGGTAGAATACCGTTTAAATGATTGCACAATGTTTGATATCGTAGGGGCGGATTCCATATCCGCCCG
>JAQVFM010000034.1:9399-15093 GCA_028697255.1 Oscillospiraceae bacterium
CGGATTCCATATCCGCCCGAGATCCTATCTCCGGTAGATAAGTGAATAGAGAAGAACGAAAAGTGAATAGTGAATAGTACAAAAAGAAACGACAACCTTCTTTCGAAAATTGTCGTTTCTTTTTGGTGCGGGCGAAGGGACTTGAACCCATACTCTGTTAGGAACTGGCTCCTAAGGCCAGCGCGTCTGCCATTCCGCCACACCCGCGTTTAAATATCGCGCCCAGCTATTTTAACACATAACGAACGTCTTATCAATCACTTTTTTGCAGGAAACTGTTTGATGCGATACAAATTTATTTTTTACCCCAGAAAGGGTGCATCGTGCCCGGCAAAACATAGCCGTGCGATACCCAAAAACCGTAGAGCGGGCTGTCCTCAGCCCGCGTTTTTCTACTCACCGATTATTTTAATAAGCGCATGCTTTTTGCGCTTGCCATCAAGTTCATAATAAAAAATTTGCTCCCATGTGCCAAAATCAAGCTTGCCGTCTGTGATGGCGACCACCACTTCACGACCCATAATTGTGCGCTTTAAATGCGCATCGGCATTATCTTCATAGCCGTTATGCCGATACTGACTATAGGGCTTTTCGGGCGCAAGCTTTTCCAGCCACACCTCAAAGTCATGGTGCAGGCCGCTTTCATCATCGTTGATAAAAACTGATGCAGTGATGTTCATCGCGTTTACAAGCACAAGACCTTCCTTGATACCGGATTCGTTTACTGCTTGCTGCACCTCATGTGTTATGTTGACAAGCCCCCTGCGTTTTGGAATATTAAACCACAGCTCTTTACGAAAACTTTTCATTTACAAAGCACTCCCTCATTATGCATTTTGATTAAAGTATAGCATAAAATTTTGTAAGATTCCATATAAAGGCATTATTGGACCAAAAAATACTTTGCATTAATGATTTAGATGTGGTATACTAACTAACGATATTTGAGTTGTACGAATTGTTAAACATGATTTTTGATAGTCATGGTTCGTATTTCATGGCTGTTGGGAATCATGTTTTTTCTTTCGAACGAGAATATTAGAATTTTTCTGGAGGTTTTTTAGTTGAAACAAGGTACAGTAAAGTGGTTTAGTGACAGCAAAGGTTTCGGATTTATAGCCGACGACGAGGGCGGAGAAGACATTTTTGTTCATTTCTCAAGCATTGTTGCAGACGGATTTAAAACCCTGACCGAGGGGCAAAAAGTTACGTTTGATGTTGAGCAGGATCCCAAAAACAGCAGCAAGCTTCGCGCTGCAAATGTTCAAATAATCTAACTTAAAGTTTGCTTAAACCAAAAAACGGCTGCATTTTAGCGGCCGTTTTGTCAATTTCGGCACCTTTTTGACATTTTAAAACAACCATAGGTTGGGAGCAAAATGGCCCATCCGTCGAGAAGATTGTCATAATCTATTGACATTGCAGATATATGTTTCTATAATATATTTCATAAGTTTTGAGAATTATAATTGCGATTAGGGTGACGGGTGGTGTATTAATACTTGTTAAAATGGATGAAACTACATAAGTCGTTGTTTTCGGTTATTACGGACATGCTATTGGTGGGCAGCATTTATCTGTTTTGCATAATGGTTCTTAACAAGAGTATTAGTCACACATTAGATTTAGTTTTATCAACATTGGTACCCATGGTGTTTTATGTCGTGGTTCTTTTTGTGTTTCGTGTTTATGGAAGTTTGTGGAAATATGCCGAAATCGAGGAATTTTTCCTTTGTGCTGCCGGTTCGCTTGCTGCCGGACTTATTTATGCAGCGGTGTATGAGCTGATTGTAGACGAATCCCGCCTGATATACAATATCATGGCCGCTATGATTGTGACATTGACTTTGGTGACTTATCGTTTTATATACCGTTTTTACAGAAAGCATCAAAGAAAACAATGCCATGATAAAAAAAAGCGACTGCTTATTGTCGGTGCAGGCATGGCAGCAAATTCATTAATCAATGAAATAAGAAACAATCCAAAAAGCAGTTATGTTCCGATTTGCGCCGTGGATGACAATCCCGAAAAGCATGGACATATTATCAACGGGCTGAGAATACGCGGTAGCTCGCAGGATATTCCGCAAATTTGCAGCACCTTTGATATTGACACGATTTTTATTTGCATTCCGACAGCGACAGCAGAACAGCGCCGGAGAATATTGGACATTTGTGCAAAGACAAATGCATCTTTAAAGATATTGCCGGAAATTTACTCGGCAATAACCGACCCCGACCGCCTGCAAAAGCAAATGCGCTCTATTCGTATCGAAGACTTAATAGGCCGCAAAGAAAACCACTTTGACCGTACATGCATTGACAATTTTATTAACGACAAAGTGGTGCTGATAACGGGCGGCGCAGGCTCGATAGGCTCCGAGCTTTGTCGGCAAGTTGCGTTGTCCAAACCCAAAAAGCTGATTATTTTGGATATTAGCGAAAACAGCGCATACACCTTGCAGTATGAGTTAAAACATGCATTTAACGACAAGCTTGATTTTGTGATTGAAATTGCATCAATTCGCGACGCTGAAAAAGTGGACGATTTGTTTTTTGAATATAAACCCGACATCGTGTTCCATGCCGCTGCGCACAAGCATGTACCGCTTATGGAGCACAATCCCGAAGAGGCAATAAAAAACAATGTTTTTGGAACACTTAATGTTGTCAACGCCGCGCAAAAACACGGCGCGGGGCATTTTGTGCTGATTTCGTCGGACAAGGCTGTCAACCCAACAAATTTTATGGGCGCAACAAAACGCTTTGCCGAAATGATTGTGCAAAGCCGCAAGGGTGTTTCAAGCACGCAGTTTGTAAGCGTGCGCTTTGGAAACGTGCTGGCTTCGTCCGGCTCGGTTGTGCCGCTGTTTGAAAAGCAAATCGAAAGCGGCGGTCCGGTAACAGTAACGCACCCGGATATAACGCGATTTTTCATGACAATACCCGAGGCTGTTCAGCTTGTGCTCCAAGCGGCTGTAATGGCAAAAAACGGTGAAATATATGTGCTTGATATGGGCGAGCCGGTGCGCATACTCGATTTGGCCGAGACAATGATAAAGCTTTCGGGGTTTAGGCCATATGTGGATATTGATATCTCGTTTGTCGGATTAAGGCCGGGCGAAAAGCTGTATGAGGAGCTTATGATGAACGAGGAAGGGCTTAGGACAACGGATAACAATCGCATTTTTATCGGAAATCAGCCCAAAATAACATTGTCAGAGATAGAGCAAAAGCTTGAAAAGCTAACTGATGCAGTGAATAAAAAAGACAAAAAACACCTCATGCGCGTAATGCAAGAGGTGGTGCCGACATATTGTCCCGACTTTTCAAACAAAAACAGGGTATGCGAACAATCAGCCTGCCAAATAAATGAGCCGGCTATGGCTATACAGACTTTTTAGAAAAAATAGTGTCGCGCACACGCGCTTTGCTTGAATAATAAACACTCAGCGCAACGCCTATACCCAAATATAGCGTTGCAATCGAGCTTCCTCCACGGCTGAAAAAAGGCAGCGTTATACCGATAACCGGCAAAAGGCGCAGATTCATGCCCAGATTTATCAGCGACTGAAAACCAATCATCGACATTATACCGCCGCACAAAAGCATTCCTTTCAAATCACGTGCGGTTATTATTTCTCGCAGCAGCGCAAGCACTATAAGCACAATTATGGCCAACAAGGCAAGCGCCCCAACAAACCCCAGCTCTTCGCCGGCAACAGTGAAGATGAAATCATTGTTTCGGGCATATATTTGATGGTCGCCTCCTTTTAAAAATCCGACACCCCAAAGCTGACCCGAACCAATTGCAACAAGCGCAAGCTGCTGCTGCCAACCGATATCGTTAATATATTTTTCAACAAAAATCAAGCTTAAAAAACGCGCCTGCTTGTTTCCCATGTGCTGCCAAACAAACGGTACAGAGGCCGCGCCGCCGGTCATGGCGACAACAAAATATGTTGCTCTCAATCCGGCAATAAACAGCATGGATATGAATATAAAAACAAAAACCAGTGCCGTGCCGTCGTCACCCTGCAAAAACACAAGGCCGATTGGCACAGCGCCGTGAGCGCAAAGCAGCAAAACTGTACGCAGCTCGTTCAATCTATCATGCACATTGGAAAGATGGACGGCAAATGAGATTATGAATGTGATTTTCATAAGCTCCGATGGCTGAAATGTCCCGATAACGGGGACCAAAAGCCAAGCCTTGTCATCAGCCACGCTTAACCCCAGTGGCGTAAAAGTCAGCAGCACTAATATTAACGAAATGCCTGATAACACCGGCCATAACCGGCAGATGTTCTCATAATCTATTTTAGAAATTGCAACGGCTGCAATTATACCAAACAAGCATGCGAATATCTGTATCATATAGTCCCGCGAGGCGGCACCCGACGTTTTAACAACTGAAAAAACCAGCGCAATACCGTATGCCGATGCCGCAATGCACGACATCAGCAAAAACCAGTCTGTATAGCGGATATACGACGATATGCCGCTTTTTATTTTTGCTATCAAGTTCAAAAGCCGTATGCCGCCCTTTCAATATGCATTGGCATTATTGTATCAGTTTTTGTACCGCTAATCAAGAATTGCATAAATGTTTTTATAAGATTAATTTGTGATATAATATATAAATACACCCAAATTGGTAATTTGGTATAGGGGCATTGGTTAATTTGGTGTAGGGGCATTGGTTAATTTGGTGTAGGGGCGGATTCCATATCCGCCCGAAAGATTGACAATTATCGTGAATACGGGCGGATATGGAATCCGCCCCTACAACATCTAAAAATTGACACGCAATGCAAAAGAGTGTTTCATGTCAATTCAAATTGCCGCAGGTGCGCACCTGCCTAAAATCATCAAATGATTTTAGACGCAAACGACAACCAAAACAACCACCAAACCGTAGAGGGATGCCCACATCCCGCCGCCATCCCCATCTCACCAACGAAAGGACAACCTCCATTGCAAACCCTTGTTTCAAAATCCCCTGTCGATACCGAACATGCCGGCGCAAAACTGGCCGCACAACTAAAAACCGGCGATGTTGTCGCGCTGTTTGGCGGGCTGGGCATGGGCAAAACAACCTTTGTGCGCGGGCTTGCATCCGGCTTAGGGCTAAAAACGCATGTATCAAGCCCAACATTTGCGCTTGTGCATGAATATGGCGGCACCCCACCGCTTGTCCATTTTGATATGTACCGTGTTCATGGATGGGACGATTTGTATTCTACCGGCTTTTTTGATTATATCGACTCCGGTGCAATAATCGTTGTCGAATGGAGCGAAAATATTGAAACCGCATTGCCGGCCAATACTATTTTTGTCCGGTTTCATCGGCTTGACGACAACACCCGCCGGATTGAAATTGAGCGCACATAAAAATGTGCACTTGGCAGAAAGGATTAGGGATCATTGAAAATTTTGGCAGTAGAATCCTCGGCAGGGCCTGCCTCATGTGCGGTTTATGAGGACGGAAAGGTTCTTGCAAGCTCATATATCAATGTTAAATTAAAGCACAGTCAAACGCTGCTACCCATGATTGACGCCATGCTGAAAAATAGCGGTGTCGGCATTGATGACATAGACATGCTTGCAGTTGCAGCAGGCCCAGGCTCGTTCACGGGTATTAGAATCGGCGTTGCGGCTGTCAAGGGTATTGCCTTTGCACGGGGTATTCCC
>JAQVFM010000035.1 GCA_028697255.1 Oscillospiraceae bacterium
CCTTTACAAGAACGTCCATACTGACATATTCGTTTTTAGAAAGCTTTGAAATTGACGATGGACTTATTCCCGCAGCAGCTTGTAAATCTTTCTTCTTCATATCGCGGTCTATCAACAATTTCCAAAGTTTTTTATAGCTAACGGACACTTTGGTCACCTCTTTCTACATATTTTTCCATTATAGCACATTTTCTTCAAAAACAACATCATAATTCTGTGTTTATGAATGAAATTTACAATATTAACAAAGATAATGACCGTTGTGTATGCCTTTCTTTTTGAGAGTTCATTATTTAAGGCTGAAAAGGTAGATGGCCGCATAACCCAGCGGATTCAAATTTTCTATAGCTGCATTGGCGCTATTGATTTGCCAAAGTAAACAAAAAACGGCATAGCCGAATATCAACGACTATGCCAAATTTTTCAGGAATTACAAATCCCTATATGACCGCTCCTAAGGCGGCAACCTTTTTTGAAGCAGCCCGCAATCTCTGATTGCGGGATTATTTTTCTATAAATGCGATCCCTACCGCTCCGGGTCCGGCATGTGTGCCGACAATCGGACCAATATCACAATAACGCGTTTCACCCATCTGCAATTGTTCACTTGCCAGCTTTTGAAGTTCATCGAGAGCTTCAGGGAAGTTGGAGTGTCCGAAATAGACCGGGTAATCGGTATCGATTCCATCCTTTTTGGCATATGACAGCACGCTTTGGTACCCGGCTTTAAGCCCACGCGCCTTGTTTATTCCGATTACTTTACCGTCACGTATGCAAATAATCGGCTTAATATTTAAAATCGTACCAACAGCCGCACCGGCAGAGGATAAGCGCCCGCCCAGCTTTAGATATTTCAGATCTCCAATTACGGCATAGAGGCGAACACGTTCCTTTAGCTTTTCAATTTCCTCGGCAATCCCTTTTGCATCCATTCCCGCATCCCTCAGCCTGACAGCGCTATCGACCAGCAATGCAAGTGCAAATGTTACATTGAGTGTGTCAACCACATAAATCGGCGCGCCGGGAAATTCTTCCTTAGCAAGCAGCGCACAGTTATATGTTCCGCTCATTTCCCTTGAAATGGGAAGAAGAACAATCTCGTCACCCAATTCAATATAACGTCTGAAAATGTCCACAAACTCCACAGGCGTAATTTGCGCAGTTTTCGGGAGCTCTTCAGTTTTGTACATGAGCTCGTAAAACTGCTGGCGGGTAAGGTCTTTGCCGTCAACATATTCATCCTTGCCGAAGAATACGTGAAATGGCATAATATCAATATCCCATTCCTGTTGCGTTGAAAACGGGAGATCACAAGAACTGTCAGTAATAATCCTAATAGCCATAATGCACCTCGATTATAGATTTTCGAGCTTGACGATACCATAATAACAAGCCAATGTCAAGATTTAATACTATTCTCAGTTTATAAACGAGATAATAGTATAAGGTATTGCTTAAACTATTAAAACCTTGTAAAATGTATATATCTGTTAAAAAGGAATGGTAAAATATGTCAAGCCAGTATGAATCACCATTTTCGTCACGTTATGCAAGTGAGGAAATGCAATATCTTTTTTCGTCCGACAATAAATTTCGCACCTGGCGCAAGCTGTGGATTGCTCTTGCTGAAGCCGAGCATGAACTTGGTCTTCCGATTACTGAGGATCAAATCGACGAACTTAAACGCCACGCCTGCGATATAAACTATGATATTGCGAAAGCACGCGAAAAAGAGGTTCGCCACGATGTTATGGCGCACGTTTATGCATACGGGCAACAATGTCCGAAAGCTGCCGGTATTATCCATCTCGGTGCTACAAGCTGCTATGTCGGCGATAACACTGATTTAATAATAATGTATGATGCATTGCGCCTTATTCTTGGAAAGCTTGTTACTGCCATATCACTTCTTTATAATTTTGCTGATAAATATAAAAACCTCCCCACGCTTGCGTTCACTCATTTTCAACCGGCACAGCCAACAACTGTCGGCAAACGCGCATCATTATGGATACAGGAATTTCTTATGGATCTTAGCGAAGTTGAATACCGTCTTTCAAACGCTAAGCTTCTTGGTTCAAAGGGAACAACCGGCACCCAAGCAAGCTTTCTTGAATTGTTCGAGGGCGATCATGAAAAATGCAGACAGCTTGATAAACTAATATGCAAAAAAATGGGATTTGATGATTGCTTTGCAGTTTCCGGACAAACCTATCCAAGAAAATTGGATTCGATAATTTTATCCACTCTCTCAGGCATTGCGCAAAGTGCGTCCAAGTTTTCCTGTGACATACGGCTTCTTCAGCATCTTAAGGAAATCGAAGAACCGTTTGAAACAAAGCAAATTGGTTCGTCGGCTATGGCATACAAGCGCAATCCGATGCGGAGCGAACGCATTACCGCACTTGCACGTTTTGTTATCGTAAACACGCTTAACCCTGCAATTACGGCCTCTCAGCAATGGCTTGAAAGGACTTTGGACGACAGTGCCAACAAGCGAATAAGTGTTGCAGAGGCATTTTTGGCAACAGATGCCATTATGTCATTAGTCATCAACGTTTTAGACGGTCTTATAGTCAACACTGCCGTTATTGAGCGAAATTTGCAGCGTGAACTTCCGTTTATGGCAACCGAGAATATTATGATGGACTGCGTTAAACGCGGCGGCAACAGGCAGGAGCTGCATGAACGAATACGGGTGCATTCTATTGAAGCTGCACGCCGTGTAAAACAGGGTGATGGTGAAAACGATTTGCTTGAGCGCATTGCAAACGATCCGTCTTTTGGTGTTACGCTTGACGAGCTTAAAAAGATGCTGGCTCCATCTAACTATATCGGACGTGCGCCCGAACAGACGGCTGAATTTCTATCACAACATGTCGCCCCGGTACTGCAGCGCTATGAGGATTTGCAACACATTGAGGTGCATATCTCTGTATAATTATATAATAATATACTTTAAGTATACGCGAATTGATGTGATGTGATTGACAAAAAGAAAAAAGCGCATAATAGTATCAGCGGGTATATTGATTGCCGCAATCGCGGCCTCACCATTTGTAATCAATTATCATGTAAAGTCGTCTGTAGCAGATCGGATACTTTCGGTACAGCAGGCTTCAACACTTGGCGCGGATTGCATCCTTGTGTTTGGCGCCGGGCTTAATTCCGACAATTCACCAAGTGCTATGCTTGCAGACAGGTTGCTGCGCGGTATTGAGCTTTATAATTCGGGCGCATCCGACAGACTGCTGATGAGCGGCGACCATGGAAAATCCGAATACGATGAAGTATCCGCGATGAAGCAATTTGCTATAGAGCGTGAAGTACCGTCCGAAACTATATTTATGGATCATGCGGGCTTTTCAACATATGAAAGCCTTTATCGGGCAGGGGAAATATTTAAGGTTAAAAAGGTCATTTTGGTAACGCAGGAATATCATCTTTATCGAGCGTTATATATCGCGCGTTCCTTTGGAATGGATGCTTATGGTGTCTCTTCGGACTTGCAGTCTTATTCACGACAGCCATATTATGAAGCGCGTGAGTTTTTGGCACGTGTCAAGGATTTTTCATTGTCAATTCTTAAACCTAAGCCCACTTTTCTCGGTGAGGCTATTCCTGTCACGGGTGACGGCAATGTAACAAATGACGATAGTATATCACACGATAAGTGAAAATTTTGTTTTATAACCGTTGAACGGCGCGATGGGGGCATCGATCTACAAATAAGATGACGGCGGGATTAAGTATCCCGCCGTTTTTATAGGATTATTGACCTCTGTATTCCTTTAGTGTGCATGTTACGGAAAAGTTGCTTTTTGCGCCGGTACGCATATCGACGCGTATAAAGCTAAGCTTGATTTTGTCGCCGACCTTGTGTTTTGAAAGCTCACTGCGAAGCTCACGACCGTTTTTTATTCTTACATCGTCTATACCCGTAATTATGTCTCCGGGGCGCGCAGATGTGCCGGCAAGGCATGAATCTTGGTTTATCTCTTCGATTTGGCAACCTTCATAACCGGGCTGAGTAATATCTCTGACCGTAACGCCAAGCATTACGCGGTTTTTGACATAGCCGTATTCTATCAAATCGTCAATTATTACTTTTGCCTCTTTAATGGGAATTGAAAATCCTAAACCCTCGTATCCGGAAGCGACAATTTTTGCCGAATTTATACCCACAACCTGCCCCAGCGAATTGAGTAGAGGGCCGCCCGAATTGCCGGGATTTATCGCGGCATCAACTTGCAGACATTTGATTGCATAGCCGGTATCTTCATACACATCTCGTGCCAGACCGGAAACAATTCCCTCTGTCGTTGTCCAGGAAAGACCGCCCGCGTTGCCAATAGCGACAACTTTGTCACCAAGCTTTAGTGCGGAGGAATCGCCGAATTGAGCGGGAGAAAGCTTTGCCGCACCGATCTTTATTACGGCAAGGTCGGTGGCCTCGTCGGCTCCGACAACTTCGGCATTTTCGTAAACTGTGCCGTCATATGTCTTGACATCAATGCGGTCAAACACTCTGCCGTCCTCTTTTGTTATTACATGCCAGTTTGTAATGATGTAGCCATCCGCGCTCATGATAATGCCCGATGCAGCGCCGGCTTGGGCAATTTGGCTGCCCCCGCCAAAGCCAAATGTGGCCTGGCGTGCCCATAATGTGATAGCAACCGTAGAATCCAGATTCATTTGTACAATCGTGGGTGTGCTTAATCCTTTCGCATCCTCATCTTCTTCTACAATTTCAAGCACAGGTCCGCTTACATTTGCTCCGCCCTTAGCGGATGAATTTACGTCAGACGAATTCCCAATTGGCACTCTGTCTTGGGTTAGTGCCATCGCAAGCAATACCGACAAAGTTATTATTGCAGCCGCACATATAACGCTTAAGGTGGCAATTGCAATTGCGGCTCCTCTTTTTTTCTTTTTAGGCGGTTTGTTTGGCGGCATGCCGGGCTGTGGAGGAACCTGCTGCCAATTGTACCGGTTATATCCTCCCTGCTGAAAATATCCGCCCTGCTGGTTGCTGTATGGCGATTGCTGAGTATAACGGTTTGTGCTTTCGGGCACTTTGTTTTGTGCATTTACACCGTAATGATACGTACAACCCTCTGCCGGTGGCTTGTTGTCATCTGCTGTCCAGCCCGCATTGTCCTTTTGATCGTCTTGCTTATTATCATTATTGTCATTGGGGGCAGGATCATCTGCTTTAAAAGTTGATGATTCGCTCTCATCATTGGTTTTAGGTTTTGTATACCCATCCGTATTATTACTTTCATTTTCCGGCCTGAGGTTATTTTCATCAAACCAGCTTGACATATCTGTTCCCGTCCTTTCGGTCGTTAATATATTGTTATTCTAACCCGTTTTTATGTATAACTTTTTAATAAATTTCTTATATTTAATAAACAATTTATAATCAAAGCATTTCGAATGCTATTTTCATTTAAAAATTGATAAATAGTGAGGAAAAGCGTCGTTTGCCCTACTTCCGACGATGAGGAGCACAGCAGGCAAATTTTATAATGCTGTTTTCTGATTGGGAATAATATAAGCTAAAATCACCTTTTTATTGCCTCGGAATCGGGCAGCCAAAATTCAAATTCGCAGTATTCACCCTCTACCGAACGAACAACAATTTCCCCGTAATGAAGATTGATTACGGTTTTGACAATAAAAAGGCCGAGTCCCATTCCATTTTTGTCAAGGCTTCTTGATGTGTCGCTTTTATAAAACCTTTCAAAAATATGTGGCATTTCATGAGTTGGTATCCCGTCGCCGGTATTCCGTACCGAAAAATAAACTCGTTTATCTTTGCGATATATATTAATCGTTAACGTACCGCCATCGTTTGTAAATTTGACGGCATTGTCCAACAGATTATACACTACCTGTCCGATAAGATCAAAGTCGGCAAGCACTTCGGTACGGGTACAGTCCTCAAGCCCTGTTACAGTAACATTCTTTGCCTCTATGCGCTGTTCAAATGACAGAAGTATGTTGCACACCTGTTCGTTTAAGTCATAATATGCGGGCTTGATATTTAATTCGCCGTTGTCAATACGCGACAAGTCCAGCATGGATTTAACCAGCCGGGACAGCCGCTTAATCTCGTCGGATACAATTTTTAAATAATGGGCTCGCTTTTCTCCGGGTATTGTGCCATCTAATATGCCGTCGATAAATCCCGCAATCGTAGTCATTGGAGTCTTAAGCTCATGTGACACGTTGGCAATAAAACTGCGCCGCATTCCCTCAACAGATGATAGCGAAACCGCCATGTTGTTGAGCGATGAAGCAAGCTCGGCGACCTCGTCCCTGCCGTGCACAGGTATGCGAATAGTGAAATCCCCCACGCCAAACCTGCGTGCGGCTGTTGCCATTTGACGAAGAGGTCTGACCATGCGGTATGTCATTAAATAAAGCACTATAAAAGTTAGTGTCAAAACACCTAATGCAGACAAAAAGAAAACCTGAAAATTATTGAGCAGATATTTATTAAGTCCCGCCGCCGAAGTGGACGCAAACACGAAACCTAACCGAATTTTTCCGTTATGCAGAAAAATCGGCTCGCCGATTGTATATTGACGGCTTTGATACACGCCGTCAAGCAGTCCAACCTCGAAAAACTCGCCATTTCTTACTTTATCAAGTATTGCGGGAGAGAGAGTCACGCCCATTAGCAGCGGCCGTGCATTGTCGGAACAAATAATGACGCGTCCGTCATTGTCGGTAATAAAAATATAGGAATCTATCGTTGTAGCCATGAGGTTAAGATAAGGGGAAAGCGACGACTCCATGATGTGATAGGTTTGGGCAAATGTTTCGGCTGTGTTGTGCGCTGTAATAGTAGCCATGTTTTGCGTGTTTTCCTTAAGCAAGGCCCTTTTATCGGCAACCCAGTAGCGCGTCGAAAAAAGCATTTGCATACCGCCCATCGCTGCAAAGCTGACGACGATTATCAGTGACAGCACAGTGAAATATTTAGCAAAAATGCTTTTAAACATACCGTCGTCCCCTTTTTAAAAGACGATATTACTCGTCTTTGTCGTGCACCTCAAATTTATATCCCACGCCCCAAACCGTTTTTAGCGTCCACTGGTCGGATACGCCGTCGAGCTTTTCACGCAGTCTCTTAACGTGCACATCAACAGTACGGCTGTCACCGTAGTATTCAAAACCCCATACCTCGTCCAAAAGCTGATCACGGGTATAAACACGGTTGGGATTGCTTGCAAGATGAAATATAAGCTCCATTTCCTTGGGCGGGGTGTCAATTTGTTTTCCTTTAACACGCAATTCATAATTTTCCATATTTATGTAAAGGTTATCAAAGCTTACTTCACGAGTTTTTTGACGGTTTTTGCCGCTGCGTCGCAGCACCGCCTTGACGCGGGCAACAACTTCTTTAGCCTCAAAAGGTTTGACAACATAGTCATCGGCACCCAGCTCGAGACCCAGTACCTTATCAAAAACCTCGCCCTTTGCAGTGAGCATGATAATAGGGCAAGTGGATTTTTTACGAATTTCACGGCACACCTGCCAGCCATCAAGTTGAGGCAACATAATATCCAAAAGAATCAGATCGGGTTTTTCTTTTTCAAACAGCTCCAAGGCTTGTTTGCCGTTAAAAGCAAGGCAAACCTCAAAGTCGTCTTTTTCAAGATAAAGGCGCAAAAGCTCGCATATGTTGCTGTCGTCATCAACAACCATTATTTTTCCGCCGTCCATTATATTTACCTCCATTACAGTCTATTATATAGCTAATTGCGAAATACATTACTTTGCGGGCAAACACAGTTCGCACCTACTATTATATTTTAACAAACTTTTTGTCAAGCATGTGAATATTGTTTTAATAATATGTTTTTCGCTATTTAATTTATTACCATACGGGATAAACCAAGCGGTGGTGCGAATTATCCGTTATACTATAATAGTGGCTGAGAATCTGTCTGTAATCCCACCCTGCGTATTTTGCATAATTAGCCGCACCCCATTGACTTAAACCAATGCCATGCCCGTACCCTGTTACCGACAATGTCAGACTTTGTTCTGTTGAGGATGTAACCTTAAAGGCGTGGGAACGCAGGATAGACGGTCCTATCGCCATTCTTAACTGATGTCCGCTTACATATTTTTTTTCGCCGTTTTTATAATAATAAGCGTTTGTTGATAGCACATAGTGTCCGTTTTTGTCGAAGCTTTTTATAAAAAAAGGCTTGTCTCCTTGCTCAAAATCAATGTCTGTATTTAAGTAGTTTTTTAAATTATCTTTAAGCTGTTGCATAGGTACCGTGCAGGTCGATTTCCACGAATCGGGCATATGTGCCGCAGTTTCATATTCACTTACAACACTTTGCAGATATTCAAGATTGCGACCGAATTCGTAAACCTCGTGATTGCTTGAGGTGAATCCCGGTGTAGATGCCGAATAGACCGCGCAAACCGGATTATTACCGGATAGCAGCTTTATTCCAACCACCTTGCCTACGGCATCATATATTTTTTTGTCCACGGTGTTATTCAAATTGATGGTTTTGGCCGGCACCGTACATGCCTTGTTGTTTTCCCGGTTAAAATACAGTATGTAAGAATAAGAAGCTATGGCCTGTGCCTTTTGCGCCGCACAATCGTTAGCCATCATGCTTGATGAACCAATTTCGGCTTTGACTATACGTGCAAGCAGCATTTGCAGCTCTTGCTTTGTTTTTGGCTGCTCGGTTTCGCCGTTAATAATTACTTTGCAATCCGATAAAAAAATCGATTCTTTCTGAGAGCCTGCAATAATTTCGGGAGTTATGTAATCACCTGATGATGTTGGTGAGGTTGGAGTTGAGGTTGTCGGAGCAGATGAGGAAGTGGTAGTTGCCGTTTTTGATGTGGAACCGCTGGTTGTGTTTGTCGTGCTTGTGGTAGATGGTTCGGTAGGACCTGTAGGTTCATACTTAGTGGTATTCGTTGATGAAGTCGAGTGATTGCTCAAGGTTGTCACTTGTTTGTGTGATGAAGTTGTGCTTGTCAAAGTTTCATTGCTATCTGATTCGGTAGATGTGGCAGCGGTGCGGGTGCTTGATGTCGTGGCTGTCACTCTATTTGTTTGTGTTTGCCGGTTGCCGCTATCCTGCTTTGGCCACTCTGACGGCATAACTGCATTGCTATTATATGAGGCTTCCGCCAAATCAACATTTATTTGTTCACCGGGACGCACCTTGCGCGCTGCAACAACAAGACGAGCGCCTTCAAACTTTGCCATTTGCTCAAAACCTGTTGAAAGCATAAGCAAACTGTCCCCCTCCTGTACATCAACCTGCCCCGAAGGCATGTTGTACAGTGAACGGGTGCGCAGATTTCCCGCAAAGCTTAAAAAATCGGCTTCGTCTGTAAAAACCGCCTGAGTATAATCAAATTGCGGACCTATACCATCAGGCTCTTTAAGCACCATAACCGAAAATATCTTCCAATGAGCTTTTTGATAAATTGTATCCATCTCTATGACGGGATGCTGTCGTAAAAAATCAATATTGTCATAATACTGTAAAAGATCTGAAAACATCTGACCGTCGTTCGTATTCTTTCCGTATACTACAATTGAGCGATTAACAGATTCTTGTGATATCAGTGCAGTTCTGCTCGAGAAATACGGAACACCATAAAATGAAGGTTGTTTATCAAAGTTATGGCTGTCGTAGTACAATCCCGATGTATAGCGCATAATCGGATAATTGATATTTGTGCCGTCAATTTTAACCCAACCCCTGACATCCGAATTGCGGGCATAAAGTGCGTAAAATTGTGTCAGCATGCCATCCGGAAATTCCAAGTCGCTGTCGGCAGGAATAACAGGATTGCTTTCACTGTACATATCGGCAAGATTACGAAACAGTCTTTGATTCTCAAGCGGACGCAATACGCGTGTGTAAACAAATGAAAGCAGCATGCCCAATAAAATTGCAAACGAGGTTAAGAGCGCTAATTTAATTAATATTTCAAACTTACTGTCGCCTTTCCAAGGCAAAATTCTTTGCAATATTCCTTTTCTTTTTTTGCTTACGTCGCTTTTAGGAATAACGGGTGTGTTTTCGTCATCGGAGGACTGCAAAAGCTCGCCACCGGCCATAACTGCAGGAAGTGCTTCAAGATAGCGCCGAACCAAGTCAAGCGCATGGGATGTGGCAAGCGCGCGGATTGATTCACGGTCGGGTTCTTCACCTAACGCTTCGATTGCGATTTTTTTCACCCAGACACGCTTTTCATCGGCAACCGCAATATAAACGGTTCCGACGGGCTTGCCCTCGCTTTGGTCCGGACCGGCAACGCCCGTGATGCCGACACCGATAGATGCATTTGAAATGCGCCGCACACCCACAGCCATCGCACCTGCAATTTCGGGGCTGACGGTTCCAAATTCTTCAATCATTTCCTTAGGTATTTTCAACACCGAATGCTTAATTTCGGGAGAATATGCGGCAATTCCGCATTCAAAAACAGCCGATGTACCTGTCACCTCTGTCAATCTACTCGAAAGCAGCCCGGCAGTGCAGGATTCGGCGGTTGCAATTTTCATGTTTTTATCCAAAAGCAGTGCTACAACAGCTTTTTGCAAGCTGCCTATGTCTACTCCAAAAACGTTAATACCAAGTCTTTGACGTATTTCTTCAACGACCGGATTACACAGTTCGTAAGCTGAATTGCGATCCTTTGCACGGGCAGTAACCCGAAGAATTGCCTCGCCGTCTTTTGAATAGGATACCACACCGGGATTTGCTTCGGACATCAAATCGGCAAGTCGCTCGTTTAATGCGGCCTCCGACAGACCAAATACACCTATTGTGCGTGAAACAATCGTGCCGTTCGTGAGATTTGATAAATATGGAGCGACATAGTCACTGAACATAGGCATAAGCTCGCCGGAGGACTTAGGCAGCATTATAATATGCTGTCCATATCGCGTAACAGCGCATCCGGGAGCAATGCCATGGTCGTTGGGAAACACATAACACTTCTCAGGCAGCATTGCCTGCTGACGGCTGTCTTCAGGCATTTCACGCCCGGTATTACGGTAATATTCGCTGATACGCTCAAGGCTTTCGTTATGAATAACCAGTGGCACGCCAATAACATAAGAGACGGCGTTAAGTGATCGGCATTCATTGTCATTTTCAAGGCCGCCCACAATCACGACGAGATCATTACGGCTTAATGCAATGCGAAGCGCATCACGCAGATGATGACAGTCTCCATCTGCGTGCGTCAAATGTGTCAGCTCAATACCGAAGGCCGCCAGTTCATGCGTTAAAAACCGGCTGTTTTGGTCGTCGTTGCCGACGGTTATGATTTCCGCATTCATGTTACATTACCTCTATATATTCCGTATTGGGCGTTTTCTGATGCCAGATATGGCCTCATCAATTAATTTGTCTGCGTCCAGCGCCTCCTCAGCCATTAGAACCTTTTCAAGCCTTGGACGGGTTCGCGGATGGCGCGGTGTAAAAACCGTACAGCAATCCTGATATGGTTGTATCGATATATCAAACGTGTCAATTTTACGCGAAATCGTAACAATTTCATCTTTATCCATACCAATCAACGGACGAAAAACAGGAAGCCCTGAGGCAGCATCGGTACAGGCAATTGCAGGAATTGTCTGGCTGGCGACCTGTCCGACGCTTTCGCCCGTCACGAGTGCGCCGCACTCGAATCTGTCTGCAATCATAGTAGCTATGCGCATCATAAAGCGCCGCATGATAATCGTAAAAAGATCCTCGGGACAATTTTGTCTGATTTGCTCTTGTATGTGCGTAAAGGGTACAATATACAGCTCGGAATTACCCGTATATCGTGACAGCCTCTCCAATAATGATACTACTTTGAGCTCGGCTCTTTCACTCGTATACGGCGGCGAAACAAAATGTATGCAAAGAAGCTCTATGCCCCGCTTTGCCATCATATAACCTGCAACCGGTGAATCGATACCGCCCGAAATCAACAGCGCTGCCTTTCCGCCCGACCCGACCGGCATGCCTCCCGCTCCCACAAGCTGACGACCGTGAATATATGCACCAAAATCGCGTATTTCAATAACTACCATAACATCAGGGTTATGCACATCAACCTTTAGGTGAGAAAAACGGTCAAGCAAATAAGCACCTGCCTGACGGCAAATTTCGGGGGACTCAAGTTCAAAAGTCTTGTCGCTGCGCTTTGCCTCAACCTTAAATGTATTCGCCGAAGCAAGTTCGCTGTAAAGGTAGTTTTCTGCAGCTTTTAAAATTGCGTCCATATTTTTTTCGGTAACGACAGCTCTTGAAAATGCAGCAATGCCAAAAACCTCTGAAATGCGCTGCCCTGCTTCATCCATATCAAACATGCTGTCCACCGGTTCAACATAAATTGTTGATTGCGCCTTGCGCAGCTTAAACTCACCCAAAGGCTTTAGTTTATATCGTAGATTTTTTAATAAGATTGATTCAAACGTGCTTTTATTTAATCCCTTAAGCACAAGCTCGCCGGTTTTTATTAAAAATATTTCTTTATTAGACGGTTCACATGCCGCGCACGAGCCGGGTAAGTGGGTGTCAGACATCATCGGCTTAAATTCCTTGCCTTTCGAATATTATTTTTCAGTTAAATCGGTCTCGGGTTCGGTTGTGTCCGGTTCGGTTTTATCAGTACTTGGTGTGTCATCATCCGTCGTTGTGGGCTCGCCCGTTGTTTTGCTCGTGTCACCGGTTGTAGTGGTGTCATCGCCGGTAGAGGTGACGGAAGTATCGCTACCCGATGTTGATGTTTCGCTTGTACTGTCATTGCTGCCTTGTGTGGTAGTACCGCTTGCCGTAGCACTGCCCGATCCGGATTGTGTGCTGTCGGTTGATCCGGTGCCGGTTATGGTGCCGGTAGGTCTTTCAATTGTTATATGTCCGGAGTAGGTAGTTGGTGTAGTGATATCCCTTGAAACCGTTGAGACCGTTGATTTTGCCCCGGGAACGGTATACCCTGTTTCGGTATAATACTTGTGTGGAGCTAACTTTTGGTTGACATACCATGCATACGGCATAATAACATCCTTGTTTTTGACTATATCCGCAGAGCGCACTGCTATTGTTTCGTTGTTGCGTACCCTGCGTGCAACAACTACGCAGCGGCCATCCTTAAATTTCGCTTTGCTTTCGGCGGTACATGTGGACAGAATAAGAAGCTCGTCCTGCGCATTTACATCAATATTATTAAAATCATAAATTGAGCGCGCACGTATGTTGGCTATGAAGTCCTCAAAATCTTCATCGCTGCTGAAAGAGGTGCGCAAATAATCAAAATAAGGACCGTCCTCCTTGCGCGTGCTCAAAAGCATTACCGAAAACACCGCATATTCACCGCGCCTATATAATGTGTCCATTGTCATCAGAGGCGCAGAACGCATGTAATTGAGATTGTTTAAAAATTTATTAAGCGGGGACAGCATTTGTCCGCTTGCCATATTATGCCCATAAATAATGAGTACGCGGTTAAAGGCATCCGGCGATTCCAGATTATTACGCATATCAAAAAACAACGCGCCATTTTTATTTTTTGCTTTTTGAAAATCATGGTCTAAATAATATTCATTGTCACCCGAATACATTACAGGATAGTTTATATCAAGCCATTTCCCGTTCGCATCGGTATATTTAAACCAGCCGCGTGTGTCCTGATTGCGTGCATACAATGCCTTAAACGAATCCAAGATGCCGCTCGGATAATTGGCTTCGGGAAAATCGGCAGGCGGTGGCACGGGATTATCGGGATTGTAAAGCTCTGTTATCTTCTGATACATGTCTTTATTTTTAACCGGTATGACTATCATATCGTTTACTATATAAGATAATGAAACAATTAACGTAATCAGAGCAATAAAAAAGATGCATTTGCGAATAATTTCTAATGGTGGATCTCCCTTTTGGGGGATCACTCCCGAAAGGGCTGCAACAACTCTGTCAATAAAACGCGGCTTGCCGGTCGATGCTGTATCGTACAAAACATTGTCGCAATTAGTATGTTCTCCCACAATAGGTTGCTCCTGCTTTTTCCAGGTATATGTGGTGTCGCCGAGAGATACTGCCTGTACCGAACCATCGTCCAAACCCTGCTCCGGTTCATATTCCCGCAAGTCGGCGCGTGCCTGCTCGACAACACGGATAGTTTCGAGGGTGTCTTCTTCATTGTTTGTTAAACGAACATCAAGCAGCTTTTTTTTGTCGAATTTATCTGCCATTGCCGATCCTGCCTTTCAATTATGAATTAACTACGGGCAAGTGATAAAATGCCCTGCTCAAGAACTTCAAGAAATCTATCAACATCATTTATTGTGTTTGTGTGGGTAAAGCTTATGCGCAATGCCGAATCAATAACCCGCTCGGGTAGTTTTAGCGCTTTCAATACCCGGCTTTGCTTGCCCTTAGAGCAGGCAGAGCCGCTTGATACATACACGCCGTGCTGGGCTAAAAAATGCAGCATTGTCTCACTTTTTATGCCGGGAACCGAAATGCTCACTATATAAGAAACAGATTTTTCCGGAGACAGCCATATTACATCTTTTAAGGCTTTTACTCCGTCTGCGAGCCGCTGCTTTAATGAGTCGTAAAGCTTTCGCTGCTTATCAAAATGCGGCACCTCTGCGGCAGCGGTACCGAAAGCCGCAATTAAAGGCGATGCCTCTGTTCCGGCGCGCAGTCCCCTTTCATGGCTGCCTCCGAAAACACGAGGTAATACGCGTACGCCCTTTTTAATATACAACATACCGCAACCCTTTGGACCGTGTAATTTATGGGAGCTTGCCGTTAGCAAATCGATATCAAGCTTTTTGACCGATATAGGCAGCTTTCCCACTGCCTGCACAGCATCACAGTGAATAAGTGCATCGGGCGCCGCTCTGCGAACAGCCGGCACAATGCGGTCAATTGGAAAATGTGCGCCGTTTTCGTTGTTGACGGCCATAATGCTGACAAGAACCGTATCGTCGCGGCATGCGTCCGCAACTTGTTCTGCCGTGATA
>JAQVFM010000005.1 GCA_028697255.1 Oscillospiraceae bacterium
TGAACCGGATCCGAGCAAAGCTCAAACGTTCGCAGCGCTTTTATGGGCACAAAAATTTCCTGTCTGCGTATGACACCGATGGTTGCGCGCACCGCCATACCGTCAAAGCTGCCGCTAAACACATCCGCATACCGGGAAGGATACCACAGCGCAGCAAATATCGTGGCGATACCGACAATTGTCGAACCGACTAAAAACCATGGTGTGATCAGACCGGCAAGGGCGGAGACAAGTGCTGTTGCGGCAATGCCCGCAGCAGAAATCCATATGGTTAGCACTTTTACCGCGCCCCTGCCCACAGTGAAATGCAAACCATTCACCACCTCCGCCATACATGTAATATAACTAAACTGAATTTTATTGTTTACACTTTAGTTTATGTGAAAAATATGGCTGTATTCTTATAATAATGCAGGACAGGTATTGTATTATGCCACATATTGCATATTATAAACGGATTTTATACTTCTTGACACATAGCACTTATTACTATATACTAACTTATATGTTTGTACATTATGCAAATTATATGTTTTAGAACCGGAAAGGGCAAGTGAAAACATGAAACAAACCAAAACAGTATATATAGCCGTATCAGCCGATATTATACATAATGGACACTTAAATATAATCGAACAAGGTGCAAGGCTTGGCAAAGTAATCATCGGCATATTAACCGATGAAGTTATAGCAACATATAAAAGATTGCCGATCCTTGATTTTGAAACAAGAAAAAAAATATTTGAAAACATTAAACAGGTTAGCAAAGTAGTTAAGCAAGATTCACTTTCATATGCAAAAAATCTTAGAGAGCTTAAACCCGACTATGTTGTCCATGGTGACGACTGGAAGACCGGAATACAATCCACAATCCGAGACGAAGTAATCGAGGTGCTTGGAGAATACGGCGGAGAGCTCGTTGAGTTTCCGTATACAAAGGGTGTGTCGGCAACTGAAATTGACGAACGGTTAAGGCCTATTCTTAACACCCCGGATATACGCAGAGCAAAGCTGAAAAAAATGCTTAAGCTTAAACCGTACATCCGTGTTATCGAGGCTTCAAACGGACTTAGCGGGCTTATTGCAGAAAATGTCAAAATAGAAGATAAAAAACAAAGATGCATCAAGGAATTTGATGCAATGTGGGTAAGCAGCCTTTGCGACTCTTCTTTTAAAGGGAAACCGGATATTGAGCTTGTTGATCTTACAAGCAGAATTAATACCATTAACGAAATTATGGAGGTTACAACAAAACCGATTATTCTTGACGGCGATACCGGGGGAAGAATCGAGCATTTCGTCTATAACGTGAGAACGTTGGAAAGATTGGGCGTATCGGCTGTTATCATAGAGGATAAAACCGGCCTTAAACAAAACTCTCTTTTCGGCACCGACGCTAAGCAGGTTTTGGATGACCCTGACGAATTTGCAAAAAAAATAAATGCCGGAAAGCATGCCCAGCTAACACGCGATTTTATGATTATTGCGCGGCTGGAAAGTCTTATTGCAGGTGCCGGCATTGACGACGCAATAAATAGGGCTAAAATATATCTTAATGCCGGTGCAGACGGTATAATGATACACAGCAGAGAAAAGGACGGCAAAGAAATCGCCGAGTTTTTAAATCTGTTCAGGGATTTTGCGCCCAATGTGCCGGTCGTTTTGGTGCCAACCTCCTATAACCACTTTACAGAAACCCAGCTTAATCAAATGGGTGGAAATGTAATTATATATGCAAATCATCTGTTAAGAAGTGCATATCCGGCAATGCTTCACACGGCCAAGAAAATTTTGGAATGCGGGCGCAGCAAGGAAGTCGATGATCAGTGCATGTCGATTAAAGAGGTCTTAAGCCTCATTCCAAATGAAAACTGACATAAAATTATTTTTAATTACCCCGTAGGAATTCCCCTGCGGGGGATTAACTATATTATAAAATATAGGGAGAATGGGCTAATGATAGACACGAAAGAATTCTATGATTATTTAAATAAAAAAGAATTGGATTTTTTTGTCGGGGTACCGGACTCGCTATTAAAAAATCTTTGCTCTTGTATTAGCGCTAACAGTTCGGCACAAAATAATATTATTGCCGCTAACGAGGGCAATGCCATTGGTATTGCATCGGGATACCATGTATCAACAGGCAAATTCGGAGTTGTATATATGCAAAACTCCGGCCTTGGCAATACGGTCAATCCGTTGCTATCTCTTGCTGATGAGGATGTTTACAGAATACCTATGCTTTTAATAATTGGCTGGAGGGGCCAACCGGGCATTAAGGATGAGCCGCAGCATATAAAGCAGGGTAAGGTTACTCTTTCACTACTTGATGCAATGGGTATCGAATATTTGATTTTAGACGACGATTACAAAAGACAGATTGACGCTTGCCATCAGTATATGGCCCAAAAAAGCAAGCCTATTGCGTTAATCGTTAAAAAAGGCAGTTTTACAGATTATAAAATTAAAAAAAGCAATCCGATTTATAATATAATGCGCGAGGAGGCACTTGAAAGTATTATTTCATGTATAGAGGAGCAGTCTTTTATTGTCTCGACAACCGGCAAAACATCCAGAGAAATATTCGAAATCCGTGAAAAAAAAGGTCAGGGACATTCCAGGGACTTTTTGACAGTTGGGTCAATGGGGCATACGGCTTCGATTGCTCTTGGCATGTCGTTGGGAACTGATAAAAATGTATATTGCATTGACGGAGACGGATCTTTTCTTATGCATATGGGCGGGATTGGAGTTGCCGCAAAAACTGCAAAGGGAAACTTCAAGTATATTTTAATCAATAACGGTGCGCATGAATCAGTCGGCGGTCAACCGACTATAGGGTTCGATCTTGATATCGAAAACATATTAAAGGCAATGGGGTTTAAAAATGTATATTCAGCCACCACAAAAGAACAGGTTACAAAGGGAATTGAGTCGCTAAAAAATGATGGGCCCGGCGCCTTAATCGTTTATGTGAATCAAGGCTCAAGAGATGATTTGGGAAGACCGACAGTATCTCCTGAGCAAAACAAAAAAGATATGATGAAGCTTTTTAAAACCATTTAATGTTTTAATGTTTGTATTTGTTTTTGTTTAGAGCGATTGAGAAATGCATGGGCAACCGCGGGTAGTCGCTACAAGCTGAGATTTCACAAAAACTTGGCACAACATATTGTAGGAGCGAATTGTGTTTGCCCGCAAACCCATGAGTTTCGCAATCGGCTATTGCTTAGATATTTGGGAGGTAAGAAGTGAAGGCAATAATTTTTAATTCTGGACTTGGCAATAGGATGGGTGAGTTTACCAAACAAAACCACAAATCAATGGCAATGCTAAAAAACGGAGAAACCATACTTGAACGTCAATTGCGTATACTGGCAGAATGCGGTTTGCGCGATTTTATAATAACGACAGGACCATTTAAAGAGCAATTAGAGCAGGTGTGTTCCAAAGAGCAGTTTTCACACCTTAACTTTAACTTTGTAAACAATCCGATATATGACAAGACCAATTATATTTACTCTATGTATCTTGCACGTGAGCATTTTAATGATGATGCACTGATACTTCATGGCGATTTGGTGTTTGACAAAAAGTTAATTGAAGAAATACTTAAGTGTGATTATAAATCTCTTGCTACCGCAAGCATGTCAAAGCCATTGCCCAAAAAGGACTTTAAAGCAAGGATAATTGCAGGAAATATACGTGAAGTGTCGGTTAATATATTCGATTCAAATTGTTTTGCATTTCAACCTTTATATAAGCTTAGCAAGGACAAGCTTAAGGCATGGACAAAAAAGGTAGAAGAATATATTAATGCCGGCAACGACAAGGTTTATGCCGAAAATGCGCTTAACGAGCTTCTTATGGACCTTGAGATTAAGGCGTTCGAATATGAAAGCTTTTATATTGACGAAGTGGATAATTTAGAGGATTTGGCCAGGGTTAGCGAGGAAATTCGCCAATTTGATTTTGACGAACAGGAGATAATGACCGATACAGGCGATTACATTAAAATTCCTGAAATATTAAAGAAAAACCGTGCAAAAAAGCCGATGCTTGTGTGCGATAAAATATTTGATAAGCTGTTTATCAGTGATTATTTCAACAATCTTAATATAGAGCTTGTCAAGTTCAGCGACTTTAGCCCAAACCCGTTGTATCAAGAGGTTGAACGCGGAGTTCAGTTATTTAAAAAAGAAAATTGCGACTTTATTATATCGGTCGGCGGGGGCAGTGCTATTGATACCGCAAAAAATATCAAGCTTTTTTCAGCACTGGACAGCAGCAAAAACTACCTTGATCAGGAGTTTGTTTATAATCCTGTAAAACACATTGCTATGCCCACTACTGCGGGCACGGGCAGTGAGTCAACGCGGTTCAGCGTGCTATATTATAATGGCAAAAAGCAGTCAATTTCCCATGACACGATTGTGCCCGAATATGTTTTTCTTGAGCCCAAATTTCTGGAAACGCTGCCCGAATACCAGAAAAAATCAACAATGCTTGATGCAATGTGCCAGTGCATTGAGGCAATTTGGTCGGTAAATACAAACGAGAAATGCCGGGGTTATGCCCAAACGGGACTGCAGCTTATTATTGATAATATACTACTGTACTTGAAAGGTGACAGGGAATCATTTAAAAAAATGATGAAAGCTGCAAATTTGAGCGGCAAAGCAATTAACATTTCACAAACTACGGCGGCACATGCAATGAGTTATGAGCTGACGTCTATGTATGGAATTTCACATGGACATGCAGTCAGTCTGTGTCTGCCCGAGGTATGGCGCTTTATGCTTGATAACATGGACAAAAAAGCACCGGGCATTACAGATGCACATATCCGCGATGCTTTAAATATATACAAAACAGTTTTTGGCATTAATACAGCAAACGATCTTGATGTGCTGGAACAGTTTGAGTTCATGCTTAATCTCATCGGCTTGGATACGCCCGAGCTTAAAGACAAAGCGGATATTGAAGTTTTAACAGATTCGGTCAATCCCATTCGTCTGGGTAACAACCCGATAGTTTTAAGCCGCGATAGTATCAGGGAATTATACGAGATGATATTTGGTTTAAATGATTCGGGAAGGAAGAAAAATGAAAACAATAAGCAAGAATTAAGAGAGTTACAGCAATTGGAGCTCGAGATTCTCTTAAAAGTAGACGAATTTTGCAAAAAGCACAATATAACCTATTATCTGGGTGAAGGCACCTTGTTGGGTGCTATTCGTCACGGCGGATTTATACCATGGGATGACGATGTTGACATACTGATGCCCAGAGATGACTATGACCGTTTTATTATGCTTGCACAGCAGGATTTTCCTGCAGGCTATAATCTTGACTCTTTTGAAACCAACCCAAAACATTGGGTGCTTGGCGCAAAGATTCAAATGACAAGGAAAACTAAATTTACTCAAGAGAAAATGAGTAAAGTAGCCATGTATAACGGGCCGTACATTGACATTTTTCCTCTTGATTATGTGCCAAAAAGATATAGTAATGCTCAAAGAATACAGATGCGGGTTGTACGCTTTCTGAGAAGGTTCTTATTTATTAAAACAGGATATTCTTTGGTAATGAATAAAAAGCCACACAGATATGCGATGTGGATTTTAAGCAAAGTTGTCAGCACAAATATTTTGGTTAAGCTTATCGACCGACAAATGCGAAAGTTTAACAACCGGCCTCGTAAATTTATGATTAATTTATGCAGTTATCATCCATTATCAAGACAGGTTTTTCCGGTTTCTTATTTTAAAGAAAGATTTGAGTCGTTTGAAGGTCATATGCTTCCGGTTCCAAGTGAAGCAGAGTATATGCTAAAAACAATTTACGGTAAAAATTACATGGATTTGCCGTCAAATAGAGTCCGCAAAGGAAGAAATCATGATTTTACAATTGATCGTTCATTTGTTGAAGAACCGGCAAAAAATGAGTTAAAAAACTCAGGTAATATCCGAGTTTCTGTTATTGTGCCTGTATACAATGTAGAGGAATACTTGCCGAGATGTCTCGATTCGCTTGTAAACCAGACCTTACAGAATATTGAAATAATTGTGATAAATGACGGATCTCCGGATAACTCACAGGCAATTATAGATGATTATAAGAAAAAATATCCACACATTATCAAGGCATATCAGAAAGAGAATACAGGGGTTGCCGACACCAGAAACTTTGGCATAAGCAAGGCGTCAGGAGATTATATTGGCTTTGTTGATAGCGATGACTATATATCTCTTGATATGTATGAGAAAATGGTTAAAAAAGCAGATGAAACGGGTTCACAGGTTGTTGTCTGCCGGTATAAACGATTTCTCAAAAGTGGAAACGCAAGTATTCCTAACGTTATTGACAAAAATGCATTCGGAAGCAGTGTTCAGGAAAGACCTCAGATTATTTTAGGCAGCCGTCCGTATTTAGCGAATAAAATATTTCAAAGAAAGCTTATAACCGAAAACAATATAAAAATGCCCTTGCTTAGGCTTTGTGAAGATTCGGCAATGACATATCCTTTACTTCTATTAGCAAATAAAGTAGAGCTTGTTGACGAGCCCCTTTATTTCTATCAGGTGGACAGGGAAGATTCGTCCGTCAATACTTATGATGACAGGTTATACGATGCATTTAAGTCTTGGGATATTATTATAGACTTTTATAAAAACAAAGGTTGTTTTAAGAGCTGTTACTATGCATTAGCCGAACAATGCAGAATAATTATTTCTGTCAGGCTAAGAGCATTAAATTGGGTTACCGATAAACGCTTTATAAACGACTATATTAAACAATCTTTCAAGTATCTGAACAAGAATTTTAAAGGGTGGAGAAAAAACAAATATTTTAAATATTATAACAAGTTTAAGAAAAAGCCTTATAGTCGATTCAGATATAAATATAGCTTTGCCCTTAAAGCATTTTACTGCTTACCGCAAAAACTGAGGGATCCAAAGCTTGGCAAGAGTTTAACAAAAAGAGTAAAAAATATAATTAAAGATTCCGGCATTGGAAGTTTTATTTCATGGCAATTCAGTGATAAAAACCGAATGGCTAAAAGCTTTGCTTATTATTACGAAAAAGGAAATTTACTTGACGATCACGTGTTTTATTGCGCTGCCCGTGGTGGTAATTTTAATGGCAATCCATACGCGATTTTTAAATATTTATACGAAAACCCCGATTTTAAGCATCTTAAGCATGTGATTTTGATAAATGACAAACAAAACCCGAGGGTTAAGCCGTACTTAAATGATGATCGTGTGATTGTAATCAAAACAACAGATTACAAAAACTATGCAAGGTATGCCCAGACCTGCAAATACCTAATCGTAGACTCATCATTAATATCATATTATATCAAAAAAGAAGGGCAGGTTTATGTCCATTCATGGCATTCCACGTTGTTAAAATCACTTGGTGCACACACTGATTTGATATGGGAAACACACAATTTGGCAAAAAGCCTGCTGGATTCGGATTTCTTTTTCAGCCCTAACAGATATACTTCCGAGCGTCTGTTTAAGGCTTATTATTGCGATACTCTTTATAAGGGTAAAATATTTGAGTTGGGGTATCCGAGAAACGATCTGATGTATCATGCTGATAAGCAAAAAATACGTGAGTCGCTTAATATCCCGGATAATAAAAAGGTGGTTTTATATGCCCCGACCTGGCGCGGTACGGTTTCAAAACCGGTAAAGAACATGGATATATTCTTTAAGCATTATGATAGAATAAGCAGCGGTTTGGGGGATGAATATACTCTTCTTATCAAACTTCACATTATGTCAGAGGAATGTCTTACAGACGAACAAATGAAGCGTGTTGTTCCGTTTGATATTGAGACAAATATGCTGTTGTCGATCACAGATATACTAATTACAGACTATTCGGGAATTTTATTTGATTATTTGATAACCGGCAATCCGTTAATTCTGTTTCCGTTTGACGAAGCCGAATACTTAAATCACAGAGGCGGGGAAATAGATTTTTATCTTGATTTAAATGAAATTCCGGCGCCAATATGCCGCACTTCGGAGAGTGTAGTTCAAACAATAAATAATATTGACAATATAGCGCAAGAAAAAATGGCCGAGTATAATTCTTTTAAAAATAGGTTTGTCGGAAATGATGACGGTCACGCAAGTGAAAGAGCATGTGATGCAATATTTTGCAATAAGTATGAGTCTGGTTTTACACTGACGAACAATACCAACGATAAAAAAAGCATACTAATTATTTTCGATGACCTTAGTGACTTAACAATCACATCTAAGTTTTTAAATTTTCTTGATAAGGTGGATTATGATAAATATCAGATTTCAATCTATTTAAAAAGCATACATGAAAACCGTCAAATGCAGAAAAAAATCAATCGTAACGCAAAAATTTTCTATAAAAGTGTGCGGCCTATATGTTTGAATTTTACTGAATGGAGAGCTATAAAAAGGATATCCTCTTGCGGTATGGATGATGAATCGCTTATAAAATTAACAAATAAGCTATTTAAGCGCAATATGCGTAGAAATTTTGCCGATATTTCATTTGATACTGCAATTTATTACACCGGCAAATCGGCATATTATTCCTTGCTTTGTTTATTGGGAGTCGAGGCAAAAAAGAAAGTCGCTTATTGTCATAATCCTAACACTAAGGCATTTTCGACATACAAGTATTATGATGAGATTGTTGTTAGTCCGAAAAATGAGAAAATAGCATCGCAAATCGACAAAGAAATAATAGACGTAAAGACATTTGAAGAAAGGTTTTTTAAAACTACTCCTTAATAAGTAAGGCGGGATGCCCTCATCCCGCCGATGGTTCGCTTCTTGAGCGATCTAACTTTTAAACAAAACCACCGGAAACCCAGCATTTAAGCCGTTTTCCGGTGGTTTTTAATTGGTGGGCGCAAAGGAACTCGAATCCCTGACCTCTTGCGTGTGAAGCAAGCGCTCTAACCAGCTGAGCTATGCGCCCGTTTTGGTGACCCGAACGGGAATCGAACCCGTGTTACCGCCGTGAAAGGGCGGTGTCTTAACCGCTTGACCATCGGGCCGCGAATGCGCCCCCTGTTGGAGGCACTTGGTAGCGGTAGTCGGATTTGAACCAACGACACTGCGGGTATGAACCGCATGCTCTAGCCAACTGAGCTATACCGCCACATCAATGGCTGAAACGCAGTTCATTATATAGTAACATTTCATTTTTGTCAATACATAAAACCTGTATTTCCGCTTTGTTTTGAGCTTTTGTTTAATTCTGTACAAAACATTAGGAATAGAATGTCTTAAAAAAATTAAAAATAATACTTGCAATCAATTAAAAAGCATATTATAATTGTAATAATTACAAAAATGAAAATAATACGGAGGTGCCTTGTTAATGAAAATTAAGGGAACAAAAACTGAGAAAAATTTAATGGATGCGTTTGCCGGCGAAAGCATGGCTCGCAACAAGTATACCTATTATGCATCTAAGGCAAAAAAGCAAGGGTATGAACAGATTGCGGCGCTGTTTTTAGAAACGGCAGAAAATGAAAAGGAGCATGCCAAGCTGTGGTTTAAATATCTGCATGACGGCGCAATACCTGATACAAGCACAAACCTTGATGATGCCGCTGCCGGTGAGAATTATGAGTGGACTGATATGTATGCAAATTATGCCCGCATTGCCCGAGAAGAGGGATTCGAGGAAATAGCGCGGCAATTTGAACTGGTTGGAGAGGTTGAAAGGCATCACGAAGAGCGATATCGCAAATTGATCTCCAATATTGAAAATGACGAGGTTTTCAAAAAGGGCGATATAGTAGTATGGAAATGCCGTAATTGCGGTCATATTCATGAAGGGAATGAAGCTCCAAAGGTTTGCCCCACATGTAAACATCCTCAATCCTATTTCGAAATTTCATCTAAAAATTACTAAAAAGAATTACAATACAAGGAATGGTTCAATCAAAGAGCCGTTCCTTGTTTTTTTGTTGACATTTATTATTGTTCGTGTTAAAATATCGCTTGCCGCATGTTTCGGGCAAAAAAGCGGGCAATTTGCTCCGCCCGTGGCAGCGAGTCTTAAAAAAAGCAGGTGCTTAAAAACCATGTATGCTATTATTGAAACTGGCGGAAAGCAGTACAAAGTGCAAAGCGGTGATGTATTGCACATTGAAAAGCTTGACGCCGCCGAGGAATCCATAGTTACCTTTGACAAAGTAATTGCGTTGCACAACGGCAAGTCTTTAAAACTCGGCAAACCTTATGTAAAGGGTGCCAGTGTAGAAGCGCGTGTGCTGAAAAACGGAAAAGGGAAAAAAATTACGGTTTTCACTTACAGGCCCAAAAAGGGCAGCAAACGCAAGATGGGACACCGTCAGCCCTTTACCAGAGTCCAAATTGAAACAATCCATGCCAGTGCACCAAAGGCGAAACCACAAGATAAATCCGATGACGAAAGTTAGGTTTTTTAAAAACAATAACGTTTTAACAGGATTTGAGATTAAAGGTCACGCGGGGGCAGGCTGTGCCGGGAATGATATCGTTTGTGCGGCCATATCGTCGGCGGCACAGATGACTGCGAACACTATTACTGAGATTATCGGCGTTCCGGCTCAGGTAAAGCAGCAAGAAGGTCTGCTTTTAGTCAGTCTTTCAGCTGAAAATGCAAAAAAATGCCGACATGTTATCGAAGGTCTTAAACTGCACCTTACCGAGCTGCAGCGTCAATATCCGCACAACATCACGATTATCGACGGAGGTGTATTAAATGCTAAATATTGATATTCAACTTTTTGCCCAAAAAAAGGGTGTTGGTTCATCAAAAAACGGCCGCGATTCTGAATCCAAGCGATTGGGTGTCAAGAGGGGTGACGGGCAGTTTGTTCTTGCCGGCAATATTTTAGTGCGTCAGCGCGGCACACATATTCATCCTGGCTCGGGCGTTGGCAAGGGTAAGGATGACACTTTGTTTGCTCTTGTAGACGGTAAAGTAAGCTTTGAACGAATGAGCAAGAACCGTAAGCGTGTCTGTGTTTATGCAATGGAGCAATAACACCTGCAATTTTTAATCCCTGCCGTTTTCCGGCGGGGATTTTTTCGATGTATATTAAACAGTCGGTATTAATTTTATGTAATAACAGACGGTTATGTATATAATATGATATAATAATATCGGCATTTGCGGGCGAACCGTGTTCGCCCGTGCATTTCGCAATCGGCTATACGATAGTAATATAAAGGAGCAGATTATGTTTATTGATACCGCAACCATATATATTCGCGCTGGAAACGGTGGTGACGGTGCGGTCAGCTTTCACCGTGAAAAATATGTTGCGGCGGGCGGTCCCGACGGAGGTGACGGCGGGCGCGGCGGAAATGTAGTATTTGTGCCCGATGATGGGCTTAATACGCTTGCAGATTTTCGCTATCGCCGCAAGTTTTTAGCTGAGAACGGCCAACCGGGTAGTGGTAAGCGTTGCTCCGGCAAATCAGGGGCTGATTTGACAATACGCGTGCCGCGAGGAACACTAATATACGACAACAAAAGCGGGAGACTCATGGCAGACTTATCGGGGGATGTGCCCTTCATTGCCGCCAGAGGCGGTCGGGGAGGATGGGGCAACAGCCATTTCGCCACACCTACAAGGCAGGTACCGCGCTTTGCAAAGCCGGGCAATTTAGGCGAGGAGTATGAAATCAGGCTCGAGCTTAAGCTGCTTGCGGATGTAGGGCTTGTTGGCTTTCCGAACGTGGGAAAGTCTTCGCTGCTTTCGGTTGTCAGCGAGGCAAAACCAGAAATCGCAAACTATCATTTTACTACGCTTACACCGGTATTAGGCGTTGTTAGGGTTGCAGAGGGAGCGTCCTTTGTCATGGCGGATATACCGGGCATTATTGAGGGGGCCGGCAAAGGCGTAGGTTTGGGGCACGACTTTTTGCGTCATATTGAACGTTGCCGTCTGCTGGTGCATGTGGTGGACGTGTCGGGAAGCGAGGGGCGCAATCCTCTTGAGGATGTTGAGGTTATAAACAAAGAGCTAAAAGAATTTAATACTGAACTTGCATCACGCCCTATGATAATTGCCGGCAACAAATGTGATTTGACCGACGAACAAACAGCCGAAAGTTTTGCGCGCGAAATGCGAGCTAAAGGATATGAATATTTTCCGTTAATAGCTCCGATATCCCATGGTACCGACACTTTGATTAAGCGTTGTGCTGCATTGCTGTCAGAACTGCCACCGGTACGGGTATATGAACCTGAACCCGATACTGTGGCCGAGTCCGGTAAATTGCGTGACGAAAGTATATCGATCAGCAGACGAGATGATGGAGCATATGTTGTTGAGGGCGAGTGGCTTAAACATTTTATGCGCGGCATAAATATAAATGAAGACGAAAGCCTTATGTATCTTCATCGGGTGCTGCAATCAAAAGGTGTTATAGACACCCTTCGCAAAGCCGGTGTAACCGACGGGAATACTGTTAGTATTTATGGTTTTGAGTTCGATTTTGTAGACTAATTTGAAGGGAAAGATAATATGGCGCGATTAGCTCCGCGTGATGTGGACGTGCGCACGCTCAGTCCGTTGACACTTGCGTTTGTGGGCGACGGCGTGTATGAATTAATGGTGCGCGAAACGCTTGCATGCATGGCCAACCGGCCCAACGGTGATCTGCACAAACTTTCGGTTTCAATGGTACGGGCTGAAGCTCAGTCTGCCGCCGTTGATAAATTAATGCCGATACTTGATGACGAGGAGGCAGCCATTTATCGACGCGGGCGTAACGCCCACACACAGCGTGCAGGCAGTGATTACCACCGCGCTACAGGTCTCGAGGCACTGTTCGGATTTCTATATTTGACCGGCAATATTGAACGTCTGCGCGTGTTATTTTATACTATAAACGGGGATAATAAACCCGAAAACCCCGAATAAACGGCACAACCACTCGGGGCTGGAGGGGATGCATCGTATGAAACAATTAAACACCAGGTTAGGCCGTATTATTGTTGACGGGATGTTTTATGTAGTCGGCAGTGCGCTTTATGCACTTGCAGTGGATGTTTTTATCGCGCCCAATAAAATATCGCCCGGCGGTCTTACCGGTGTGGCCACATTGATTAACCATATAACGCCGGTTCCTATTGGAATTGCAATGATTATAATGAATGTCCCCCTAATGTTTGCATCTTTAAGGCGACTCGGAATTGACTATACGGTGCGCACTGCAATTGCCACAATTATTACATCGGTGATGATTGATGCTTTTGAGGCTTTTGTGCCGACATTTAAGGGAGATATAATTCTAACAGCTATATTTGGAGGAGTGCTTTCGGGAATCGGTCTCGGCCTTATATATATGCGCGGCGGTACGACCGGCGGCAGTGAGCTGATTGCGCGCCTTATGGGACGAAAAATGCCCCACATACCGGTCGGGCGCCTGATTCTTACAGTAGATGCGATTGTTGTTGCAAGCGCTGCTGCCGTTTATCGCAATTTCGAAAGTGCAATGTATGCAATAATATTGATATTTGTTACAACCGTGTTGATGGATACTCTCATATACGGTCGCAATAAGGGTAAAATGCTCTTGATTGTAACCGATAAAGTGCGCGAGGTGGTAGACGATATTCTTAAAACCATGCAACGGGGAGCTACGATTTTAAAAGCAGCAGGGGGATATACAGGCTCTGATAAAGAGGTATTGCTGTGCGCCGTCCGGCCGTCCGAAGTATATGTGTTGCGCACGCTGGTTTATGATCGTGACCCCGGTGCATTTATTGTCGTGCTGTCAACCGATGAGGTGCTCGGAGAGGGATTTCGTCCATTTAATAAAATTTAACAGCCATTATCGTTCACAAACGATTTATTTTTTTACCGGATATCCGTATTATTGAAAAACGACAATTTTAGTGAAGAGTGAAGTGAATTAGTACAAATCAAAAAGCCTGTCGAAAATCGACAGGCTTTTTGATTTGGCGCGCCGTAAGGGATTCGAACCCCTGGCCTTGTGATTCGTAGTCACACACTCTATCCAGCTGAGCTAACGGCGCAAATATTAATTAGTATTTTGAACAGCAGAATAAATTATATCATACGATATATAAATGTCAAGGTTTAAGTTAAGTGTTTTTATATGTGAAATTTTACATTTTAATAATTATTTATATTTAATCTATTGACCGAACTTGCTTTATGTGTTATATTAGATAATACCTCAAAAAGGGGTCATTTTTTTTGTACGCATTTTTTAATGCCAGCCCTGAGAGGGAGGCCGTGAGCGGCTGAGAATTAATTTATTTATTTATAATTAATCAAGTGCCGCCACCACATTATTCCGGAAATGGGAGGTGCCGTCTTATGAGAGTCAAAATCACATTAGCATGCACAGAGTGCAAGCAGCGCAACTACAACACTATGAAAAACAAAAAGAACGACCCGGACAGGCTGGAAATGAGCAAGTATTGCCGGTTCTGTCGAAAGCACACTGTTCACCGCGAAACTAAGTAATAATTGCCTAATAGGATGTCTTTTATTTAAGGCAATGAGAGGAAGGGTTAAGAATGGCTGACAAAAAAAAGGTCGCTTCGGGCAAGCCGGAAAAACCGGCACGCAAAAAGGAAGCCCGCGCCGTTCCAGCCATAAAAAAGTTTTTCCGCGAATTAAAGGGCGAACTTAAAAAAGTGATATGGCCGAACAGGCAAACCATTGTGCGCAACACTACCGCTACGCTGGTTATGTGTGCGGTTATCGGGCTTTTTGTCAGTTTATTTGATTTGGGGCTTTCTGCATTTATTAAGCTGTTGCTATCGCTATAGCCCCTTGGCGGTATTTACAAGTCCGCAAGGAGGATGCAAATGTCCGAAGAAGCAAAATGGTATGTTGTTCATACCTATTCAGGCTATGAAAACAAGGTAGCCACCAATTTACAAACTATTGTCGAAAACCGTAAACTTCAGGATTGGATTCAAGAAATCCGCGTGCCGACTGAAACCGTTGTTGAAATTAAAGACAACAAAAAGCGTGAGGTTGAACGCAAGATTTTTCCCGGATATGTGCTGGTAAAGATGGTAATGACCGACGATTCATGGTATGTTGTGCGCAATACGCGCGGATGTACCGGGTTTGTCGGCCCCAATGGCAAACCGATCCCTTTAACCGAGGAGGAAATTGCAGCGCTTGGAGTCGAAAAGCGGAAGGTTGAAATCAATTATGTTGCAGGAGATACGGTGCGCATTGTCGACGGTCCGCTTGAGAACTTTACAGGCGTTGTCGATGAGGTTGATCTCGACAAAAACAAGGTTCGCATCACTATTTCCATGTTTGGCCGCGAAACTCCGGTCGAATTGGAGCTTGATCAGGCTGAACGTTTGTGACAGCTGTATGTTTTGTCAAATGTCGCCGGCTTAAATTCCGGTGAAACCGGACGGTTGTCCGGCTGCGGAAGGAAAGGCATTTTGCCGTTCTCCGCAATTTTTGGAGGTGCAATAAATGGCTCAAAAAATTATAGGTTATATTAAATTGCAGATACCGGCTGGCAAGGCTACACCCGCGCCACCTGTAGGCCCGGCACTCGGTCAGCACGGTGTCAATATTATGGCATTCACAAAAGAGTTTAACGAGCGTACAAAAAATGACGCCGGACTTATAATTCCTGTCGTAATTACAGTTTATGCCGACCGCTCTTTTACCTTTGTTACAAAAACACCCCCGGCGGCAGTGCTAATTAAAAAGGCATGCGGGATTGAAAAAGCATCGGGTGAACCGAACAAGACAAAGGTTGCAAAAATCACAAAAGAGCAGGTTCGTAAAATCGCAGAAACAAAGATGCCTGACTTAAATGCGTCTGATGTTGAATCGGCAATGGCGATGGTGGCCGGAACAGCTCGCAGTATGGGAGTCGAGGTTGTCGATTAAACCTGTTTGAATAATCCGCTCGCGGGCGGTACAGCAAATATACCGCTTATGACCCGGGTGGGAGGAAGCTGCCGTTTTAACTCGGCAACAAATATAAATTCCGATTTCACCACTCTATAGGGAGGAAAAATAAAATGAAACACGGTAAAAAATATGTCGACAGCATAAAGCTTGTCGATAGAAATACTCTTTATGATGTCAGAGATGCGCTTGATTTAGCAGTCAAAACCGGCAAGGCCAAGTTTGATGAAACCGTTGAGGTGCATGTGCGTCTTGGCGTTGATAGCCGTCATGCAGACCAGCAGGTTCGCGGCGCGGTCGTGCTTCCGCACGGTACGGGCAAATCAATCAAAGTGCTGGTGTTTGCAAAACCCGATAAGGCACAAGCCGCTATTGATGCCGGTGCCGATTATGTTGGTGCCGAGGAAATGGTAGCCAAGGTACAGGGCGGCTGGATGGATTTTGACGTAGTTATTGCAAGTCCGGATATGATGGGTATGGTAGGCAGGCTCGGTAAAATACTCGGCCCACGCGGTTTGATGCCCAGCCCTAAAGCCGGCACGGTTACACCCGATGTTGCAAAAGCTGTTGAAGAAGCCAAAGCCGGTAAAATTGAGTACAGGCTTGATAAAACAAATATCATTCACTGCCCCATCGGAAAAGTGTCTTTTGGGGCGGATAAATTAAAGGACAACTTTGACACTCTGCTTGGTGCGATTATTCGTGCAAAACCATCTGCCGCAAAAGGGCAGTATATACGCTCGTGTGCGGTCGCCACGACAATGGGTCCCGGTATCAAAATCAATCCGGCCAAAATCGAAGCATAGCACTTGACAAATATTTTATTTTGTGATATCGTTTTAACACTGTTTTCCACAGACAGCAGGTTAAAGCCTGTAAGGGCTTTTCTAATGGCTGTTGCCGCCTGCCGAGGATAATGGTTTTAACTAAAAGTTTTTCTGCAAAAAGCAGGATAGCGTTTGTTATTGCCTCCTCTCTGTGCAAACAGAGGGGATTTTTTTAGTGTGAAACAGTTACTTTAATACTACAGGAGGTGAAATGATTTGCCAAGTGAGAAAATCTTAAAGAAAAAGCAGGAGTATGTCGACAAACTCGCAGAAAACCTGAAAGAGTCAGTAGCCGGAGTAATTGTCAGTTATAAGGGCATTAATGTTGCGAGTGATACGAAACTTAGACGCGAATTGCGTGAAGCCGGTATAGAGTATTCGGTTGTCAAAAACACAATGCTTCATCTTGCGGCACAGAAAGCAGGACTTGAGCAGCTTGATGAGGTTTTAAAGGGCTCAACCGCTCTCGCTTTAAGTAGAGAGGATCATGTTGCTGCCGCCAAAATCTTAAGTAAATTTGCAAGTACAAATAAAAGCTTTAAAATAAAAGCAGGATTTATCGACGGCAAGGTTATTGATTCAGACGGTGTCAACCAGCTTGCCAAAATACCGCCCAAAGAGGTTCTGCTTGCCAAAGCATTAGGTGGTCTGAATGCACCTATTTCCGGTTTTGTATCTGTCCTAAACGCTAATCTTCGCGGCTTAGTTGTCGCACTCAACGCTATTGCAGAAAAAAAGAGCGCATGAATTAAAACTTAAATTAAATTTTGGAGGATTTAACAATGTCAGAAAAAATATTAAAATTGATTGAAGATGTAAAAGCACTTTCCGTTCTTGAACTGTCTGAGCTCGTTAAGGCTCTTGAGGAAGAGTTCGGTGTTTCCGCTGCTGCTCCGGTTGCCGTTGCCGCCCCGGCCGCTGATGCCGCTGCTGCTCCCGCAGCCGAAGAAAAGACAGAATTTGATGTGGTTTTGGCCGAAATCGGTGCAAACAAGATTCAGGTTATTAAAGCTGTACGTGAGATAACAAGCCTTGGTTTGAAAGAGGCAAAAGAGTTGGTTGACAACGCACCCAAGCCTGTTAAAGAAGGCGTTTCCAAGGACGAGGCAGAGGAACTCAAGAAGAAACTCGAGGATGCCGGCGCTAAGGTTGAAATTAAATAACAAACTAATGAGCATAATTAAAAGCCCGCACACTCAGCGCGGGCTTTTTGCTGCTTTCGATTAAAAGATAAATAGTATTAATCATGCTCTTTTGGTGCAAAAATTTTGGTGGCATCGAGCCAAAACCCATCGGGACGCGCTATCAGCCGAGCGTTTTGATAAGCCATATCAAGTGTTAAGATCGTGGTGCCAATATATTGCCCGTGCACCAGCTCCATGCTTAACGCTACTGTTGGCGGCAGCACTTCTCTGCTGTTTCCGCTTCTGATTTCTTGCACACCCTCAAGATAAATGGGCATTAAAAACTGAATTTTTCCGGTCGATGGCCAGAACTGAGGCGCTACAAACTTATAGTTGCGCTTTGACAGCTCGAGAGAAGCTTTAAGCGCGCCTTCAAACATTTGGCGGCAGCGTGCAATATCATTCGGACTATCAAAATTAAAGCGTATAACAGGGTCGCGCAGACCATTGTTGATACGGTTAAGATTATCCCGAAAGATATGCTCGTCAGCGATATTTATTCCGCCGGGCTTCTGGGCAATTTCCCAATTAAAAAGAAGATCGCCGGGATTTTCATAAAAGGTGGCTACGGGCAACGGCGCATTACGTGAATAATTGCGAAAAACGCGGTTGCTTGTTTTGTATATCTCGGGCGAACGGTATTCTTGCCTGAACAGACTGTCTTTAGCCGAATTGGGCACAATATCACAAACCAAAAACAGTTCGTTAAATGCGCTGTCTATTAATCCTGTATTAAATAGCATTTTCTCCTCTTTTTTATTAATGTAGAGCTTGCCCTGATGAACGAGTTGAAAATAGGTATTTTCAAGATAATTTTTTAATATCGGGTGATTCACCTTGGACTGATAATTGGTAAATGTCCAATTCTCATACAGCGCTTCTTCTGCAAGCTTGCCCAACAGTTCATTCATACTGTCAATTGAGTCAAAAACAATATCACCTATATGCCAGCGATTTTGACGCGCCCTTATCTCATCACGGAGCATGGTTTCGCGTACAATGAATAGACCATAGAATTCTTTGGGGTTTTCATCACGGCGCGTATTTTTGAGGGTATACGCGAATATTCTTTCCTTTCCGTGTTGAAAACGAAAACCGGTGTCAAATGCATAATAAGCATTACCGGCTCTGTTGCGTGAATTATACTTATATACCAAAAACCGTTTCTTTGAAAATGTACGGTCTATTATATGGTCTATATGATTCTTAGCATCTTTAATTGTCATATCGCCCGCCATTTGAACAAACTGAAAAATCGAGCGTTCATATTCCTCGTTGGAATTAAAGCAAATATAGTCGTGTATGCTCACAAATATCACCTCCTTTTTAAGTTTTGTATTAGTCGATTGCGTAATATATTGATTTGCGGGCAACGTGTGGTCGCCCGTGCATCTCGCAATCTTTTGTATTGTTACACCGTCAAACTAAAACAAACCCCATTTTTTTAAGGGCATTGTTAAGGGTGCGGTGTGAAACAGCTTGGGCACGTATTGAGCCTTCTTTCATAAGCTGCTTGAGATATGACTTATCTTTCATCAGGTCGTCGAATTTTTGCTGAATCGGGCGCAACGTTTCTATTACGGCCTCGGCTACCACGGCTTTAAAAACGCCGTAGCCTTTTCCTTCAAATTCGGCCTCGATATCATCAAGCTTTTTGTCCGTAACAGCAGCATATATTTCCATCAGGTTGTTAATGCCGTCTTTGCCCTCAGCATATTTGACACATGCTTCGCTGTCAGTTACGGCACGCTTAAATTTGCGCATTATAACATCGGGACTGTCTTTTAGAGATATAAATGCGTTTTGGTTTTCGTCCGATTTGGACATTTTTTTTGTTGGATCCTGAAGCGACCGTACTCGGGCTGCATTTTTCATAATATATGGCTCGGGCACAACGAACACATTGCCATACAGGTTATTAAAGCGTTCTGCTATATTGCGAGTAAGCTCGACATGCTGCTTCTGATCGGCACCTACGGGCACATAATTGGGCTGATACAGTAGTATGTCGGCTGCCATCAATGACGGGTAAGCAAACAGGCCAAGGTTGATATTGTCGTTGTGCTTGGCTGATTTATCTTTGAACTGTGTCATTCGTGTAAGCTCGCCGAATTGTGTATGACAGGCTAAAAGCCACGTCATTTCCGCGTGTGCGGGAACCTGGGACTGAATAAAAAGCAGGCTTTTTTCCGGATCAAGGCCGACCGCCAACAATAATGCGAACATTTCATATATCTGACGTCGAAATTGATCTGCATTCTGGCGTATAGTAATGGCGTGCAAATCGGCCACGGCAAATGCGCAATCCATTTCGTCCTGCATTGCAACCCAGTTTCGCATTGCACCGAGATAATTGCCCAGTGTTGGTATGCCGGTGGGCTGTATACAGCTAAGAGCACGTTTTTTGTTAAGCTCTGGGTTTTGTGGTGTTGTATTCATATTAACAAGGCCTTTCGTTGATTTAGTAATCCATTGTTTTTAACAGTTTGCCCAGACGCTCAATGCCTTTGTGCATTGCGTCATCGGACGGAGTAGAAAAATTAAGGCGAAAATTCTGGCATGGGAGATCTTGATCTACAAGAAAAGCATTGCCCGGAACCACTGCAACCTTTTGCTCAATTACGGCACGTTTACAGAAAGACGGCATATCGATAGTCTTTGGCAAACGGCACCATACGAACAACCCGCCCTGAATATTATCATAGGTTACTCCATGCGGCACAAGGTGCTGTTCTATAAGTGACAACATAAGCCGAGCCTTTTTGCTGTAAATGCTGCGCAGGTTATTTAAATGATTTTCATAATCGCATGTTTTCATAAACTCATCACAAATAATTTGCGGAAGCATTGCCGTATGAACGTCCTCAACCTGCTTACAAACGATCATCTTTTGCAAAAGATCAGCCGGCGCTATTGCAAAGCCTACGCGCAAGCCGGGTGCCAAAACCTTTGAAAAGCTTCCGGCATATATCACAAGCCCATCCTCGTCAAGAGACTTGACTGCCGGAACATCCGTACCGTCAAACCGTAAATCGCCATATGGATTATCCTCGACAATAACAACATTATACCGCTTAGCAAGCGCATATAGCTTTCGACGCTTGTCCATACTCATAGTAATTCCCGAAGGATTTTGAAAATTGGGTATGGTATAGATAAACTTAATATTTGAATGTGATTTTAATGCCGACTCCAGCTCGGCCAAATCTATGCCGTCGCTTTGCATGGGAACACCTATCAGGCTGACACCCAATGAGCGGAACGAGTTGAGTGAACCGATAAAGCTTGGTGCCTCGCAGACAACGGCATCACCGTGGTTGCACAGCACCTTAGCAGCCAGCTCCATTGTCTGCTGGGCGCCCGATGTTATCAGTATATTATCAAAACCCCGTCCAATGTTGTGCTTTTCTTTCATATAGGAGGCAAGCCGGGCCCGAAGAGGTTCGTAGCCTTCTGTGGTACCGTATTGAAGCGCGTCAACGGGACGCTCGGTCAAAATGCGGCTTGCGATTGCAGCGATATCGTTTGTTGGGAATGCCTCAGGCGCGGGGTTTCCTGCGGACAGGGATACCACCTCTGGGTCTGCTGCATATTTTAATATTTCGCGTATCGCAGATGGGTTTAAAGATTTTACCCTTTCTGCAAACCGATAGTTCATGTAGAGCATTCCTTTCAAATTAATTTAACTGTTGACGTGTGACTTGTGTTAATAACTATAAACACAATCAGTCTGTTTCTATAATAACACACCTGTGTTGACATTTTCAACCGAAACCGTTAAAGTAGAAGAATACACAAATCGTTTTAAGGAGTATTTTGCGATGAATCAAAAGCTGGCTGACATTATGTTTCCCGATGTCGCAACAACACCCGAATATTACGAAAATTTATATCCTTTACGGCAGTGCAAGCAGGGAGCACGCATTACCAGGATTGCGCCAAGTCCGACAGGCTATCTGCATTTAGGTGTGCTGTTTACTGCGATGGTCAACCAAATGACCGCCAGGGCATCTGACGGTGTGTTTTATTTTAGGCTTGAAGATACCGATAAAAAGCGCGAGGTTGAAGGAGGAGCGGAGGATATACTCAATGGCTTAAGGGCATACGGCGTTATCCCCGACGAGGGATTTATTGCTCCGGGTGTAATAAGCGGTGATTACGGTCCCTATCGGCAGAGCGAGCGCACAGAGATTTATCAAACATATGCCAAAGCTTTGGTCGGTGCGGGGCTTGCATACCCCTGTTTTTGCAGCGAACAGGAGCTTCAGTCGATAAGGCAGGAGCAGGAGCGCCAAAAGTTACGAACAGGTTACTTGGGTGAGTTTGCCGTGTGCCGCAATCTTGAACCGGAGCAGGCTATAAAGCGTATAAAAAGCGAACATCCTTATGTTGTCAGGCTCCGTTCGGGCTGTGCCCCCGGTAACCAACGCATAGTATTTAACGATTTAATAAAGGGCAAAATTGAAATGCCCGAAAACGACGAGGATTTTGTACTTCTGAAATCCGACGGAATACCCACATATCATTTTGCACATGCAATAGATGATCATTTAATGCGTACAACGCATGTTATACGCGGAGATGAATGGATATCTTCCGTTCCAAAGCATATTCAGCTATTTAGTATGCTCGGGTTTAAGCCGCCTAAATACGCTCATGTAAGCCCTATAATGAAGGAAGAGGGAAGCGGCAAAAGAAAGCTTTCAAAGAGAAAAGATCCCGAGGCAGCAGTGCGTTATTATGCTGAGCAGGGTTTTCCTGCCGACAGTGTTCTTGAATATCTTATGACAGTGGCATGTAGCGATTATGAGCAATGGAGAAGATGTAATCCTAAAAAAACGCGTGATGAGTTTCCATTCGGGCTGAAAAAAATGAGCGCATCGGGTGCACTATTTGATCTATTAAAGCTAAATGATGTTAGCAAGACTGTGATTGCAGGGATGGATGCGGATGCCGTTCTGAGTGCAGTGTTAGAATGGGCAAAAAAATATGCACCTGACTACTTTGTGCTCCTTGACAGAGACCACGGTTATGCAAGGGAGATATTCAGTGTTGATAGAGGAGGAGCAAAGCCACGTAAGGATATTGCAAAGTGGTGTGAGTTGCCCGAATATACTGCCTACTTTTTCGACGAAACGTTCAGAATTGACGATGCCATGCCGGACAGCATTAAGCATGAAGATATTAGGGCTATTCTTACCGAATATGCCAAGATATATGATCCTCAGGACGACAGGCAGCAATGGTTTGATAAAATCAAGTCGATTTGCACGCCGCTCGGATTTTGTCCCGATGTAAAGCAATATAAAAGTAACCCCGACCAATACAAAGGACATGTTGGTGACGTCAGCACCGTAATCCGTATTGCTGTAACAGGAAGAAAAAACACCCCCGATTTATGTAGTATCATGCGGGTTATCGGTCGTGAGCGTGTGCTCGCAAGATTTGAACAAGCAGTTACAATTTAAATGAAAGGAAATGTTATGGTGAGATTTGGACCGGCAGGCAACGGTGACTTGTTTTATGAGAACGGAGGAAAATCCACATTACAAGCGCCCGAATGGCTTGCTAAGCTGGGGCTTAACGCGTATGAATACCAGTGTGGGCGCGGTGTTGCAATTAAAGAGAATACAGCACGAAAGCTCGGCGATGCTGCCCAAAGTTATGGGATCGAGATGTCGCTTCATGCTCCGTATTATATTTCTTTGGCATCTGATGACCCGATAAAGCGTGATAACAGTTTGCGTTATATTCTTGCAAGTGCACGTGCGGTTTCTTGGATGGGGGGCAGCCGAATTGTTGTGCACCCCGGAGGCTTGGGCGGGCTGTCAAGAAAAGATGCCTTGCTTTTGGCCTGCGACACTCTAAAAAGATCGCAGGAGCTGCTTGACGACGAGGAGCTGTCGGATGTTAGAATTTGCCCTGAAACAATGGGGAAAATTAACCAACTCGGTAATTTGGACGAGGTGCTTTATATGTGCGAGCTTGATGAGCGCTTTCTTCCATGCATTGATTTCGGTCATTTAAATTCAAGGTCAATAGGCGGTGTCAATTCAAAAGAAAGCTTTGATGCTGTGCTGGATAAGATTGAACAAAAGCTTGGTAAGGAACGTGCTTCACAAATGCATATACATTTTTCAAAAATCGAATATACAAAAGCCGGAGAAAAAAGACACCTTACCTTTTCTGACACCGAATTTGGTCCCGAACCGGCACCCCTGATTGAAACACTGGTAACCCGTGGATGGTCGCCGACAATCATATGCGAATCACGCGGCACTCAAGATGTTGATGCCAGCGCTCTTAAACTTCTTTATGAAAGTTATAAAACATCGTCCGATAAGCACTAAAAATGTAGGGCGCGATGCTCCCATCGCGCCGTTTTCCATACAAAAAATCCTCTTCAGATGTCGAAGCAGATATTATTTTGCAGCTATTCAAGCATTGGCATATTATTTAAATCGGCTTAAAGTTCTATAAAGTTAGAGGTGCATGAAATGAAAAAAATATTAGTTCTTAATGGTCCAAACCTTAATCTTTTGGGGGTGCGCGAGCAGAAAGTATACGGCACCCAAACATATGAAGAGCTGTGTGAAATAATCTTGAGTCATGCAAAAAGGCTTGGACTATCAGTTGAATTTTTTCAATCAAACAGTGAGGGCGCCTTGATTGACAGGCTGCACGCATGCATCGGCCAAATCGACGCGGTTGTATTAAATGCGGCGGCGTATACACATACAAGCTATGCACTGCGTGACGCTATCGCGTCGATCAATATGCCTGTTATCGAAGTCCATATGTCAAACATACATGCCCGTGAGGAATTCCGGCACAACTCTGTAATAGCTCCTGTTTGCCGCGGGCAAATATCAGGATTTGGTGCAATGAGCTATCTGTTAGCTCTACATGCACTTGCAGAAATGTAAAATTTTCGAAAGGCCTGGTATAAGTAATGACGAGGGTAGAGCAACTGGCTGCATCGTTGCCACAGCATATTGACTCAGCGTTGATTATGGATAAAATAAACCGTCGGTATATTACAGGGTTTAATTCGAGCCAAGGCATGGTTTTGATAACTCGTCGCAATGCTTATTTTTTGACGGATTCCCGATATATTGAGGCGGCAAGAAACACTATAAAAGGCATCGAGTGTGTTGAGTATAAGAACAAAGAAACTTTAAAGGCACTTGTAGATAGCCATGGCTTGCGTCATATTGCGGTTGAAGATGAAAGCCTTAGCTGCGCCCAGTATCGGCGGCTCAAAGAAACACTTAATAATGCGGAGCTGTACACTGATATTATAGAGCAGTTGATTCGCAGAATGCGGTTAATAAAAACCCCGTTTGAAATTGAAAAAATACGTCAGGCACAGCAGCTTATCGATTATGGCTTTAATTTTATTTTGACAAGAATAAAAAAGGGACGATCGGAGCGGGAGCTTGCGATAGAGCTGGAATTTGCCATACGCAAGCAGGGCGCTCAGGCGGCAGCATTTGACTTTATTGTATTATCCGGTGAAAACACTTCGATGCCTCATGGCGTGCCGGGGGACAGGACGATAAAAAACGGTGATTTTTTGCTGATGGATTTTGGAGCGGTTGTAGATGGCTGGTGCTCCGACATGACACGAACGGTTGCAATCGGCACCTGCTCGGACGAGCAGCGAAACGTTTATCAAACTGTATTGACGGCACAGCTTGCAGCACTTTCGGCTTTGAGAGCGGGTCTGTCATGTGCCGACGGCGATGCAGCAGCGCGCAATGTTATTAAAGCTGCGGGATACGGAGAGTTTTTTGGTCATGGTACAGGTCATGGCGTGGGACTGGAAGTTCATGAGGCACCACGATTGTCACTATCGGCTACAGAAACATTGTGCGAGGGCAGTGTCGTAACGGTTGAACCGGGCATTTATTTCCCAGGCAGGTTTGGCGTTCGTATTGAGGACATGGTTTGTATTACGAAAGATGGATGCGAAAACCTGACAAAATCGCCTAAAGAGCTTATTACTGTATAACAATTGAGCTTTATATTCAGCAGTTATTAAATATTAAATTTACAGCCGAATATTAACAGTCTTTGGCTCAAAGCTTTGTATAATCCGTGCTCTATAAATAATAATATTACTAATATTATTATCAAGGGAAGTGCAATATGAGCTGGTATACTGATTATAAGCTTATCAAAGACGGTGACGGATATATTCTGGCTATTTATTTAAACCAAGATTCTGAGTTTGCAAAGGAGTTTTTATCGAATAAAGAAAGCCCATTAAAATTAGAAGATAAGTTAGCAGATTTAATTAAAGAGAAATTTTCAAACATTAAAATCAATACCGTAAAACTTATTGTTGGTGCGGTCACTGTTGTATCAATACCTTTTTACGCCAGCATGGCATCGGCGGCCGGGGCTGCACCGAGCAGCACATCACAAACAGGCACCGTGACTGCGTCAAGTCTTAACGTCAGGGCCGGCCCTTCAACATCCCATAGTATAATGCATACACTTTGGAACGGCAATCAGATTAATGTTATCGGAGAATCGGGCAATTGGTATAATATAAGATTGTCAGACGGCCGAACAGGCTGGGTAAGCAAAGATTATATTGCGTCACAGATGAATACAACGGGTACTGTAACGGCAACAAGACTTAATGTCAGAACCGGCCCTTCGACTTCTCACAATATAATGCATACGTTATGGAACGGTAATCGGGTTAATATTATCGGAGAATCGGGCAATTGGTATAATATAAGATTGTCAGACGGCCGAACAGGCTGGGTAAGCAAAGATTATATTGCGTCACAGATGAATAAAACAGGTACTGTAACGGCAACAAGACTTAATGTTAGAACCGGCCCTTCAACATCCCATAGTATAATGCATACATTATGGAACGGTAATCGGGTCAATGTCATCGATGAATCTGACGGCTGGTATAAAATTAGATTATCAGACGGCCGTACAGGTTGGGTAAGCAAAACCTATTTGCAAATAACCGAAACAAATCAACAGGACACAAAACAACAAAAAATTGACAAAGTGATTGCAACTGCAAAGTCATTAATCGGAACTCCGTATGTTTACGGGGGAGAGTCGTTACAGGAAGGCGGTTTTGATTGCTCGGGATTTACACAATATGTATATAAGCAGGTCGGTGTATCCTTAAATCGTATATCCTCGGACCAAGCTGTTCAGGGCATATATGTATCACGTTCGAATATTCAGCCCGGAGATCTTGTGTTTTTCTCATTCAACGCTAATAATAAGGTCGACCATGTTGGGATATATATCGGTGATGGCCAGATGATACACAGCCCCAGAACGGGAGATACGGTAAAAACTACAAACATCAATGTTTCTTATTGGCAGCAGCGTTATGTCACCGCAAGAAGATTGATATATTAAAACAATACCAACCCCAGTTTTCAATCATCAATATTTGATGATTGATTAGTATTAGTAGGCGGGATGTTATAATTCCGCCAAATTACATACCTTATGCTGCACCAATGCATAAAATAGCCAATCAGGGCAAATTTTAGTCTAAATTAACTTGACGAGCATATAAAAATAATAAACCATTTTTCTTAAATTGCACTCAGGAGAGGGGGGTAGATTTTATGACGTTACCATGGTATGAGATTCTTTTGCGGCTAGGGCTGGCAATGCTTTTCGGTATGCTTGTAGGTATGGAGCGTGAGCATCGCCAACGTCCTGCCGGAATAAAAACTCATATACTTGTTTGTATGGGAGCGGCACTTGTTTCGATAATTCAAATTAAAATGATTGAAGAAGTAATAGCGGCCGCACATGAAAATTCCGCACTTGCCGAAGTGTTGAAAAGTGATATTGGGCGTATGGGCGCGCAGGTTATAAGTGGTGTAGGGTTTCTTGGCGCGGGTACAATACTTAGAACAAAAGGCACGATAAAAGGGCTGACCACCGCAGCCACCCTATGGTTGATAGCGTGTGTCGGCTTAGCCGTGGGAATGGGCTATTATAAAACCAGTCTTATGGCCATTACCTTAACGATGATCGTATTGATTATTCTGCATATTATCCAAAACAGCTTGATAAAAGGCAGAGGCTTAAAACATATTGAAGTGACCATGATAAATAAACGCGAGGCAATGAACTATTTAAACGATTATTGCAACAACAACAGCATTTTGATAAAGAATATAGAACTGTATGACAGCATGTCAGACAATGTTTTGACTTATGTGTATACCCTTCTTATTCCACGCACAATAACGGCTGATAATATACTGGTAGACATTCAAATGGACGAGAATATACTATCGGCATCAATTGTCAACGATACGCTTTCGGAGTAAAGCAATAAAGTTTATCTTGCCCCGATTATGTGTATGTACCTGTATACAACATCGTGCCAACTGTCAAGCGGGCGGTAATCGCTGTCATATGAATGTGTTGCAACCAATATGTTGCTGTTGTTTCGCGGATTGCCGACCCCAACAATAAATAAGCTGTGCCCAAATGTCTCGCCGCCGTTAAACGACAGTTGCACTAAATCACCGAGGTGTACCTCAGCAGCAGATACAAGTCTTGCATATGGACCTTTGCCTTTATTGGTTGTCAAAAACCGGTACAATGGCTGCACACCTGTCCATGCCGGGGCACGGTTACTCAAAGATATGTAGTACCATCCGGTGTCTCGTGTATAATTCATGGACGCTCCGCCTGCGTGAAGACACTGCGAAATAAAATTTGTGCAGTCGCCTCCCATTTTTGAAAAATCTGAATAAGCGGGGTTGCGGTCGTATGCCCAACGATGCGCATATGCGACCGCTTTTTCACGATTATATGGCATGTGCATCATCCTTTAATACTATTCTCGGCTTAAACTGTGAATAGTATAAGATATCAATATACTAATATCAGTATATTAGTATTAGTCCTTACTGTTCAAGAAAAAAAGAGAGATGCATACTTCGACTGGTGTTTAAAAAATGATATAAAGAATTTTACAGAAAGGATAATATTAATGAATTATACTGACAGAAGTAAAATACCCGAAAAGTACAAATGGAGGCTCCAAGATATATACTCCGACGAGTCTGAGTGGGAGCAGGCACTATTACAAGTGCAAAAAGACGCCGAAAAAATGCGCTCATACCAAGGAAAGCTGGCGCAAAGCAAGGAAACACTGCACGAAGGGTTGCGCCTGTTTGAACGATTGGAAAAGCAGCTTGAACGCGTGTATATGTATGCTAAGCTCAACCTTGATGTTGATAACTCGGATGCAAAATATCAGGCAATGCATGACAGGACGCTTGGCGTTTTGTTCAGCATACAGGAATCAACATCTTTTATCACGCCCGAGTTAACATCAATAAAACCGGAAACTCTGCGCGAATGGGTAAATGCAGATGACTCGCTTGCCGATTTCAGGCATATGGCTGACGATATTATTAGAAGCCGGGCTCATGTGCTGTCTGCGCGTGAAGAGCAGCTTATGGCAATGGTTTCTCCCGCACTTGAAAGCCTCGACGGTGCCTTTTCAATGCTCGAAAGTGTCGATTTAAAATTAGGCACAATAAGGGACGAAAAAGGGCAAGAAATAACGCTTACCCATGGGCTGTTTGGTAAGCTGCGCGACAGTCGTGACAGGCGTGTGCGTGCCGATGCGTTTGCCGCAATGCACAATGCGTTTGCCGGTGTCGGGAATACAATAGCCGCATTGTATTCGGGAAGTGTGCGAGCCGATTTGTTCAGCGCCCGCGCCCGTGACTTTGAAAGCTGCCTTGATAAATCGCTTTTTTCAGACAATCTTCCTCGCTCTGTCTATACCGGACTTATCGAAGCAGTGCGTTCACACCTTCCCATGTATCACCATTATTTTGAGTTGCGCCGGCGTGCGCTGGGTGTAGAAAAGCTGCATTTTTACGACACCTATGTTCCTATTACTGATGAACCTGCACGGGAATATACCTATGAACAGGCGTGCAGCATTGTCAGACGGCATCTTGAGCCTTTGGGCAACAGCTATATAAAGCAGCTTGACAGACTGTTTGAGGGCGGCTGGGTGGACGTATATGAGACCCCCGGCAAAGCGACAGGGGCATATGCTGCGGGTGTTTATGGAGTGCATCCTTTTATGCTGCTTAACTTTGTAGGCAGTATGAATGACGTGTTTACGCTCGCGCACGAGGCAGGGCATTGTCTGCACACCTTGTATTCGGACAGCACCCAGCCATATATAAACAAGGATTATCCGATTTTTCTTGCTGAAATAGCCTCGACCGTAAATGAGAATATATTACTGCGCGGTATGATTTCGCAATGTCAATCTACACCCGAGGGGCAGCGTGAGAGAGCATATCTGCTGGAACGTTTTCTCGAAGAATTTAAAGGCACCGTATTTCGTCAGACCATGTTCGCCGAATTCGAGCTTAAAGTACATGAATTGGCTGAGCAGGGCAAACCGATTACAGGTGATATACTATGTGACATTTATGGCGGTTTATTAAGCGATTATTTTGGCCCGGGCGTTGAAATAGATGATTATATGCGCTGGGAATGGGCACGTATCCCACACTTTTACCGCGCATTTTATGTGTTTAAATATGCTACGGGTTTTTCCGCTGCCTGTGCGATATCGCGTTCATTACTGCAAAAGGGTAATGTAGAGCAATATCTTAAATTCTTGAGTGCCGGAGGCAGCGATTATCCTGCAGATACACTCAAACGCGCAGGTGTCGATTTAACAACGCCCGAACCGGTAAACTATGCCCTTGACGAGTTTGAGCAATTGCTTAATGAGTTCGAGGGTTTGATTCAAAAAGTGGCCGAATAAGCAATAAAAATATTCTCGCCAATCTTGTCTCCTTTTTAAACTGAGAACAGTATAAAACACATCTACGACAAAGTTTCGCGAACACATTTATCCGGCAAAATTGTGGGCAATCCCGCAGGGGCGCACCTGTGTGTGCGCCCGAATAACCCGGCATAAATATTGCACGGAACGCTGTCCTCAGCGTCCCGTGCAATATTTAGCACAAAAAATTGTCACGAAAAAAATCGCACTGGCTAAAATAATTAGCCAGTGCGTTAATAATATTAACCTAAAATATTAGGAATTGATTTTGGTAACGACGCCAGAACCAACAGTACGACCGCCTTCACGAATAGCGAAACGGAGACCCTCCTCAATGGCGATTGGGGTAATAAGCTCGATATCCATTTCGACGTTGTCGCCTGGCATGCACATCTCTACGCCTTCGGGAAGCTGAACAACACCGGTAACGTCAGTAGTACGGAAATAGAACTGCGGGCGGTAGTTGTTGAAGAAGGGAGTATGACGGCCGCCCTCTTCCTTAGAAAGAACATAGACCTTGCCATGGAACTTAGTATGCGGATTTATGGAGCCCGGCTTACAAAGAACTTGTCCGCGTTCGATATCATCTCTCTGGATACCGCGCAGCAGAGCGCCTATATTGTCGCCGGCCTCGGCATAGTCAAGCAACTTACGGAACATTTCTATACCTGTAACAACAGTTTTTCTCTTTTCGTCTGCAAGTCCTACAATTTCAACTTCTTCTGACAATTTAAGCTGTCCGCGCTCCACACGACCGGTGGCGACAGTGCCGCGTCCGGTTATTGTGAAGACGTCCTCAACAGGCATCAAGAAAGGCAAATCCGTCGTGCGTTCTGGGTTGGGGATATATTCGTCAACGGACTTCATAAGCTCCAAAATGGGCGCATATTCGGGTGCTGACAGATCCTGAGATGAACATTCGAGAGCCTTTAAAGCCGAACCCTTAATTACAGGCGTATCGTCGCCCGGGAAATTATACTCGCTTAGCAGTTCGCGAATCTCCATTTCGACAAGCTCTAAAAGCTCGGGATCGTCAACCTGGTCACACTTGTTCATAAACACGACGATATACGGAACGCCAACCTGACGGGCAAGCACGATATGCTCGCGTGTCTGCGGCATGGGGCCGTCGGCGGCCGACACAACAAGAATTGCGCCATCCATCTGTGCCGCACCGGTAATCATGTTTTTGACATAGTCGGCGTGGCCGGGGCAGTCAACGTGCGCATAATGGCGGTTTTCGGTCTCATACTCAACATGAGACGTGCTGATTGTGATGCCGCGTGCACGCTCTTCCGGAGCTTTATCAATCTTTGCATAATCAACAAAGTCAGAAAAGCCCGTGAGGTTTAATACCTTTGTTATAGCAGCGGTAAGTGTGGTTTTACCATGGTCAACGTGACCGATGGTTCCAATGTTTACGTGAGGTTTGTTTCTTTCAAATTTTGCCTTTCCCATGTGGATTTCCTCCTTTTTATAGACACATAATAAATATTATTTGCATTCCTGCAAGAAATCTACGGATTTCATTTTATCAAGTCACAGCAGGAATTTCAAGCCTTTTCCAAAGAAAATTACAGTCTTTAGTAGTTAGACTTTTATTTTAAATTCCCGACTGCTTTGATATAATAGCTTCTGCAACGCTTTTGGGCAATTCTGAGTAATGGCTTGGTTCCATACTGTATTGCCCGCGTCCCTGTGTGTTTGAACGCAGCACGGTCGCGTATCCAAACATTTCTGAAAGCGGCACAGTGCAGTTGATTTGTTGGGCACCGCTTATCGCTTCCATTCCACTTATTTCGCCGCGGCGTGAGTTGATATCACCGATAACATCGCCCATGTATTCCTCAGGCACTATAACGACAACTTTCATAATAGGTTCGAGCAAAACCGGCTTGGCTTTCTTCATTGCTTCCTTAAACGCAATAGAACCGGCAATTTTAAATGCCATTTCGGAAGAGTCGACCTCGTGGTATGAACCGTCATACAGCGTTACCTTAATATCGACAACGTTATATCCGGCTACAACGCCGGACAACATTGCGCTTTGTATACCGTTGTCAACAGCGGGGATGTATTCTTTGGGAATAGCACCGCCCACAATTGCGTTAACAAATTCGTATCCTTTGCCGGGCTCATTGGGCTCGATGCGGATTTTGACATGACCATACTGGCCACGGCCTCCCGACTGACGGGCGTATTTGTGTTCGACATCGGCAGTACCGCGGATAGTTTCCTTGTATGCAACCTGCGGAGTACCGACATTTGCTTCCACTTTAAATTCGCGCATCAGACGATCGACAATAATTTCAAGGTGCAGTTCGCCCATACCTGCAATAATTGTCTGGCCGGTTTCATCGTCAGTATAAGCTTTAAAAGTTGGATCTTCTTCGGCGAGCTTCGAAAGGGCAATGCCCATCTTTTCCTGACCGGCTTTTGTTCTCGGCTCGATTGCAACACGTATCACCGGTTCGGGGAATTCCATTGATTCAAGAATAACAGGGTTGTTCTCGTCACACAATGTATCACCGGTAGAGGTGTTTTTAAGTCCGACTGCCGCCGCAATATCGCCGGCATATACGGTATCAATATCCTGACGGTGGTTTGAATGCATCTGAAGTATTCGCCCGATGCGTTCTCTTTTGCCTTTGGTTGAATTGTAAACGTTGCTGCCGGTATTGATAGTGCCGGAATATACGCGGAAAAAGCACAGTTTCCCAACAAACGGGTCAGTCGCGATTTTGAACGCCAGTGCTGAAAATGGTTCGGAATCGGAAGAATGGCGTTCAATTTCCTCCTGTGAGTCGGGAATAACACCCTTTATTGAAGCAACATCGGTAGGTGCGGGCATATAGTCAATGATTGCATCAAGCAACTTTTGAACACCCTTGTTGCGATAGGATGTTCCGCACACCACAGGAATCATCCGGTTGTTGATTGTTGCTTTGCGGATACAAGACTTTATTTCATCAATAGTCAAAGCCTCGCCCGAGAAATACTTTTCAAGCAGTGCATCATCTTGTTCGGCAACTGCTTCAATCAAAGCCTCATGGTATTCTTGGGCAGTATCCACCATGTCAGCCGGTATTTCCTCACATCTGATATCTTTACCGACATCATCATAATAAATATATGCCTTCATTTCAACCAAATCGATTATGCCCTTAAAAGTGTCCTCGGCGCCGATTGGAAGCTGAATCGGTACGGCGTTGCACTTAAGACGTTGTTTCATCATGTCTATGACATTAAAGAAATCAGCACCCATGATGTCCATCTTATTTACATACGCCATGCGCGGAACTTTGTATTGGTCAGCCTGACGCCAGACGGTTTCAGACTGTGGTTCGACACCACCCTTTGCGCAAAAAACCGTAACTGAACCATCAAGCACGCGCAGAGAACGCTCTACTTCGACGGTAAAGTCCACGTGACCGGGTGTGTCTATAATGTTAATGCGATGGTCCTTCCAAAAACATGTGGTGGCCGCAGAGGTAATAGTGATGCCGCGCTCCTGTTCTTGTTGCATCCAGTCCATGGTTGCAGCACCATCATGCACCTCACCAAGCCTGTGGTTTATACCGGTATAAAACAGTATACGCTCTGTCGTCGTCGTTTTGCCGGCGTCGATGTGAGCCATGATACCGATGTTTCTGGTAAGTTCCAAAGATACTTGCCTTGCCATAAATGTCCTCCTTAAATATTGGCAAACTTGATAAGTCGTTTGCCGCGAAACCGGTGCTGCCTGCGGCAGGCAAACCGACACGCACAACCGGCTTCTGGAAGTAGAAGCTTCCAAAGACGGTGCCGCCCGCTAATTGCCCGTGATAACCTAAGGCATCAGCGGGTATTTACCATCTATAATGAGCAAATGCTTTGTTTGACTCTGCCATGCGGTGTGTGTCTTCACGCTTTTTGGCCGCGCCACCGTTTCCGTTGACAGCGTCCATAATCTCACCGGCGAGGCGTTCTTTCATCGTGCGCTCCGAACGCGTCCGGGAATACGCTGTAATCCAGCGCAACCCGAGTGTCTGCCTGCGATCCGCCCTTACTTCGATTGGCACCTGATAGGTAGCGCCACCCACGCGGCGAGCCTTGACTTCAAGCACAGGCATGACATTCTCCATGGCCTGTTCAAAAACTTCAAGTGGGTCTTTTCCTGTTTTGTCACGAATTATGTCAAATGCGCCATAAACAATTTTTTGTGCGATCCCACGCTTGCCGTCAATCATAATGTTATTAATGAGTCTGGTGACCAGTTTGGAATTATAAAGCGGGTCGGGCAAAACATCCCGTTTCGGTATAAATCCTCTTCTCGGCACTCTGCTTCCCTCCTTCATAGTGATGATATCACAGGTACTCGAAAGTGACATACTTCCGTTGGCCGATATAGAGCATTATTCCAAAAAATACGGAATTTAAGCAGTCATAAGACTGTATAAACTTTCCAATTTATTTTAATGCTGCTATATTCAAGCCGCTGATAATAATGTCTTACCTATTTGGCTGCGCCGGCCTTTGGCTTTTTCGTGCCATACTTAGAGCGAGCCTGTCTGCGCTCTGATACGCCCTGAGTGTCCAGAGTGCCACGAACGATATGATAGCGTACACCCGGCAAATCTTTGACACGGCCGCCGCGAATCAGAACCACGCTGTGCTCCTGCAGGTTGTGGCCTTCGCCCGGAATATAGGATGTAACCTCTATCCCGTTGGATAAACGTACACGAGCTACCTTTCTCAAGGCTGAATTAGGCTTTTTTGGCGTTGATGTTTTAACTGCTGTGCAGACACCACGCTTTTGTGGCGAGTTTTGTTCAATCGGAATACGCTTTTTCGAGTTCCAGCCTCTTAAAAGAGCCGGGGCCTTATCCTTTTTTTCGATAACCTCCCTGCCTTTGCGAACAAGCTGATTAAATGTCGGCAATAATATCACCTCCTGTTTATAATATAAAAAATTAAAATGTCACAATAAAGGATACTATCATGAAAGGTATTATTTTGTCAAGAGCTTAAAGCTGGTTATTTGCGCCATTTTCAACGACATTGGAATCATTGTCGCTGTCTCCGCTGCCACTGTCTTCAAGCAGACCTCTGAGTGTTGCAATATACCCGCTGTCAGGTGCATCCAAATGCATGTTCGCGATATGAATATCAGAGTATCTTTGCAAGCCTGTTCCGGCGGGAATCAGTTTTCCAATGATCACGTTTTCCTTAAGGCCAAGCAGCGGATCTACCTTGCCCTTAATGGAAGCCTCGGTTAAAACACGTGTGGTTTCCTGGAAGGACGCTGCCGACAAGAAGCTGTCTGTTGCAAGTGATGCTTTGGTGATACCCATCAAAACCGGCTTACAGGTAGCTTCGGTCAAGTCGGTTTCGCCTTTAGCAATACGGCTGCGTATTGCTGCATTTTGTTCGTTAAAGTCCGACTTGTCAACAACTGACCCCGATAGCAGTGTTGTGCTTCCGGGATTTTCAATACGCACTTTTCGCATCATTTGACGAATGATTACTTCAATGTGCTTATCGTTGATATCAACCCCCTGCATTCTGTAAGTGCGCTGTACTTCCTGTATAAGATAGTTTTGCACAGCCTGTTCTCCGTTAACTGCAAGAATGTCGTGTGGGTTGACATATCCCTCGGTAAGCCGCTCCCCGGCCTTTACAACCTGACCTTCCTTCACACGTATGCGCGAGCCAAATGGTATTGCATAAGAACGCTCGTCAACATCACCGTCTACGGTTTTTGTGACAATAACCGCACGCTTCTTCTTTTCTTCGCCGAATCGAACAACTCCGTCGATTTCAGTGATATATGCAAGGTGTTTTGGCTTGCGCGCTTCAAACAGCTCCTCAACACGGGGCAGACCCTGCGTGATATCCTCAATGGACACTATGCCGCCTGTGTGGAAAGTACGCATTGTAAGCTGTGTGCCGGGCTCACCGATTGATTGTGCCGCAATTATACCGACAGCCTCGCCCGTCGAAACCGTGCCCACGGAAGCAAGATTTGAGCCATAGCACTTGCCGCATACTCCGTGTTTTGCGCGACAAGTAAGCACTGAACGGATTTTAACGCGTTCAACCTTGTATTTGTTGACGAGAAAATCTGCGTCATTGTCACTAAGCATTTTGTCACGCTTAATTACCACTTCTCCTGTTTCAGGATCCAAGAAATCATCGACTAAATATCGACCTACAAGCCTTTCTGACAGGGGCTCTATCAGTTCGTTACCGTCGCGTATATCATATACTTCAATACCGTCTTCAGTACCGCAATCGGTTGTACGGATAATCACGTCTTGTGCTACGTCTACCAGACGACGGGTCAAATAACCCGAGTCGGCCGTACGCAGCGCGGTGTCGGCAAGTCCTTTTCTGGCACCGCGCGAAGAAAGGAAGTATTCAAGAACATTAAGGCCCTCTCGGTAGTTGGCTCGTATCGGAACCTCTATAGTACGTCCCGATGTGTTGGCAATAAGTCCGCGCATTCCTGCAAGCTGCCGAATCTGTGCGATAGAACCGCGCGCACCCGAATCAGACATCATAAAAATCGGGTTGTAAGGATCAAGGTTTTTATTTAGTGCAGAGGTAACTTTATTTGTCGTTTCGTTCCACGTTTCTATAACCTTGCGATAGCGTTCATCGTCGCTAATCAGACCACGTTTATACAGCTTTGTAATCGTGTCAATCTGCTGCTCGGCCTCATTTATGAGACTTTGCTTTTCAGGCGGTATGGTTGCGTCATTTATAGCTATTGTCAATGCCGCTTTTGTCGAGTATTTAAAGCCCAGTTCCTTTATATCGTCAAGGACAACCGAGGTTTTGGCGGTACCGTGAACCTTAATGCACCTTTCTATAATACGGGACAGCTGCTTTTTATCAACTTTGAATTCAACCTCATATCGGAATTTGTTCTCGGGCAAGGTCCGGTCTACAAACCCTAAATCTTGAGGTATCGACCTGTTAAATATAACACGTCCGATCGTCGTTTCTATTAAACGGTTCTGTATTTTTCCGTCAATTTCTGCAGAGCGGCGCACCTTGATTTTGGCATGAAGACCTATTATCCCTTCGAAGTAAGCCATAACTGCTTCGTCTTCATCACGGAATATTTTACCTTCGCCCAGCTCGCCCGGCTTTTCTATTGTGAGATAATATGAACCCAGTACCATATCCTGAGTAGGAACCGTAACGGGTCGTCCGTCAGAGGGCTTGAGCAAATTGCCGGCAGCAAGCATCAAAAAGCGAGCTTCGGCCTGTGCTTCAGCCGATAACGGTACGTGAACTGCCATTTGGTCGCCGTCAAAGTCTGCATTAAATGCAGTACAAACCAGCGGATGGAGCTTTATTGCGCGACCCTCGACAAGAACAGGCTCAAACGCCTGAATGCCAAGACGGTGCAGCGTGGGGGCGCGGTTAAGCATCACAGGATGATCCTTGATTACAATTTCAAGCGCATCCCATACTTCGGGTCGAACACGCTCGACCATTTTGCGGGCAGATTTAATGTTGCCCGCTATGCCGGTTTCGACAAGCCGCTTCATTACAAACGGCTTAAACAATTCAAGAGCCATTTCTTTCGGTAATCCGCATTGATACATTTTTAGTTCGGGACCGACGACTATAACCGAACGCCCCGAATAGTCTACGCGCTTGCCGAGCAAGTTTTGGCGAAAACGTCCCTGCTTTCCCTTGAGCATATCTGACAGCGATTTGAGCGGGCGATTGTTGGGACCGGTAACGGGACGGCCGCGACGACCGTTATCTATCAGAGCGTCGACAGCCTCTTGAAGCATCCGCTTTTCGTTGCGCACAATAATGTCCGGTGCGCCCAAATCGAGCAGCCTTGTAAGCCGGTTGTTGCGGTTAATTACGCGGCGGTACAGGTCATTTAAATCTGAGGTTGCAAAACGGCCGCCGTCCAGTTGAACCATGGGGCGAAGGTCGGGTGGAATTACCGGAATTACATTCATAATCATCCATTCGGGTCGGTTTCCCGACTGCCGAAAAGACTCCACGACCTCAATCCTTTTGAGCAGCCGCGCGCGCTTCTGACCTGTGGCACCCTCAAGCTCTTGCTTGAGCTCTTCAGAAAGTTTATCCAAGTCAATTTCACTAAGCAGCTTTTGAATGTATTCCGCTCCCATACCGGCGTCAAATTCGTCCTCATATTTTTCACGCATGTCGCGGTAATCTTTTTCGTTAATTACCTGTAGTTTTTCAAGCGGCGTGCGGCCGGGATCCACCACGATATAGGACGCGAAATAAAGCACCTGTTCCAAAAGACGGGGAGAAAGATCCAGTATAAGCCCCATTCGTGACGGAATGCCCTTAAAATACCAGATGTGGGATACCGGGGCTGCAAGTTCAATATGCCCCATACGCTCGCGCCGTACCTTTGAGCGCGTGACTTCCACGCCGCACCTATCGCAAATTTTACCTTTATAGCGTATACGCTTATATTTACCGCAATGACATTCCCAATCTTTTTGCGGACCGAATATGCGCTCACAAAATAAACCGTCACGTTCGGGTTTTAATGTGCGATAGTTTATTGTTTCAGGTTTTTTAACCTCTCCGTTGGACCACTCGCGAATCTGTTCAGGGGAGGCCAGACCAATCTTTATTGAGTCGAATACGTTAAATTCCATCATACAGTGAATGCCCTCCCTTTTATATTAGTTCCGTATCAAAATCTAAAGTTAAATCCGAATCATCATTGCCACCATTGTCCGGCACGTCAATGTCATTGTCATCAAGATTGGGCTCCTCGACCTCAAAGCCTTGAAGCTCATCCTCGCTGGTCACGTTTTGGAAGGCTTCGTCATCAATTGCCACCATGTTGACCTCTTCATCATCGTCAAATGTTTGTTTTAAATCTATTTCCTGATTGTCTTTGTTAAGCACCTTTACATCAAGTGCAAGCGACTGAAGCTCTTTTACAAGCACCTTAAAGGATTCGGGAATGCCCGATTGCGGCACATTCAGTCCCTTAACAATTGATTCGTAGGTTTTAACACGGCCCACAACATCGTCGGATTTTACCGTAAGAATTTCCTGCAAGGTGTATGCAGCGCCATAGGCTTCAAGCGCCCATACTTCCATTTCGCCAAAACGCTGACCTCCGAATTGAGCCTTACCGCCCAGAGGCTGCTGAGTGACAAGCGAATAAGGTCCGGTCGAACGGGCATGTATTTTATCATCTACAAGATGGTGAAGTTTTAGGAAATACATATATCCTACAGTTACCGGATTATCAAAGGGCTCACCGGTTCGGCCATCATACAAGATAGTTTTGCCGTCATTGCTTTTGCCCGCTTTGACGAGAAATTCCCTGACATCACTTTCATGCGCGCCATCAAATACGGGGGTCATAACCTTAAAGCCAAGTGCATGGGCTGCATAGCCCAAGTGTGTTTCAAGAACCTGGCCGATGTTCATACGCGATGGGACACCCAGGGGATTGAGCACTATATCCAAAGGCGTTCCGTCGGGAAGAAACGGCATATCCTCGCTGGGCAGTATCCTCGATATGACACCCTTGTTACCGTGACGGCCCGCCATTTTATCGCCGACGCTGATTTTGCGTTTTTGTGCTACATAGCAGCGGACAACCATGTTAACACCGGGGCTTAATTCATCGCAGTTTTCGCGAGTGAACCTTTTAACGTCTACAACAATCCCGTACTCGCCATGAGGCACTCTAAGCGATGTGTCACGCACCTCGCGCGCTTTTTCACCAAATATTGCACGAAGCAGCCGCTCCTCGGCCGTAAGCTCGGTTTCACCCTTTGGTGTAACCTTTCCGACAAGGATATCGCCGGAACGCACTTCCGCCCCGACATGAATTATGCCGCGCTCATCCAAATCTTTAAGCGCATCTTCGCCGACATTGGGTATATCGCGTGTAATTTCTTCCGCACCAAGCTTGGTATCGCGCGCCTCTATCTCATATTCCTCAATATGAATTGAAGTAAATGTGTCGTCGCGCACTAACTTTTCATTTATCAGAATTGCGTCCTCGTAATTATAGCCCTCCCACGGCATAAACCCTATAAGGACGTTTTTACCCAGCGATATTTCGCCGTTTGAAGTGGACGGGCCGTCGGCTATGACTTGCTTGGCTTCAACATGCTGACCGGCCGAAACAATCGGGCGCTGGTTTATGCAAGTGCCCTGGTTGGAGCCCTTAAATTTTATTAAATTATAGGTATCGAGCTCCTGGTCGCTGTCGCGTTTTATGACGATGCGGTTTGCCGACACAGATGTGACAGTACCTGCCTCTTTAGCAACAACGACAACACCGGAATCAACTGCCGCCTTGTATTCCATGCCGGTACCGACAATCGGGGATTCGGTTTTAATTAAAGGCACCGCCTGACGTTGCATGTTAGAACCCATGAGAGCACGGTTAGCATCGTCGTTTTCCAAAAATGGGATCATTGCCGTTGCAACGGAAACGACCATTTTTGGCGACACATCCATGTAATCGGCCTTTTCACTCTCAATTTCAAGAAATTCGTTTCTAAATCGGGCGTTTACTTTAGGGCGGACAAATCTTCCCTGCTCATCTAAAGGTTCGTTTGCCTGCGCAACAATGTATTCATCTTCAATATCAGCAGGCATATATACCACTTCATCGGTGACAATGCCTGTCGATTTGTCAACTTTTCTGAAAGGGGACTCGATAAAACCATATTCGTTGATGCGAGCATATGTCGCAAGATAAGATATAAGACCGATGTTTGGCCCTTCCGGGGTTTCAATCGGACACATACGGCCGTAATGGCTGTAATGTACGTCACGCACCTCAAAACCGGCGCGATCACGCGACAAGCCGCCGGGTCCAAGTGCCGATAACCGCCTTTTATGTGTTAACTCGGCAAGCGGGTTTGTTTGATCCATAAACTGCGATAGCGGTGAGGAACCAAAAAACTCCTTAATTGATGCAACAACCGGGCGGATATTTATCAACGCCTGCGGTGTAATAACATCCATATCCTGCGCTTGTAGCGTCATGCGCTCGCGAATTACACGCTCCATGCGGGAAAAGCCGATTCTAAACTGGTTTTGCAGCAGCTCGCCAACCGAACGGATACGGCGGTTGCCCAGATGGTCGATATCATCGACTGAACCGACACCGTGAGCCAAACAATTAATATAGTTGATTGAAGCCAGTATATCGTCGCTGATTATATGCTTGGGCACAAGATCGTCGGCACGCGCACGTATGGTTTCGCGAAGCGATTCTTCGTCTTTGCAGGTGTCTAAAATTTCCCTAAGAACCGAATAGCGTACATACTCGCGAATTCCCAGTTCCTTTGCATCAAAGCTTATATAACGCTGAATGTCAACCATTCCGTTGGATACGATTTTTACCTCGCGGCTTTCACCCTGCTCCTCAACTGATACATAAGCAACGTTGATACCCGACTGTTCAATTTCAACCGCTTTTTCGTGGTCGATAAGATCGCCAGCCTCAGCTAAAACCTCTCCGGTTTCAGGGTGGACAATCGGTCGGCTCAACCTCATGCCGGACAAGCGGTCTGAAAGGGCAAGCTTTTTGTTGTACTTATATCTGCCGACGCGAGAAAGATCATAGCGGCGTGAATCAAAAAACAGGCTATCCAGATGTTGTTGCGAATTTTCCACGGTAAGTGGTTCGCCGGGACGCAGCTTGCGGTAGACTTCAAGCAACGCCTCTTCGGTATTTTTTGTTATATCCTTTTCTATTGTTGCATGGATACGCTCATCATCACCAAAAAAATCAAGCAGCTCGGCATCAGTGCCCAGCCCCAATGCACGGGCAAAAACGGTTATGGGTATTTTTCGGTTTTTATCAATTCTAACATAAAAAACATCAAACGAATCTGTTTCATATTCCAGCCATGCACCGCGATTTGGAATCACCGTGGCGTTGAATATTTTTTTGCCGGAATTGTCATAGCTCATGCTGTAATATACACCGGGTGAACGTACAAGCTGCGATACAATGACGCGCTCGGCGCCGTTTATAATGAATGTTCCCTTATCGGTCATAAGAGGGAAGTCACCCATAAACACTTCGGATTCCTTAATCTCGCCTGTTTCCTTATTAATAAGGCGAGCCTTTACACGCAAAGGGGCGGCATATGTGACATCCCGCTCCTTACATTGCTCAACTGTATATTTCGGAGTGTCGTTTATTCGATAATCAACAAACTCAAGCACAAGTTTTCCGGTATAGTCGGTAACCGAGGCCATATCCTCGAACACCTCCCGAAGCCCCTCCTCAATGAACCACTTGTACGAGTTTTTCTGTACCTCGATAAGGTTGGGCATATCCAGAACCTCGTTTATTTTGGAGAAGCTCATGCGTGTATTGTTACCAAGCTTCACCGGTTTGACATTCGCCATAGGCCCGTTCACTCCTAAGTCTAATATTTAAAACTACAATCACATGTTCGCCGAAACGACCAAAAAAAATAGCGGAAAGGTCTTGTTTTGTTTCACATTTTGTGATATACTAAATCCGCTAATGGGAACACCTATCCATGATTATGCAGTATACTATAGTACACCTTTTAACAAAGCTTGTCAATTGCTAATTTGCATATTGGCGGCTTTTTTTACATCTTTTTTACAATTTTGAGTTTTGGCAGCATTTTTTTAAATATTCATACCAAATAAGTTTAGCACCAAGCAGGCTGCAATGCATGATGAAACACGTGGCAGCGTTGTTGGATTTATGCAATATTGTCATTGACATAACAGAAATTTGCAGACTGTAAAATTTTACTTGAAAATATACATTACATACTGTAGAATATAGTTCAGATTATTGTGCTCATATATGTGAAAGGATTGGATATAAAAATGATTTCTGCAGGTGATTTTCGCAACGGTGTTACTTTTGAGATGGACGGAAACGTTTACCAGATAATTGAATTTCAGCATGTAAAGCCGGGCAAGGGCGCGGCCTTTGTTCGCACAAAAATTCGCAATGTGATTGCCGGTTCTGTGGTTGAAAAGACCTTTAGCCCAACCGATAAATTCCCGACCGCCTATGTTGAAAGAAGAGATATGGAATACTCATACAACGACGGCGATTTATATTATTTCATGGATTTGGAATCTTATGAGCTTATGCCGCTAAACAAAGACGTGCTATCAGACAATTTTAAATACGTTAAGGAGAATATGGTGTGCAAGGTCATATCATACAAGGGCGTTGTTTTTGGGGTCGAGCCGCCCAATTTCGTGGAACTCAAAGTGACAAAGACCGAACCCGGTTTTAAGGGAGACACGGCCACAAATGTGACTAAGCCGGCTACACTTGAAACGGGGGCCGAGATCCGTATTCCGCTGTTTATTGACGAGGGCGAAACAATTCGTGTGGACACGCGTACCGGCGAGTATATGGAGCGTGCATGATAAATATTCTATTTTAAGTGTTGTAAGTTTGGTTGAAAAATGCATAATACTATATAATAATGAATGGCATCAATGCAATTGAACAACTGAACAAACAAGGCACCCTTTTTGGGCGCCGACTACAGGGCTGTGAGTCCTGATTATGTAAAGGAGCGATTTAATAATGTCAGTAACAGAAAAAGCATCTTATCTAAAGGGCTTGGCTGAGGGCCTTGGAATCGACGATTCAACCAAAGAGGGCAAGCTTCTAAATGCGATTGTTGATACGCTGGGCGAAATTTGTGAAAATATGGACAGTCTTGAGGCTTACACGACCGAGCTTGGCGAACAGGTTGACAACATCGACGAAGATCTGGATTCACTCGAGTCGGACTATTATGAGGAATATGATGACGATGATGATTACGAGTTTTATGAGGATGATGAGTTTTATGATGTAACATGTCCTAACTGTGACGAGGAATTCAGCGTTGACGAAGACACCTTGATTGAGGGGAATGTTGAATGTCCCAACTGCGGCGAAAAGCTGGAGTTTGACATTGAAGAATGTGATTGCGACGACGATTGTGAATGCAGCTGCCACAGCGATGAGAGTGAAGAAAACTAACGGGTATATTTTGAGTCTGTTCAATTAAATATAGCGGGGCGGCATATGCCGCCCCGCTATATTTATGTCTTCATACCATTGCTATGCATTAAGAATAAATTACCAATTTGCCGTGCTCAAAATTTCAATCGGAACGCTGAGGACAGCGTTCCCTACGCTTCATTCTAATCATCTCGCCGTTTTTGAATTTTCTATTGAAATAGAATCAAGGCTCTAAATCGCAATTCAAGTTTTTATAAAACACATAGAATGCATAGATAAATTTATTTTACACACCCTGTTACCACGCGTTCGATGCCGGCAATGTCACGAAAAATCTCTACATTATAAAGTCCCGCATTCTTAAACATATCGGCTACCTCTGCCGCCTGTCCCAAACCAACCTCAACGGCACAAATTCCGCCGGGTACAAGTTTTCTAAGCCAGTTGCGAATGATTGCACGGTAAAAAATAAATCCGTCGCCCCCGTCAAGCGCCATAACCGGCTCATGCCTGACTTCGCACATCAGATGCGGTATGTCGCTGTTTTTGATATATGGCGGATTTGCTGCTATGGCGTTATAATATTTGTCATCAAACATTGGGGCGTCTTTGAGCACATCGGCTTTAAAAGCTTTAACGTTTAAATCAGGGTAGCATTCTATATTTTTTTTAAGAAAAAATTGAGCCTGCTCGGACAGCTCGACCGCCGTAACCGAAGCATCTGTGCAAAGACTCGCTATACCAAGACCGACACAGCCGCTTCCCGCACACAAATCAAGCACACGTGGGTTGTTAACGCCTGTAAGCAGTTCAGCAGTTTTTTCACACAACAATTCAGTTTCAGGGCGAGGGATTAAAACACCCTCGCCAACTTGTATAGTCAGCGACATAAATCCCCATGTGCCGATAATATATTGCAGCGGACGTCCTGTGGCGCGTTGTTCTGTGGCGTCCAAAACAGTGCGGCATATGTCGGCATCAAGCTTCTCGTCGCCCCTGACTGGCAATATTCCACGCGACACACCTGTAAAATGCTCGAGCAAGCAGCCGGCATCAAAGGCCGGACTCTCACACCCCGACCTTTCAAGCTTAGATACAATTTCTCTATATAGTTTGCGATAAGTCATGACTAACCCTATCTTTGTTGCGTTAAAAAATATTATTATTTCTATTTGCGGCTTTGCAACGGGATGCCCCCTGTCGCGCCGTTTTAATAATTACAGCCGGTCGGATTCCGGATTGTCGGGTATGACAGCTTTAAACGCTTTGATTGCAACCTCAATCATGTCGTCAGTCGGCTCTTTTGTTGTAACGCGCTGCAGCCAAAGTCCGGGCGCAGATATTGCGCGAACTATCCAGTGGTCAGAGCGTCCGGCCAATTTTATTAACTCATATCCGATGCTTACAATTAAAGGTATTGTTAAAATTTTAATACCGGTTCGCACGATCGGAATTGAAGGCTTAATAAATATTGAAATTACAATACCGACAATAAGCATCAATATCATAAAGGATGTTCCGCACCGGGGATGGAATCGTATTTGCCGTCTTACATTTTCTATGGTTAGCTCCTCACCCTTTTCATAGCAAAATATTGTTTTATGTTCTGCACCGTGGTACATGAACACACGGCGTATATCTTTCATAAAAGACACTGCAAATATATACGCGACAAATAAAAGTATGCGCATGAAACCTTCGATCACGGCGCGCCAAATATTATTGTCCAGCATGGGGAATATGACACGCAGATGATTGAATAAAAAGACAGGTAGTGTCATAAAAAGACCGATGGAAATTAAAACCCCTAACACGGCACTGACAATAAGTATCAGCGTCATACCAAAATCTTTTAATCCGCGGGACTTTGATTTGTCAGAAGTTGCAGTTTCCGGCTTTGAATTTTCAGTACGACATTCGGAGCCGGGCTCATTATTATCACAGGCCACTGTATCAAGTGTAGACGGAGCTATTTTTTGAGACGCTGTATCGTCATCAAGACCTGCCATTTCGGCAGATCGCATAAGGCAACGATAACCTATTGCCATCGAATCTATAAAATTGAAAACACCGCGTATGAAAGGTAATTTAAAAAATTTAGCGCGATTTTTGCCGGCAGTAGCCCAGCTTTTCAGCACGATTTCGCCCGAAACATGCCTTACAGCCATAGAAGTTTTATCGGGACCACGCATCATAACGCCCTCAATCAATGCCTGACCGCCTATTGAAGTTTTCTTTTTAACTTTTTCTTTAGCTCTAATCATATCTTAGCACCTTTCATGTTTTATCTTTATTAAATTTAAGAAAGCTGGCGGGTATCAGGTGGGGCTACAGGCAGTGTTATGATAATTGTTGTCCCAACACCCTCTTCGCTGTCAATCTCTATTCGTCCTTTATGACGGCGAATAATCTCATCGGCAAGTGCAAGACCTATTCCCGAGCCCGGCCGGCTTCGGTTACCCTTATAAAATTTCTTTTTTACATTCGGCAAATCTTCTTTTGAGATACCAACACCGGTATCACTTATTACAACCTGCACAACACTTCCCATATCAGCGGTTTCAATGCGTATTAGACCGCCCGGGTTAGAGTATTTGATTGCATTGTCTAAAACATTAATAAACACCTGTTTAAGCCTGTCATTGTCGCCTAATACCGGAGGTAAAGACTCGGGCTCTATATAAATGACTTCAAGCCCCTCGCGCGCCGCCCTGTCTCGGAAAAGCACCACTGCCTCGCCCAGCTCTGCCGATATGTCTACATACGAAAATTTTACCACAAGATGGCCTCCCTGCATGCGTGAAAAATCAAGCAGCTCTTCAACAATGCCTGAAAGACGTTCAACTTCTTTTTCAATTACTTCAAGGCCTTTATGTGTCATTTGCTCGTCCGAAAAACCGGTTTGCCGCAGTGTTTCGGACCATCCCTTAATTGCCGTAAGCGGGGTACGCAGCTCATGCGACACCGATGATATAAAGTCATTTTTCATTTGCTCGGCAGCCGAAATTTCGCCTGCCATATAATTTATCGTATCGCAAAGCTCGCCAATTTCGTCGTCTGTATTTTTTTCAATGCGGTAGTTATAGTCGCCCAGTGCAATGCGCCGAGCCGCCCGGTTGATTTCTGCAACCGGGTGGACTATTGTGCTGACGAAATACGAGCTCATAACAATCACTAAAAAAAGCACAACGGTACTTATTAAAATCACAATTCCAAGAAAAATAAAAATCTGCCTATCAATCTGGGCCAGCGACGTTACATATCTAATACCGCCGTACACCACTCCTTCGGTGCTGCGCAAAGCAATCGTCATTGACATAACATGTTCGCCTGTGCTGCTTTTGCCTATCCAATTGGCACGATAGTTATTTGACTGAGCAGCTTTTAAATAATCCGGCATAACCGTACTGTCCGATGCAAACCCGGTTGATGAAACCGTTACCGCTCCTGAACTGTTTAGCACCTGAAGTTCAAGCTTCTCCTTGTCCTCAAAGCTTTCTACAAGTTCACGTGCTAATCTGTTTAAGTTGAGCACAGACGGGTTTAAAGTATTTATTTGTCTGAATAACGACTCTATAGTATCGATGCGGGATGAAAGCGAGTATTCTACACTTTTATAGTAATATGAGCGTATAGAAAGCAAAAATGCAAAACCGAAAACTAACAGCAGCAGCATTATTATGCCGACGCTGTTAACCATCCATCTTCGCGTAATGCTGGCTTTACGCTTCATATCTTACCTCCGTCATCTTATATTTTACAAAATTATGTGCCGTTAACCTGCCCATTTATACCCGAGTCCCCACACCGTCAGTATATGTTGGGGATTTGAGGGGTCATCCTCAATCTTCATTCGCAAACGCCGAATGTTGACATCCACAATTTTTTCCTCTCCAAAATAATCCTCGCCCCACACCCGATTGAGAATATCTGTGCGGCTTAATGCTTTATTGGGATTGGTAAAAAAGTATTCAATTATTTGAAACTCTACTTGTGTAAGCTCCACAGGCTGCCCGTGCTTTAGCAGTGTACGATTGCGTAGATTTAAAACAAAATCACCACTTGTAATCTTATCAAGATAGTTTGCCTGTTCACGGGATCGTGCGGAAACAACGCGCCGGTACAGTGCATCGACACGTGCTATAAGCTCGGACGGGCTGAACGGCTTGGTTACATAATCATCAGCACCCATCATCAGCCCGCCTACTTTCTCCATTTCCTGGGTGCGTGCAGATAAAATAATAATACCCAGCGTATCGCTTTGCTCGCGCAGTTTGCGACACACTGCAAACCCGTCAATACCGGGCAGCATAATATCAAGCAGCGCCACGTCCACTTCACCCTTATGTTCGTCGTAAAGGCGCAGAGCCTCCTCGCCCGAATCCGCTTCGAGCACATCATAGCCCGATCGTTTGAGGTTTATTACCACAAATTCGCGTATTGAGCTTTCATCCTCGCAGACTAAAACCCTTTTCATAATATCACCCCATAGCTTTCTGCCAGACGGCATTATTATTGTAATAAAGAGAACATATATCGTAGGCGCTCCATGCTCAAGCTGAATGGCTTTTCGGGCGAAATCCAGGCATAAAAACGAACATTTCCGACAGTCTCAAACTCACTGAGTTCGGGCGCTCCATCCTCAGCGGATAATACGTTATCGCCTGCTTCAGTTTGAGTTGGTTCCGTCCCGAAAACCGCCTTAAGCATTAAAAACGGTTTATTTTCAGATCCTATTACTAAAGAATAGAGGGTTAGCGTATGTGATTGCATATCGTAAGAAAGCGTGAACTGACCTTCCCATGACTTATCAATCAATAGGGAATAATTATCGGTCATGTTGATGATACAAGAAAATTTTTCTTTAGTTTGATTCGTAGCGATATCAAAGCCTTCCCATCTTGTAAACCATATTTTATCTTTGTCTGACTGTGAATAACCCGTCAGGTTTCTAATTATTGGCCATTCAATTGTACCATCGCCGTCCAAATCCATTGAGGGCAGTAGCGCTTTTCGGTATGATGTTGTATTTGCATTTTTTTCCTTGTTATAAAAGGGCGCGCAAAGCTGTTTTCCGTCCCAATACACAAGCTCTGTCACTAAACTGTCCGTATCCTTAATACCGTCGGCATAAACGCCCCTAAGATTGTTGCCAAGCTCGGCTATTTGCACGGTGGAAAACTGCTGTATATACCCATCCAGCCGTGTAGAGCCAAGCTCAACAAGTGAAGTTTGTCCGGTTATACTGTCTATGCCGGTTGTTAAAAGCTTTGCGGTTGTAATGTTTTCTGCTGAGTTAGCATGCAAAACCATAACACAGTCATTGCTTAGATTTGTCAGCTTGCCCACAATAAATTCGGTATATAAATCTGTGTGCCTTTCGATTAATCGGTCACCGCTTACCAAATACATAACCAGCTGCTTGTCGCGTAAATTGTCCATGTTCCAGCCGGTCAGCACTTCCAAAATACCATCGGAGTCTAAATCGGCAAACTGCACACGTTCAATATTTGTGCTGGCGCCCTCGATATCGCAGACAGACTGCCAGCCGGTTTCGAGCTTTCTAAGAAAATTAAGATTTATTTTACTGCCTTCAATGCCCCTGCGATAAAAAACAATAGCTTCGTCTACACCGTCGTTATCCAAATCCTTTATTACAAAGGCTGAGCGGTATTCACCGGAATTAGGATATTTAAGAACATAGCCACCCGGAGCACCGGGCGCATTTTTTTGCTGTGTACTGTTGATATATTCATCAAGCGCCTGTTGAATTTTTTGCTGCTCGCCGGCCGGGCGCGGAGGGCGCAGCAAAGCCTCTACATCCATGCCAATGCTGCAGCCTGTAAGCATCAATACTACCTGCATAGCAAGCACAAAGAAAATTAATGTCCTAATACGCATGACTTATACCCACATCATTTCCGCTATTATAATCAAAACTTTACACGTTATCTTTTCACAAACCCGCATTATTGCATATACTATTAGAATATTATACAGCTCTTTAAAGACTCTTTCAATCAAAAAAATAAAACATGCAATATCTGTAACAAAAAATTGATCAAAAAAGTAAATATTAGTTTTTCATTGGATTATTTAGTGCCGAGAAAATCCGGTTTTAATAAATTCCTTATAAAAACATATTTAACTTTTTTTTTAGCTTGTTTTGTTATATAATACAATAGCGGTATTGCTTTTCAAAAAAAGTATGCACAAACGATCACAGATGACCCATGCTTTTTGTTATTACACCAAGTGCGCTCAATATATTTTGTAGGGGCGAACTGTGTTCGCCCGCAAATAGACAACAAAAAGTAATTAGATAATAGTAGTATAAATATGGAAAGGGTAATTTAATTTTATGAGAAAAACGAAAATAATCTGCACATTGGGACCATCTACCGACGACCTGGCAGTATTGCGTGAAATGATGATGTCCGGTATGGATGTTGCGCGCATCAATATGTCGCATCAGGATCATACCACACATCTTTTACGTGTTAATATGGTAAAAAAATTGCGTCGGGAGCTTGGTCTTCCCATCGCAATTTTAATAGATACAAAAGGACCTGAAATAAGACTGGGAGAATTTAAAGAAAAAACCGAGCTTATTAAAGGCGAGATCTTTACTTTAACAACAGAATCTGTTATCGGTAACCGTAACAGGGCTTTTATTAGCTATTCTGGATTACCAAATGACGTGTCGGTTGGCGACACAATATTAATTGATGACGGCTTGATTGAGCTACGCGTTAAAAGCAAGACGGCAACTGAAATAAACTGCGTCGTTATAAACGGCGGAGTTGTGTCGTCTAACAAGGGTATAAATGTGCCCGGGGTAGGGCTATCTATACCGTTTATGAGTGAATGCGACCGCCAGGATATCCGTTTTGCATGTGAAGTACAGGCTGATTTTATTGCTGCGTCGTTTACGCGTCGTACTGACGATGTTTTGCAAATCCGACAAGAGCTCGAACGCAATAACAATCATACAATTCGCGTCATAGCAAAAATAGAAAATACCGAAGGCGTAGAAAATATTGATGACATTATCAGGGTGTCGGACGGCATTATGATTGCGCGCGGAGATATGGGTGTCGAAATAGAGTTTGAAAAACTGCCAAGTATACAAAAGACATTGATACAAAAAGGATATAATTCCGGCTTGCAGGTCATAACGGCAACACAGATGCTGGATTCCATGATTAAAAACCCGCGCCCCACAAGAGCTGAAACTACCGATGTTGCAAATGCAATATACGACGGAACCAGTGCAATTATGTTGTCGGGCGAGACGGCTGCGGGTGCATATCCCGTTGAGGCACTTAAGACAATGGCGCGTATTGCCCGCCAAACAGAGCAGGATATAAATTATAAAAAACGTTTTGCGGTAAGAGACTTTGAGATAACACAAAATGTTACCAATGCCATCTCCCACGCTACCGTTACCACTGCGCATGATTTGGGTGCCGCTGCAATACTCACGGTTACAAAATCAGGCGCAACGGCACGTATGATATCAAAATTCCGGCCGGCCTGTCCGATTATATGCTGTACGCCGAGTGAGTCAACTCTTCGTCAGATGAATCTGTCTTGGGGTGTTACACCCGTTTTGACAGAGGAAAAAGAGACAATGGACGAGCTTTTTGATCATGCGGCCGATAGGGCCACGCAAGCCGGCTTGCTGTCAAGCGGTGATTTGGTTGTAATTACCGCAGGTGCACCGCTGGGCATATCCGGAACCACCAACCTTCTTAAGGTACATCTTGTCGGAAACATACTGGTTTCGGGTAAGAGCGCAACAAATTATTCTGTGTGCGGAAATCTTTGCGTTGCCAAAAACGAAGATGAGGCTAAGAAGAAATTCAGGCCGGGGGATATCCTTGTTATACCACAAACAAGCAATAATATTTTTGATATTCTGCGTGAGGCGGCCGGATTTGTTACCGAGGTACCCGGCCTTAACACCCATGCCGCAATTGTCGGAATGGCGCTCGAAAAACCGGTGATTGTGGGGGCGCAGGGGGCGACGAGCATACTTAAAAGCGGCACAACGGTTACCTTGGATGCCGAGCGGGGCGCTGTTATTTCCGGCGGGACATGTGATGGTAGTCGGCGGTAGGGCGTGCAAAAAAATTCCTCATAAATTAGTTTAGACATTACCCAATTGCGTAATGCACAAGCGAACACAGGTCTTTGCTACAAGCTGTGGTTACACTAAAAGCGCACTCAACATATTGTAGGGAGTGAACTGTGTTCGCCCGCAATCGGATATTAGTATAAATTAGGCCTTGCGTATGGCGCCGCAGGCGATTTTGGAGCCTGATGCACCTGCCGGCTGTGTTCTGAAATCATCCGGGTCGCTATGTATTACGACGGTGCGTCCGGTGACTTCTGCAGGAGTAAAGCGGTTTGTATAAAAGCAATAATACGCAAAACCGTTGTTGGAGAACAGGGGAGGCAGGTCTCCCGCGTGAAGCGGATGCGGCTTGTTGTCCGGATTATAGTGGCCGCCGGTATCTGCAAAGGGGTCAGCTTGATTTCCCGTACAGAAGCCGCCCTCATGGATGTGCATAGCAAAAATGCCGCTTTTTGAGTTTTGCGGTAATCCGTGAATTTCAGCGGTTACAAGTGAACCACCTGGTACAGGATAAATATTTACTGTTCCTCGGATCGACCGATGCTTTGCGTCTCCCCTTACCGATGCACGTGCTGTCGGTTGTGTGTTTAACAAAATACGAGCAAAAGGCCGAATTGCCGGCCCTTGATATGAGTTATGCATAAAACCTCTGCCTTTCACTAAGATTGTCTTATACTGTTTCATTTATCCATTTTATGCTGGATTGGCAGTACGTGACAATTCATATATAATTGAATTGGTATTTGTAGAGTAAAGGATGTTAATTTTATGGTGCTTCGCGACAAAAACGGTTCGGTATTAATGTCAATTGACGATCATACACTTGATAATACATATCGCGCAGCTGATCATACCCATCACGCACTGGAAATTTCGTGTGTTGTTGACGGCGCCGGCTGTTACCGTATCGGGGACAGCAGCTATGACCTAAAACCGGGCGATGTAATTATCATTAACAATACCGAACCTCACAAACTCGTCCTTAACGAGACCGAAGGTTTTCGTCATATTGTGATTCATTTCGATCCCTCTTTTATCTGGAATTCGCTGTCAAACGATATTGATTATAACTTTTTGCTTGTGTTTTATGAGCGTGGTCCAAACTTTTCCCACCGGCTCGATCGCAACAACCCTGCCACGGTTCGTGTTTTTAACCTGATTTTAGAAATTCTTGATGAATATAAAGAGCGCCGTCTTTGCTATGAGCTCATAGTTAAAATTAAGCTGCAAACAATATTTACCGAGATAATTCGAAATTACGATTATATTGACAGAAACAAGGTTGTAAAGCCTCTGTCTGGCGAGGATATTCTTCACCTCAACACTGTGATACGTTACATTGACAGCAATCTTGACGCCGATTTACGGCTATCTGAGTTATCGGCACTTGTGCATATAAGCCCGGCATATTTTTCGACGCTGTTCAAACGCTTTAATGGAGTTTCTCCCGTTGAATATATAATTCACAGACGCGTTCAGCGTGCAATAGAGCTTATTCGTACTACTCAAATGAATCTTACCGAAATAGCAATGGCTTGCGGGTTTAATAACGGTACAAACTTTTATAAGGCTTTTCGTAAGGTGACGGGACGAACGCCTGCGTCTTATCGACGCTGTAAAAATAAGGCTATCGAAAAATAGTTTAGTAAATCTATTATAAAAGTTGCTGATATATAAATAAAAGAAGGTATAATTAAAACATATACTATAAATAAAACATAAGAACGGAGGGTCATTAGATGAAACTCAGTGTATTGACAGTTCCGCTTCAGAAAATGCCTGCCGAAGAGGCATTTAAATATTTAAGCGGACTTGGTGTTGAGCAGGTGGAAATCGGCACCGGCGGTTATACAAACGACAGCCACTTAAAGCCGGAAACATATCTGAATGATGACAAAAAAATAGACGAGTACAAAAAGATGCTCGATTCCTACAACCTTGAAATCAGTGCATTGTCGTGCCACGGCAATCCCGTTCACCCAAACAAGCAAATTGCCGCAGAGTATCACAGGGTTTTTGTAGATACATGCAAACTCGCTCAAAAACTCGGTGTTAAAACCATAGTAACTTTTTCGGGGTGCCCGGGCGACTGTGAGCAGTCAAAGCGTCCCAACTGGGTGACTTGTGCATGGCCATCAGATTATAGTGAGATTCTTGAATATCAGTGGAATGATGTTTTAATTCCATATTGGAAAAAAGCCGCCGATATAGCAGATTCCTTTGGCGTTGAAAAAGTTGCATTTGAGATGCATCCCGGGTTTTGCGTGTATAATCCACGCACACTTCTGCGTCTTCGTAAAGCGGTGGGCAATATTTTGGGCGCCAATTTTGATCCAAGCCATTTAATTTGGCAGGGTATGGATCCTGTTGCTGCATTGCACGAGCTTGAAGGTGCTGTATACCATTTCCACGCTAAGGATACTGCAATCGACAAATATAATACTGCCAAAAACGGCGTTCTTGACACGCAATCATTTGAAAATATGATAGACAGAAGCTGGGTGTTCAGAACAATTGGTTATGGTACTGACGTAAAGCTGTGGAAAGACATGATATCAGCATTACGCCAAATTGGGTATGACGGAGCAATCAGCATAGAACACGAGGATGGTCTGATGTCGCCGCGCGAAGGGCTTGAAAAGGCGATATCCTTCATTAAAGATATTTTAATAAAAGAGCAGCCGGGCGCGATGTGGTGGTCGTAACCGGATAGATCAACAGAAAGGCTTGAAAAATTTTATGAAACAGTATAAAGCCGCTATTGTCGGCTATGGCGGCATGGGCCGCTGGCACAATCAGGGCATTTGCAAAACTGACCGCATTGTCTTTACCGGAGTTTATGACATAAACCCCGAGCGCATGGATCTTGCATTAAGCGACGGTATACAAAAAAAATACTCGTCTTATGAGGACATGCTATCAGACAATGATATTTCGGTTGTTGTTGTTGCGACGCCAAATAATTTCCACCTTGAGCAGGTTTGCCAGGCCCTCGAAGCGGGCAAGCTTGTTATTTGTGAAAAGCCGGTAGCGATGTCAAGCCTTGAGCTGCAGGAAATGATGGACTGTGCTAAAAGGACAAACGGGGTATTTACCATTCATCAAAACCGTCGCGTCGATGCTGACTTTCTTGAAATGCGTGATGTTGTAGAAAAGGGACTTTTGGGAGAGGTCTTTGAAATTGAATCGCGTGTAACCGGATCGCGCGGTATTCCGGAGGGCTGGAGGCAGTATGCGGTAGCAGGCGGCGGCATGATGCTTGACTGGGGAGTCCATCTGATTGATCAGCTTGTACAAATGATGAGTCCAAAAAAAGTTACTGATGTTTATTGTGAGTTGTATCATGTCAATTATGAAGAATGTGACGACGGGTTCAAAATGATTATGCATTTCGAAGACGGCCCGTCGGCAACTATCGAGGTCGGTACAAGCCACTTTATTTCGGCACCGCGCTGGTATGTATGCGGAGACCTTGGATCAATGATAATTCAGTCGTGGGATTGCCACGGTAAAGTTGTGCGTGCCAAGGAGCATAAGGTTACTTTTGAGGAAGAGATTATTTATACCAAGGCAGGGCCGACAAAAACAATGGCTCCGCGCGCTAAAAACACAATTGAGGAAATAGAGCTTGACGGAGA
>JAQVFM010000036.1 GCA_028697255.1 Oscillospiraceae bacterium
TCAAGAATCTTGCTCGTGAGGTTTTGGAAAGCTGCTGCCGAGAGCGTTCATTTGATTGGATGACGATGAAAACCAGAGTGCGCGATGAATTGTCTCATATGCTCTTTACAAGAACCAAGCGCAGTCCTATGATTCTTCCTGTTATAATGAATATCTAATTTTTTCTTAAATTCACTGCACGCCAAATAAAAGCGGTGAGTATAGTTGGGCTTAGTTGTCGGTGACCGTCGCAGTTTTTGCGGTGGTTGGAAAGCAGCTTATACATGTAAGGCGGGATATGCGCAGCATGCTGTCAGCTGTTGCCGACAGCCTCGATATGACCGCCAAAGCTTCGCTTGAAAAATCTCCGTTGCCGTTATTTATTTCGGACAGCGGAGAAATTCTCTAATACAGCCAAAAGTTTTAAAAAGGGTAGCTGAGCTTTTTCAGTACTTAGACAGCGGAGCAGGCGGTCACAATGCAGGCGATTGATACATATCTTAACGAAAGAGAGCATGCGAGGTTAGACGGCGCAGTGTTGGCGGACAATTTTCAGCAGCCGAACGGCAGAATATTATCAAGTGAAAGGATGTTTTGATATGAAAGTTATTTTAAAGCAAGATGTAAAGGGTAAGGGAAAAAAAGGCGAGCTTGTTAATGTGTCGGACGGATATGCACGTAATTATTTACTGCCGCGCGGGCTGGCTGTCCAAGCCGATGCCGCTGCAATGAATGAGCTAAAAAACCGTGAACAGGCGGCAGCTTATCATGAGGAACAACAACAAAAGAAAGCGCGTGATACTGCTGCTAAAATTGACGGTAAAACACTTAAAGTAACAGCAAAGGGTGGACAGAGCGGTCGACTTTTCGGTTCAGTTACGACAAAAGAGGTTGCGGAGGAACTTAAAAAGCAGTATCATGTAAATGTGGACAAGCGTAAAATTGAAATGCAGGATATTAAGGCGTTTGGCTCGTACGAAGCCGAAATTAAACTGGGATACAATATTAGTGCAAAGGTTATCGTAATGGTTTGTGAATAATGCTGGGGCAGGAAAGGAAAGAATGTTATGCCAACGGCTTTAAAACCGGATTTTATTAACATACGCGATAATGCAGATGGCAGTTATAGCGACGGAGTAAATCTGCCGTACAGTCTTGAGGCGGAGCAGGCGGTTTTAGGGTCGGTTCTGCTTGACCCCAACTGCATTAATGATATAGCCGACATGCTGCGGGTAGAACATTTTTACATGCCTGAGCATCAGGCAATATACCGTGTGATGTCTGTTAAAATGATGGAATCACGGGTTATTGATTTTGTTACTGTCCTTGAAGCGTTGAAATCCGAAGGAGTCTTTTCGGGGGACGAAGGAAAAGCTTATCTTCTAAAGCTTGCTCAGCTTGTGCCGACGGTAACCAATGTAAGTAATTATGCGCGTATTGTCAGAGAAAAGCACGATGTTAGGATGCTTATTAATGCAGCGCGTGAAATTATGGACGATGCGATGGACTCTTCGATTGAGCCTTCGATGCTGTTGGACTCGGCAGAGCAAAAAATATATGAAATACGGCGTGATAGGCAGACAGGCGGTCTTATTCCTATTCATGAGGTTTTGGCCAGTAATTATGAAATTTTTAATAAACTGGCATCTGATGAGCGTGACCAGTTTGTGGGTATACCAACCGGCATTTCCTCACTCGATGAAATCACAACGGGGTTAAACCGCTCGGATTTAATAATTGTTGGTGCGCGCCCCGGTATGGGTAAAACCAGCTTTGCGCTAAACCTTGCGCGCAACGTTGCGGTAAAACAGAATAGAACCGTAGCGTTTTTTACGTTGGAGATGTCGCGCGAACAGCTTGTAAACCGGTTGCTTTCAAGTGAAGCCAAAGTGTCAAGCAAAAAGCTGCGCGTCGGCAATCTCACGCCTGAGGAATGGACGCGTATTGCCACTGCGTCGGGTGTGCTTTGCAAGGCTCCAATGTATTTCGACGACACTTCAAGCATTACGGTTCCCGAAATGAAAGCAAGGCTGCGTCGTTTGAAAAACGTAGATTTTGTTGTGATTGATTATCTTCAGCTAATGCACTCGCCGCGCCGCACCGAAAACCGTGTGCAGGAGGTTTCTGAAATTACGCGGAGCCTGAAAATCATGGCAAAGGAACTTAACATTCCGCTGCTGGTATGCGCACAGCTTGCGCGCAGCACAGAAAGGCAAGCCAATCACCGTCCGGGCCTTGCAGATTTGCGTGAGTCGGGTTCGATTGAGCAGGATGCCGACCAGGTGCTTTTTCTGTACCGGGATGAGTATTATATAAATGAAAAATCCGATCCTTCGGAAGTCGAAGTCGGCACGTCCGAAGTTATTGTGGCCAAAAACCGACACGGCGAGCTTGGCACCGTAAAGCTTTCGTGGATTGGCGAGTTTACACAGTTTACCAGTCTGGAGATGCATCGCAGTGGGTAAGCTTGACACCGCAGCATTTGAAAGCAATGTGCTTGATGCTGTGCGGCGCGAGAACATGATAAAAGAAGGTGACAATTTGATTGTCGCGCTGTCGGGTGGCGCAGACTCGATGGCGCTGCTGTATTTTTTAGTGTGGCAAAGGGAGCAGCTTGGCATAGGCGAGCTGACTGCTGTGCATATAAACCATTGCCTGCGTGGTGCCGAATCCCAAAGGGACGAGTCTTTTGTAATAAATCAGTGCCGGCGGTTAGGTGTGCCGCTTAAAGTGTATTCAGTAGATGTTCAAAAAGAGGCGGCTGACAGCGGAGAAGGTCTGGAGGAAGCCGGACGCAGGGTTAGATATGAATACCTGTCAATGCAGGCGGCAAAGCTGTGTGCATCTGTAGCAACCGCACATACAAAAAGTGATAATGTCGAAACACTGCTTCTTAATATAACGCGTGGTAGCGGCTTGCACGGTCTGTGCGGCATACCCGCTATACGCAACATTGAATACGGTGGTGCGAGTATCAGCGTTATACGCCCGCTGCTATACTGTACGAGGGCACAAGTCGAATCGTACTGTCGGGACAAATCAATAGAGTATATACATGATTCGTCCAATGACGATATATATTTTGCCCGAAACCGTATAAGGTTGAACGTAGTACCCGAACTAAAAAAAATAAATGCCGATGTTGAAACGGCTGCTTCAAGACTTATGGGAATTATACGCGCGGACTCGCAATACCTTGATAGTATAGCTAAAAAAGCGTTGCACGAGTCCGAAATGCGTGATGAATACGGCGGGTATGATGCCTTGGCTCTTGATAGGCTACCGTTGCCGTTGCGTACACGTGCACTAAAATTAGCGGTTGGGCTTGTCGATCAAAAGGCGGCCTTAGGGCTTTCTCAAAGACATGTCAGCTTAATGCAGGGGCTGTTAAAATCGGGCGGTGCATTAGCATTGTTCGGCGGATTGGAAGCACGTGTCACACAAGGCCGATTTTTATTGTGGAATAGACATCAAGACGACATTTTAACCGACGAGGCGGAAATTGAGCTGAAAATCGGTATTTCCTGCACATTTTATGGCAGAATATACAGACCGGCTCTTTTGTCTTTGGATGTATTTGAAAAACAGCAAAAAATTCATAAAAACTTATTAAAATATTCGCTTAATTATGATAAGATAAGTGGGCAACTTATTTTAAGAGGACGCAGGCCGGGCGATGCATACCGACCGGCAGGGCGCAATGTGAAAAAAACATTAAAAAAATTATTCAACGAGCATAAGATACCGGCTGTCATGCGCGATACCGTTCCGGTAATCTGTGATGAACACGGAATTGTGCTTGTGTGCGGCATAGGGTGTGACGAGCGGGTGCTTATTGACGCGTCCTGCCGCCGGGTGATGGTGCTTGAATCCGTTTAGCGAAGGAGTTGGTCAGGCTATGGGTCTGCATGAGGATGTTGGGGAAATTTTATTTTCGGCAGAACAAATTGCCGATATTGTTTCTTGTTTAGGCAAACAAATAAGCTATGATTATAAAGGCAAGGATCTTGTTATGATTAGTGTGCTTAAAGGCTCGCTAATGTTTATGGCCGATTTGATGCGCGCGGTTACGGTGCCTTGTTCAATAGATTTTTTGTCAGTTTCAAGCTATGGCTCGGGCACAACCACAACCGGTGAGGTTCGCATTTTAAAGGATTTGGAAATGACACTTAAGGGCAAGGATGTTTTGGTGGTTGAGGATATTCTGGACTCCGGAATGACGCTATCCTTTCTTCTCAAAAACCTGACGGCTCGGCACCCGCGCAGTATACGCCTGTGCACGCTGCTCGATAAGCCGGAACGCCGGCGTGTTGATATTAAAGCCGATTATGTAGGTGCCGAGGTTCCCGATAAGTTTATTGTAGGTTACGGGCTTGATTATGCTGAGAAATACCGAAACTTACCGTATATCGGTGTTTTGAAGCCCGAGATATATGAGGATTAACCGAAACCAATATTAGTTAGGAGTGAATTGTTTGGAGTCCAATAACAATGATTATGGGAAAATAATACGAAATGTCGGGCTGCTGCTCGGAATACCGCTGCTTATTTTTGTCGGATTATGGCTGCTTATGGATTCCCGCGCAACGCTTGACAAAACCGTATATTCAGATATTGTCCGTTATTTTGAGCAAAACAAGGTCGAAAAATACACACTGGATCTTGGTAACGGTACATTGGCTTTGACTTTGCGCGAGCAATACCGCGAGGATTTCAACAACGACGGTAAAATTGACGATAAGGACATAATCAAATATACAGTGCCCGATGTAAATTTATTTCTTTCGGACGTACGGGATATTGTAAACCAATCTAATCGGGACGACAACCCGGACAATGATGTTGTATCATATGATTACCAACCGGTTAGTGAGCTGCCCTGGATTATTAATTTATTGCCCTCATTGCTGATAATCGTATTTTTTATCGTCATGTGGGTAATGATGCGGCGCTCTCTTTCATCGATAGACGGCGGCAGGGCGATGGGGTTTGGCAAAGCGCGCGTCAAGCAGCCTGCCGATGAAAAGCGCAAAACCACCTTTGCCGATGTAGCCGGTGCGGATGAGGAAAAAGAAGAACTGCGTGAAATTGTTGATTTTCTTAAGCAGCCCAGAAAGTTTAAGGAGCTGGGCGCACGAGTTCCAAAAGGTGTGCTGCTTGTCGGCCCTCCGGGTACGGGAAAAACTCTGCTTGCCCGTGCTGTTGCCGGAGAGGCGGGTGTACCGTTTTTCTCTATTTCGGGTTCGGACTTTGTTGAGATGTATGTCGGTGTAGGTGCATCAAGAGTACGCGATTTGTTTGATCAGGCAAAAAAGAATTCACCTTGCATTATCTTCATAGATGAAATTGACGCAGTCGGTCGTCAGCGTGGTGCCGGACTTGGCGGCGGTCATGATGAGCGAGAGCAGACACTCAACCAGCTGCTTGTGGAAATGGATGGGTTTGGCGCAAACGAGGGCGTCATTATGATTGCCGCAACAAACCGACCCGACATTCTGGATCCGGCTTTGATGCGTCCCGGTCGTTTTGACCGCCAGATAGTTGTCAATTATCCCGATATCAGGGGACGAGAAGAAATACTAAAGGTGCATGCGCGCGGCAAGCCGTTGGCACCCGATGTGGATTTGTCTGTCATTGCAAAGACAACGGCCGGCTTTACCGGTGCAGATTTAGAAAATCTTCTAAACGAGGCCGCACTGCTCGCAGCACGCAAAGGGCATCATTCGATTACCATGCCTGAAATTGAAGAGGCTGCTATTAAGGTCGTTATGGGCACCGAAAAACGAAGCCATGTGATTACCGACAAGGATAAAAAGCTAACGGCATATCACGAGGCCGGCCATGCAGTTGTCACTTATTATTCACCAACACAGGATCCTGTTCATCAAATTTCGGTTATACCACGCGGAATGGCAGGCGGCTATACCATGAGCCTGCCACAGACCGATAAAAACTACCGTTTAAGGACCGAGATGCTTGAGGGAATTCAGGTCATGCTTGGCGGACGTGTTGCCGAGGCGCTTGTACTTTCGGATATTTCAACCGGGGCAGCCAATGATATTGAGCGTGCAACCGATACCGCACGAAATATGGTTATTAAATATGGAATGTCTAAGGACTTGGGTCCGATACTGTACGGATCTTCAGATGCTAACGAGATTTTTTTAGGACGCGACTTTGGTCATACCCGTAATTACTCGGAAGAGGTTGCTGCTAAGATTGATGCCGAAATTAAGGCAATTATCGGTCAATGTTATTCCGAGACCGAGCGCAAGCTGTCCGAGCATATAGATAAACTGCACGCCGTTGCCCAATACTTGTTTGCAAACGAAAAAATGGACTCCGAGCAGTTTAAAAAGATTATGGAAAGCGACACATCAGACGCTACCGAGATTGAGTTGCCAACCGGCACCCCGCCAATTTTAGGACAGGAATAACCGCCGTGTACCGAACGGTACGCACGATGGTGTGAGAGGTCGGCTGCTCATCTAATGGGTGCCACCTACTCGATTTATCATACAATTTGCTATGAGCTTCCGTGCCAATTCACGAAAACGGGGCAAAGAATACGCAAAGAACGACTTATAGCTTTCACAGAAATAATTTCGGCCCGCGCCATCGCCTAATAGCGGTTCCCGATCCCGTTTACAGCCGCCACGACACAGTCCGTACCATTCGCAAATCCTGCAATCGGGGTGAAGATGTCTGGATTCCTCTATAAATTGAGCGCATACATCGGAATTCCTGAGCTGCAAAAATCCGTCTTCAAGGATATTTCCAAGCCGCCACCGGTCGGTTACGTAAAAATCGCAGGGGTAAACGCTCCCGTCAGCCTCGATGATAAACTGACATCCGCATACTCCCGACATCCCGCAGGCTTCGGGCTCCTGTCCCGCCACCATGCCTAAGATATTGTCAAACCAGCGTACGCTGATTGGGTTTTTGCTTTTGGCGTCCCGGTACCACAGGTCGAAGGTAGTTTTCAAAAACTTCTCATAATCCTGCGGCGTAAGGGAGTACGGACGGCATCCCCGTTCTTCCTCCAATGGGTCGATACAGGGAATAAATTGAAGATATTTAGACCGCTTTTTTAAAAAATTGTAGACACTTTGGGCGTGGCGAGCGGTATTCTTTGTTACAACGCAAAGGATATTATACTCGACTCCCGCCCGGTCAAACAGATCGATGGCATTTATCGCCCGGCTGAAGGAACCGGTTTCGTCGGGGGCGATGCGGCTGCGGTCATGCAGTTCCTTCGGGCCGTCTAAAGACAGTCCCACCAAGAATCGATTGTGTGCGAAAAAAGACGCCCAGCCCTCGTCGATGATCATGCCGTTGGTCTGGATAGCGTTGTTAATCCGCACCCCTTTGCCGTTGTACTTTTTTTGAAAGGTAATCAAATCCTCAAAAAACCCCAATCCGGCTAAGGTCGGCTCACCCCCCTGAAAGGCGAAGGTACAGCTTCCGTCGGCAAAGGCCAGAGCCTTTCTGACGATTCGCTCCAGCAAGTCAGACGTCATAATCCCGTAGTTTTTCACAATGCGGCTTTCGGTGAGCGCGTGATAGAAGCAATACCTGCAACGCAGATTACAATTGCCCGAAGCCGGTTTTATTAGAATGCTCAGAGGGGGCAAATCCTGCACCTCCAAAGGTTGTTATAAATTTGTTTCGTGATCAGGTTATAGATTTAATTCAGCAAAACAGCGCGACTGTGCAATCAGAAATAAATCAAAACATAACCTTAATTCTACAGATGAATACTCTATACGATATATTAACACGCCTTGCCAATATATTCAATATTAGTAGGGAATGCCGTCCTCGGCGTTCCGCATTGCTCCCTCACAGTAGGGCGTGATGCCCTCATCACGCCGTTTTGTAATAGTTGAATATGCTGTCAATACGATAAAAAAAGCATGAAAAAACCTCGTGCCCTAAACTCGGCGGCACGAGGTTTCGCTCTTTTTGGGTATTCTTATTCTTCTTCGCTCCAGCTATACATTTTGCGAAGACTCCTGCCGACATTCTCAAGCTCGTGCGAAGCTTCAATACGGCGGCAGGCGTTGAAATGTGAACGACCAACTTTGTTTTCATTAATCCATTTTGATGCAAATGTTCCATCCTGTATTTCAGAAAGAATCTTTTTCATTTCTTTTCTCACTTCGTCGGTAATAATGCGTTTGCCGGTTTCATAATCACCGAATTCGGCTGTATCAGAAATAGAATAACGCATCATGGAAAAGCCGCCCTTATATATCAGGTCGACAATAAGCTTCATTTCATGGATACATTCGAAATAAGCATTTTCGGGAGCATATCCCGCTTCGACCAGCGTTTCAAAGCCGGCCTTCATCAATGCAGTTACACCACCGCACAAAACCGCTTGTTCGCCGAAAAGATCGGTTTCGGTTTCATCCTTAAAGGTTGTTTCCAATACACCTGCACGCGCTCCGCCGATGCCTGCTGCATAAGCAAGTGCGGTATCAAGCGCACGACCTGTAGCGTTTTGATGAATTGCAACAAGGCACGGTACTCCCTTGCCCTCAACATACTCGCTGCGCACTGTATGACCCGGCCCTTTTGGAGCAATCATAAACACATCGATATCTTCCGGAGGAACAATTTGTCCGTAATGAATGTTAAATCCGTGTGCAAAAGCAAGTGATTTACCTGCAGTAAGATGAGGGGCAAGGTCATTTTTGTATAAATCGGCCTGGCGTTCATCGTTAATGAGTACCATTATGACATCAGCAGCCTTTGCCGCATTGGCTGCCGTCATAACCTTAAGCCCTGCTGCTTCGGCCTTGCTCCAGCTCTTTGAGCCTTCATAGAGACCAACCACAACATCAACACCGCTATCATGCAGATTTAAAGCATGTGCGTGACCCTGCGAGCCATACCCAATAACGGCAACGGTTTTGCCTTTGAGCACTCCAAGATTACAATCGCTTTGATAATAGATTTTTGCCATATAATTTACCTCCTGAGCCGTTTTGTACGGCTATTTTATTTTAATGCGAATTTTATAGTAAGACAAGCACTATATATTATTCTCCAATTAAAAGGTAGCTTCTTTAGCAATTTCACTTTTGCGTCCTCACAGAGAATAAGTATTAAGCCATCCTAATGCGGATTCGCATATCCCGTAAACGTTATTCCCTTTTGGTAGGGCGTAAGGCATTTGGACCTTTTTCAATCGCGATAATGCCAGTGCGCACTATTTCTTTAACGCCATAAGGCTTTAACAGTGTTTCAAGTGTTTCGGTTCGCTCAATAGTGTCCGCAAATTCCAGTGTCAGTGTGCTGCGGGTTACATCAACTATTCGTGCACCCATAAGTTCAGAAATGCGCATAACTTCTTCGCGCTTGCCGTTGCCGGCTGCAACCTTTATAAGTGACAGTGTTCGCGCAATTGTTTCTGCAGGGGCAAGCGTTTTTACCTTTATTACAGGAATTAATTTGTTAAGCTGTTTTTCAAGCTGCTCAACAATATATTCATCACCGTCAACGACAATAGTCATTCGCGAAATTGCTGTATCATCGGTAACACCAACGGCGAGCGATTCAATATTAAAACCCCGGCGTGAAAACAGTCCGGACACCTTTGATAAAACGCCGGCATGGTTTTCGACTAATACCGAAATAGTATATTTCATGCGACATTCCTCCTCAAAGTGACGGATAATCGGGGTTAACGCTGCATTCAAGTAAAAAAGGCTTATCGGTGCACAACATTTCGTTAATTGCGTCCTCTACTTCACTATTACTTGAAACAACACGCGCCGCAATCCCGTATGCATTTGCGATTTGAACAAAATCAGGATTGCAGTCGAGGTATACAGCGCTGTGCCGGCAGCCATAATGCCTGTCCTGAAGCTCGCGAACCATTCCAAGACGGTTGTTTCGCATTATTACAATTTTAACGCCAATGTTTTCTTGGCATATTGTAGCAAGCTCCATCATGCTCATCTGAAAAGATCCGTCGCCGCATACTGCGCAAACTTGCCTGCCGGGTGATGCGATTTTTGCTCCGACGGCACACGGTATTGAATAACCCATAGTGCCCATGCCACCGGATGTTAGGAACCGTCCGGTTTTTACCTCAAAATAATTTGCCGACCAAATCTGGTTTTGCCCAACGTCGGCACAAAGAACCGAGTCGGGTTTCATTTTTTGGGACAATGTGCGCATAAAGGTTTTGGGCTCGACAAAATCCTGTGTCATAGGAATGTTCATCTGCGAGTATCGTTTTTTTCGGTCTGTTACCCTTGCTACCCATTCAGACGGAGCTTTACAGTCGCATTTTTGAATAAGCTCGGCTAACACATATCTTAAATTTCCCACTATGGGAATATGAGCAGGCATATTTTTGCCAATTTCGGCGGGATCAATATCAATATGAATAATTTTGGCGCGCTCGGCCACCTGCCCGGGAGATGCAACAGCCCTGTCGCCGACACGGGCACCCATAAGAACCAAAAGGTCTGCGTCCCGTATTGCCTTGTTTGCCGGAGCACAGCCGTGGCTGCCCAGCATACCAAGATTTAAAGCATGTCCGGACGGAAGTGTCCCGATACCCATCATTGTGCATATAACCGGTATATTACATTTTTCTACAAATTCAAGCAAAAGTCCGTTCGCATTCGCCGAAAACACGCCGCCGCCTGCACAAATAATAGGACGGCTGCTGGTCTTCATTGCTTCGACTGCTTTTTTTATTTGTAACGAATGGCCCTGTACATTAGGTTTATATCCGATGATGTCGATAGGGAAATCATAATCAAAATCAGGTATCATGGTTTTTTGCATGTCGATGGGCACATCTATAAGCACGGGCCCTGGCCTGCCGGTTGCACAAATATGAAAAGCTTCTTTTATAATCCGCGGCAAATCCTTTGCTCGTTTGACAAGATACGAATGTTTTGTGAACGGTTCGGCAGCGCCGGTAATGTCGGCTTCCTGAAACACATCACGCCCAAGCAGGTCACTGCGCACCTGGCCGGTAATCACAATAAGAGGAATTGAATCCATATAAGCAGATGCTATGCCTGTCAGCAGGTTGGTGGCACCCGGACCCGAGGTTGCTATACAAACTCCCGGACGGCCGGAAATTCTGGCGTAACCGCTTGCCGAGTGTGCCGCGTTTTGCTCTGTGCGTACCATTACATGGTGAATGCTGCTCCTGACAAGCTCATCGTAAAACGGGCATATAGCTGCGCCGATATAGCCAAACGCAACCTGCACGTTTTCCTGCTCAAGACATTTCACCATTGCCGCGGCACCGGAAATCATTCTCATCAAACCCTCACTTATAAATGATATTTTATTCTATGGTTTATCATTATATCTCTAATATTTGCATGCGTCAATATATTCCGACTGCGTGTTATTTCTAAAATTAATAATTATTATAAATTACGTAAAAATTAAACCTATCAAATTGACAATCTTAAAATTAGGTTTATAATTATAATAAAAAAAGCAATTTTGGTAATCAATAAGGAGAAATTTTATGGCACAAAAATCGTACAATTCTTATTTAACTGCACAAAAACAATTTGATGATGTAGCCGATAAAATTGGGTTAAACCAATCAATTAGGGAATTACTGCGTCAGCCCAGCCGTGAATTTCATTTTACCATTCCGGTAAAAATGGATGATGGCACCACAAAAGTATTTAACGGCTATAGAATTCAGCACAATGACGCTCGTGGTCCTGCAAAAGGCGGTATTCGCTTTCACCCGCAGGAAACTGTTGATACCATAAGAGCATTATCCATGTGGATGACATGGAAATGTGCAGTGGTGGATATTCCCCTTGGCGGTGCTAAAGGCGGCATTATTTGTGACCCCCGCAATTTGTCTGCAGGCGAACAGGAGCGTTTATGCCGCGGTTATGTAAGACAAATGGCAAAGAACATGGGACCGACTGTGGATGTGCCGGCTCCCGATGTAATGTCAAATGGTCAGCACATGCTGTGGATGTTGGATGAATATGAGATAATCAGCCAAGGCCATTATCCGGGAATGATAACCGGAAAGCCGGTGGGAATGGGCGGCTCGCTTGGACGCACTGAAGCTACCGGATACGGAGTGATATATAATCTTAGAGAAGCACTCAAAGTATTAAACATTGATATTGCGAAAACAACCGCAAGTCTTCAGGGCTTTGGCAACGTGGCAGAGCATGCGGCTCGTTTGTATACAAGCCTTGGCGGAAAGATTATTGCTGTTTCATGTTGGGACAATCAGGATAAAGTATCGCGTACTTTCCGTAATGTTAACGGGCTTGATATAGATAAATTAGCAAGCATCAAGGATTCTTTTGGTACGATTGATAAGGAAAAAGCTATTCAAATGGGATGTGAATTGCTCGATGGTGACGAGTGGATTGCCCAGGACGTAGACATTCTTCTTCCCTGTGCACTTGAAAATCAGCTTACACCCGCAACCTTTGCAAAGGTCAGTAAACAGGTTAAAATAATTTGTGAAGGTGCCAACGGACCCACAACGCCTGATTGTGACGAATTGATAAAAGAAAGAAATATTTATCTTATTCCCGATTTTCTGTGCAACGCCGGCGGCGTGACATGCAGTTATTTTGAGCAAGTACAGTGCAACATGAACTACTTCTGGCCCAAAGAGGAAGTTTTGGAAAAACTGGATCAAAAGATGACTTCGGCTTTCCACGCGGTTCATAATCTTGCCTGTGAAAAAGGGCTTTACATGCGTGATGCGGCATATGTTATTGCAATTAACCGTGTGGCAGAGGCTGTAAAACTGCGCGGCTGGGTATAATACTATGCAATTAAACGGCGGGATGACATCATCCCGCCATAATTTTCATATCACTCTATATTAATAAACCAAAGCGGTGTGCTATATTCGGGCAACGCCGCTTTTTCGCGCTGCTGCTGATACTGCCTCGGCAACCGCTTTGCCAACGCGTGCGTCAAATGCTGTTGGAATAATATAATCGGCTGAAAGCTCGTCATTGGTTAAAAGTCCGGCAATTGCGTGGGATGCCGCTATCAGCATTTCGTCATTTATGTCACTGGCACGAACATCAAGCGCACCGCGAAAAATGCCGGGAAAGGCAAGAACATTGTTGATTTGATTTGGAAAATCCGAACGGCCGGTTCCCACAACTGCTGCACCGGCGGCTATAGCTTCGTCAGGGTATATTTCAGGGTCGGGGTTTGACATTGCCAACACAACGGCGTTTTTCGCCATGCTTTTAACCATGTCTGCCGTTACAACGCCGGGTGCCGATACGCCGATAAAAACGTCTGCGCCGCGCATAGCATCACTCAGTGTTCCTTTAATACGGTTACGATTGGTTATTCGGCAAATTTCGGCTTTTGAGCCGTTTATACCGGGCTTGTCCTCGTACAAAATACCCGATCGGTCGCACATAATAATATCTTTTACTCCAAGTTTTAGCATCAGCACGGCAATTGCAATTCCGGCTGAACCCGCACCGTTAATGACACAGCGTACCTCGCTGATTTGCTTATCAACATATTTTAGGGCGTTGATCACAGCGGCGCCCGTCACAACCGCGGTTCCATGCTGGTCGTCATGAAACACAGGGATATCACAAAGCTCTTTAAGTCTGCGCTCAACCTCAAAGCAGCGGGGAGCCGCAATATCTTCAAGATTTATACCGCCAAAGCTGCCCGAAATAAGATATATGGTTCGTACAAGCTCATCAACATCCTTTGTGCGTACACAAAGCGGAATTGCATCAACCTGCCCAAACTCCTTAAACAAGCAGCATTTACCCTCCATTACGGGCATGCCGGCCTCGGGCCCGATGTCACCCAACCCAAGCACAGCCGAACCGTCGGTTATAACTGCCACCGTATTCCAGCGACGTGTAAGCTCAAATGACTTGGTTATATCCTTTTGTATTTCAAGGCATGGCTGAGCCACACCCGGTGTATAGGCAATCGAAAGCTGTTCGCTGTTTTTTACCTGTGCCCGGGGAGTTATCTCCAGCTTGCCTTTCCATTCATAATGTTTTTCAAGTGCTAACTGCTTAATATCCATTATACCTTTCTCCTCAAACTTTTAATTAATTGCCGATTGCAAAATATACTGCTTTGTGGGTGAACACAGTTGGCCCCCTACAGCATGATTAAGCGAAGCTTTTATTGAAACCACAACTTGTATAGTCGCCTGTGTGTTTTGCAATTGACTGATTGAACATTATCCGTTTTGTGGTAGTATATCATAATAGCAAAAAAATGTCAGCAAAATATTATATAACAAATCAAGCCCTTTCTACTTGATGCTTGTTGTCTTAATAAAAAGGTGGTATAATAAGATGTCTTAATATCAACGAAATTGGGGAATTGAAGTATTTAATGGGACTAAGGGAAAATATCAGGAATATTGCAATAATTGCTCATGTAGACCACGGCAAAACCACGCTTGTTGACCAGCTATTGAGGCAAAGCGGTGTATTTAGGGAAAACGAACAAATAGCAGAGCGGGTGATGGATTCTAACGAACTTGAACGCGAGCGCGGCATCACAATTTTATCAAAAAACACTGCCGTTATGTACGGGAATACAAAAATAAATATTGTAG